>NZ_JBIAHA010000025.1:0-140581 GCF_042870175.1 Streptomyces sp. NPDC006643 | reverse complement strand
AGTTCTCCCGCAACTTCGACGGGTACTTCGGAAGCTGAGCCGAGCTGTGCCCACCGGGCCTGCCTCGCGCTACGGGGCGCCGGTGCCCGAGCCGGGGGGGGGGGGGGGGGGGGGGCGGCCGCGCCCCCCCCCCCCCCCCCCCCCCCCCCCGGTCGGTGGTTCGACCGGTCAGCCGGTCAGCTGAAGACGACCGAACGGACCTTCAGCCGCTCGGAGGCGTGGCCCCCGTTGGGCCGCAGGGAGAAGTGCGGGCCTTCGCAGTCGACACCCGCGAAGACGGTCGCCGTGGCGTCCGTGTTGTTGCGGGGGCTGTGCGCCGGCGCCGACCGCGCGTCCTCGACCTCGGGGAGCGTGATGCACTCACGGCTCTGCGGGTCGATCAGGCCCGCCGTCTGCGCGATGCCGGCCTGGTTGTTGTTGTGCCGGTAGGTGAAGTCACCCTCGGCCGCGCCGGCCGAGGTCGGCAGGGTGATGACGAGGGCGAGGGCGCCGACGGTGGCGGCCACAGTGGTACGAAGTCGCACAGGACACTCCTATGGTGCGTGTGGGGTGGAACAGGTCGCCGAGAGCCTGTCCCGGCCCGTGCGGATGTTCTCCGGCCACCTCTGTTCATCGCTCGAACAGACGCTGCTGAATCGCTTCTTCATGCGCCATACGGGTTGTCGCCCGGCCGTCGGCGCCCCTCTGTCAGAGCCCGTCGGTGAACAGGAGCCGGTTCGGCGAATCCTCGCTGACGGCAGTCAGCTTGTTCCGCGTGGCCGCCCCGCCCAGCCAGTCGGCCAGCTCACCCGCGGTGGCGTCCGGGTGCTCCGCCTTGTAGAGCGCGGCCACACCCGCGACATGGGGGGAGGCCATCGACGTGCCGTTCAGCGTGGTGGTGCCGCCGCCCAGCTTGGCCGACTCCACGGCGGTGCCGGGCGCGAACAGCGACAGGCACTTCCCGTGGTTGGAGAAGCCGCTCTGCTTGTCGGTGTTGTCGGTGGCGCCGACCGTCACGACTCCGTCCGCCGAGGCGGGTGAGACCGAGCAGGCGTCCACGGCGTCGTTGCCGGCGGCGAGGATCGGCAGCACGCCGCGCCGCGTCAGCGCGGTCGCCGCGCTGTTCACGGCGGTGGACTTCGGGCCGCCGAGGGAGCCGTTGAGCACGGCCGGCTGCTTGGCGTTGTCGGCGACCCAGTCGAAGCCGGCGAGGATCCCCGACCAGGTGCCCTTGCCCTGGCAGTCCAGGACCCGGACGCTCACCAGGCCGGCCTCCGGAGCCACGCCGTACGTACGGCCGGCGACCGTACCCGCGACATGGGTGCCGTGACCCTGGCAGTCCTTGCCGTCCCGGCCGTCCCCGATGGCGTCGTAGCCCGGCTTGGCGCGCCCCTCGAACTGCTCGTGCTCGTAGTCGATGCCGGTGTCGAGGACGTACGCGGTGACACCCTTGCCGGTGTTCCTCGTGTCGTACCGGCCGTCCAGCGGCAGCGCCTGCTGGTCGATCCGGTCCAGGCCCCAGGTCGGGGCGGGCACCCGGCTGTCGGAGGCGGTGGTCTCCAGGGCCTTGATCTCGGAGTCCTGCTCGACGGCGGTCACGCCGGGCGTCGTCCGGACCGTCTTGAGCTGGACGGCGCTCAGCTCGGCCGCGAAACCGCGCAGCACGCTGTTGTAGGTGAACAGGGGCTTCACCCCGGCCCGGTTGAGCAGCTTGCTCGCGTCGAACGCGGCGTCGATGGAGACGATGTAGCGGTTGTTCAGGGGGGCCGCGGAGCGGTGCAGCGGTGCCAGGTAGGGCTGGGTGGGCTCGGCGGCGGCCGGCGGCGCCGTGAGGGGGAGCGGGCCCGCGGCCACCACCACCGCGCTCGTCGCGACCAGGAACATGCTGAGTTTCAGGCGATTTTTCATGAAAGATACTCAAACATGATCGAATTATCTTGATCGGCAGCCTGGCCGGTGGTTCACCCGACCAGATCGCCCGGCCCATGGCGTGAAGTGTGGGTCGTACGTCGTTGACGACATGAGCGCGCAGGCCGCAGGCTGAATGACGTGCAGCAACGACGTGTTGTCTTCGTGATCTTCGAGGGGTTCCAGTCACTCGACCTCTCGGGCCCCTTCGAGGTGTTCCAGCAGGCCGGCCGGCACGGCCGCGACCGCCCCGGCTACGACTGCCGGATCGTGTCCGCCGCCGCGGGCCCGGTGCGCTCCAACAGCGGGCTGCGCGTCCATGCCGACCACTCGATCGCCGACCTGGCGCCCACCGGGATCGACACCCTGGTGGTGGCCGGCGGCGACGGGGTCGACGACGCCGCGAAGGACCCCGCCCTCGTCGGATGGATCGCCGAGGCGGCGGCCACGGCCCGCCGCGTCACCTCGGTGTGCAGCGGCGTGTTCCTGCTCGCCGCCACCGGGCTCCTCGACGGACGGCGCGTCACGAGCCACTGGAGCCGCGACGGTCAGCTGCGCCGGGAGCACCCCGAGCTGACCGTGGACACCCGGCCGATCTTCGTACGCGACGGACGGGTCTGGACGTCCGCCGGAGTGACCGCCGGGATGGATCTGGCCCTCGCGCTGGTCGAGGACGACCTCGGCCGGGAGGTCGCCCACACCGTCGCCCAGCGTCTCGTGCTGTTCCTGCGCAGACCCGGCAGCCAGGCGCAGTTCAGCGTGCCGCTCTGGTCCGCGCAGCCCGCCACCGATCCGATCCGGGCCGTCGTCATGGCGGTCCACTCCGATCCCGGTTCGTCGCACACCCTGGCGGATCTGGCCGCCCACGCCGGGCTGAGCCCGCGTCACCTCCAGCGCCGGTTCACCGCGGAGCTGGGGATGGGGCCCGCGGAGTACGTGGAACGCGTACGGATCGAGTCCGCCCAGCAGGCTCTGACCGCCGGCGACGAGCCGGTCACCGCCATCGCGCGACGCTGCGGACTGGGCAGCTCGGAATCGCTGCGGCGCGCCTTCCACCGCCACTGCGGTGTGACACCCACGGACTACCGGAACCGCTTCCGGTCCACCGAAGACCACAACTGACGACCAGTGGCCCCAAGGGACCACATACGACGACCAAGGAGCGCCCATGACCACGTACGGACTGCTGATCTTCGACGGTACGGAGGAGCTGGACTTCGTCGGCCCCTGGGAGGTGTTCGCCTCCTCAGCCATGATGCGCGACGAGGGCGACAGCGCCGTGCTGGTGGCCGAGCGCGCCGCCCCGGTCCGGTGCAGCAAGGGGATGCGGGTCCTGCCCGACCACACGCTCGGCGACTGCCCGCCGCTCGATGTGCTGCTCGTGCCCGGCGGCGCGGGGACCCGGCGCGAGGTGGAGAACGAGACGCTGCTGGAGTGGATAGGCCGGACGGCCGCCGACACCGAGTGGGTCACCAGCGTGTGCACCGGCTCCCTCCTCCTGCACGAGGCCGGTCCGGCGCGTGGCCGGCGGGTCGCCACGCATCACGGCTTCGAGGACGAGATGCAGATCCGCGGTGATGTCACCGTCGTGCGCGACGCCCGCTACGTCGTGGACGGGAACCTGGTCACCAGTCAGGGCATCTCCGCCGGGATCGACATGGCGCTGTGGCTGGTCGGCCGGCTGCACGGACGTGACCACGCCCGCGCGGTGCGCCGGTACATGCAGTACGAGCCCGCGCCGCCCTACATGTCCGACGAGCCCCTGCCGTACTGAACTCACCGCCGTACCCGCAACTGCCCCCGCCCGCGGGCTCGCTGTCCTGGCCCGCGTGGACGCACGGCTCGACATCTACGGCATCCCGGAGTGAAGCCGTACGCGACCGGACCGGGACTGGCGTGGTCAGTTCCGGTCGGTGTGGCGCAGGACGGCGGCGATCACCGTGTCCCACACCCGGGCCGGCGGTGCCTGATGACCGACCCCGTCCAGGGCGACCAGACGGGCGTCGGGGATCCCCTCGGCCAGCGCCCGCCCGTGGTCGAGCGGAAAGAGCGGATCCTCGGTGCCGTGCAGGACGAGAGTCGGCGCGGCCACGTCCGCCAGCCGTACCGTCACCGGCTTCTCGTCCTCCCCGAGCGCCCAGTGGTTCTTCGAGGCCGCCTCGATGTCCGTGCTGCGGTCGACGATCCGGCCCGAGAGCTCCCGTGCCGCCTCCTCGTCGAACGACGCGGGAGCCGCGAACAGCCGCTCGCCCGCCACCAGATACTCGATCACCGCCGCGCGGTCAGACCAGTCCGGCTCGGGGGCCGGATCGGCGAACGACGCGCGCATGCGCTCGGACGGGGGTGACAGCTCCGCCTCGGTGGGACCCGCCGGGCTGGTGGAGACAAGAGTGAGGGTCGCGACCCGTTCCGGGTACGCGACGGCCACGCACTGCGCGAGCGCCCCGCCCATGGAGATGCCCATCAGATGCGCCCGCTCCACACCGAGTACGTCCAGCACACCGAGGGCGTCCGCGATCAGATCGTTGAAGGTGTAGTCGGGGGCGCCCGCCGGAGAGGTGACGGACCGACCGGTGTCACGCGGGTCGTAGCGCACGACCTGCCGCCCGCCGGCCGCGAGGCGAGCGCAGAACTCCTCGTCCCAGCCTTCCATCGGACTCGCCGCGCCGCAGATCAGCAGGACGGTCGGATCGGCGGGGCTGCCGAAGGTCTGGACGCACAGACGCACGCCGTTCGCCTCGACCGGATGCGCGGCGCTCCTGGGCACGTCGGCGGCGGACACGGCGTCGTTCGAAGTCATCGGGGGCTCCTGCTCAGTTGTCGAAGGACTCCGCGAGATCCGTGGGGGCGGTCTGCTTCCAGGAGTCGACCAGGATGTCATACAGCTCCTGTTCGTCCTCCAGCGCGACCAACCGGGCCCGCACCCATGAGGAGTTGGCCTCGTGCGCCGGGACCCAGAACTTGTCGGGCTCCGCCGCGATCAGCTCCGTACGCTCCAACTTGGGGCAGCGGACGGCGAACGACGTGCCGTCGTCGGGGACCGTGACGAACATCCGGCCCGCGACATGGAAGGTGGGGATGTTCCAGAGTTCCTTCTCCAGGGTGCGCGGGAGGGACAGCGCGATACGACGGACGTCGTCTGCGTCAAGCATGGTCGTTGCCTTCGGATCGATGGACGCGATTGGCTCCATGATCCAACATCGTCCCCTCCGGCGTCCCCCTGTTCACCTGGCTCAGTGTCCGGCCCGTGCGCGCGGAGCGGGCCCGCCGCGGATCGGGTGTGGCGCGCCGGCCGCGCGTGCTGCCGGAGCCGGTCTTCTTCACCAGCAGCCATGCCTCGCCCGATCCGTCGGCGCCGCCGCGGAACCGGGTGAGCGCGTAGGCGCCGCGCAGCTTCCGTCCGATCAGCCGGAACGAGGCGTGGCCCCTGTCCAGGGCGTCGGCGAAGGCGGCGGGGCCGTCGGCCCCGAGCGGCAGATAGGTCCCCTGGTCCCAGACGATGACCGGGCCCGCCCCGTACTGACCGGAGGCGATGACACCCTCGTACTCCCGGTACTCCAGCGGGTGGTCCTCGGTGGGTACCGCCAGTCGCTTGTCGCCGGGGTCGGTGGACGGGCCCTTCGGTACGGCCCAGGACTTGAGCACGCCGTCCACCTCCAGCCGGAAGTCGAAGTGCAACCGGCGCGCGTCATGGATCTGGACGACGAAGGACAGCTCGGCGGCCCGGCCCGCGCTGTCGCCGCGCGGCTCGTCGGTGGCGTCGAACCGGCGTTTCCCGTGATACCGCGCCAGTCGGTCATCCCCTCGCACGACGGCCTCCCTCTCGGATCTCACCGGGCGCGTGGTCCCTCGTACGCAACTTCGGACAAGACTCCCCCTAGCCGTCCATCTCCTCGTCCTCGGCGATGTGCATGGCGGCCTCCTCGGCCGACGCGGCCCCGCCGTCGATCCCGACGTCACGCGCGCCCACGTCCGAGTGCCTGCGGGGCGCGATGTCGTCGACCGCCTCCAGCCGTCCCGCCCGCGCGTCACCCGTCTCCGTGTCCACCGGCTCGCCCTCGCCCCCGGGCACGTCACCGACGCCGTCGCCCGCCTCCGGGCGCACCTCGGGAGCCTCCTGGGCGAGACGCTGCTCCAAGGTCTCGCCCTCGCGCTGCTCCTCGCCGGTGACGCCGTACTTGTTGACGCCGAGAGGACGCTCGGGCGGGGAGTACCCCTCCGTCATCATGTCGTCCAGCCCGCGCTCGCCTATCACGTTCTCCAGATCGAGATCGTCGGAGGGGCCGTTGTCCACGTCGGAGTTCTCGGGCTGGTACACGTCGTCGCCTCGTGACTCGTCGGCCATCATCTCGATCCTTTCGGCAGATTTTCAGAATACGCCCCATATGTCCGCCAAGGAGTTCGGGAGGAAGGGTGCCGCCGCGGTCACCGGCCGATATTGATCGCGGCGGCCAGAAGTCGCCGTCACAACCATTGACACCGTGAGAGATCAAGTGATCTATTCACTTCATGAGTCGCAGTGAGTTGTCGTTGTCCGAGCGTCTGGCGGACAACATCGTCGAGATCATCCGTTCGGAACGCCTCGGTCGCGGAGACGCCCTCGCGTCCTCCCGCGACCTCGCCCGCCGCTTCGGCGTCACCACACCCACGGTGCGCGAGGCGCTGCGCAGGCTGGAGGCGACCGGCGTGGTGGAGTTCCGGCACGGATCCGGCACCTACGTGGGTCCGGGCATCGGGCGCCGGCTGATGGCCAACCCGCATCTGCCGCGCAGCACCCGCGCCTCGGTGCTGGAACTGGTCGAGGCCCGGCTGGTGCTGGAGCCCGCCGTGGCCGCCGCCGCGGCGAACGTGCGGATGCCCGAAGCCGTACGGGAGTTGGAGTCCGCGGCCTCCAACGCGCTGCACCCGCCGGAGGAGTCCCTGCGACAGTCGGTGCACTTCCATGTGGCGCTGGCGGCGGCGAGCGGCAACACCCTGCTCCGCGAGGCCGTCGAGGCCCTGCTCCAGGTCCGCGCCAGGGACCAGGTGGAGATCCGGCACCGCTACAACGACCGGGCGCGCGACCACGCCGAGCACCTGGAGATCCTCGACGCGGTACGGGACGGGGACGCCGTGGCGGCCGAGCGGCTGACCCGTACGCACCTGGTGGCGATCCGCGAAGCGGTCCTCACGGCGGACTTCCCCGCCGAATCCCCGGCCGATCCCCCGGGCGGCCAACCGGACACCCCCCTCGACGCCACCCTTCCGGAAGGAGGACAGCGGTGACCTCCGCCGAACTCTCACCGACCCGACGTCCGCTGCGGCTCGCGGAGATGACGACCGTCGAGGCCGCCGACGCCGTGACGTCGAGCCCGGTGGTGATCCTGCCGGCCGGCGCGTTCGAGCAGCACGGCCCGGGGATGCCCATGGCCACCGACACCGTCCGCGCGGAATCGGTGGTGGACCTGGTCGCCGCCGAACTCGGCGGACGCGCGGTGATCGGTCCGGCCCTGCCGGTCGGTGTGTCCCCGCACCACCTGGCATTCGCCGGCACGGTGACGCTCTCCACCACGACGTTCGCCGCCGTCGTACGCGAGTACGTCGACAGCCTGCACCGGCACGGCTGGCGGAAGATCCTCGTCGTGACCGGCCACGGCGGCAACAACGCCACCCTCGGCACCGTCGCGCAGGACCTGCTCGTCACCCGGCCGGACGTCCAGTTCGCCTGGACGCCCCTCACCGCCCTGGCCCCCGACGCCGTCGCGGACATGCGCGTCAGCGAGGTGCACGGACACAGCGGTGAGGCCGAGACGGCGCAGATGCTGCACCTCGCGCCCCATCTCGTGCACACCGACCGTCTCACCCCCGGATCGACGGCCACCGCCGATCTCGATCCGCTCTCCCGGCTCTCCCGGCGCGGCCACCCCGCGCTCACGGTGGGCTACGACCGGCTCAGCGCCAACGGTGTGCTCGGCGACCCCCGCCGCGCCACCGCCACGGCGGGGCAGGCGATCGTGGACACGGCCGTGTCCCGCATCGTGGCCTTCGTCAAGGAGTGGCTGGACGCGTAACGGGATCCCGCGAGGATCCCTCCCGCCCCACCACTTCCCCCGTGCGCCCGTGTACGCGGCGCGCACGCCGCTCACCAGTACCCGCACCCCGCGCCTGGTTCCGCACGCCCATTTCCCGGCCTCCGGGCTTCCCGGCGCCCTTTCCGCACCCTCGTCCCCCTCAACATCCCAGCCGTACGCGCCCCTGTGCCGTACGGCAGAAGGAGCCTGCAATGAAGCAGTCCCCGTCCGGCGGCCGACGCCGCACCCCCGGCCGTGCCCGCGCCCTGCTGCGCACCACCGTGGCCGCGGCCGGACTCGCGCTCGTCGGCTCGGCACTGGCCCCGGTCACGGCGACCGCCGCCGTCCCGACGCCGGCCGGCGCGCCCGCCACCGGCTGCCGGCAGCCCGCACCGCAGCAGCCCGGCAGCAGCGAACTGCGCACCCTCACGAGCGGCGGGCTCTCCCGTACGTACCAACTCCATCTGCCCGCCGACTACACCCCGCGCCACGACTGGCCCGTCGTCCTCGCCTTCCACGGCCGGGGCAACACCGGGGTCGGCACGGAGGAGTTCTCGGGACTCTCCAACCTGCCCGCGATCGTCGCGTACCCCAACGGTGTCATCGGGACCGGCGACGGCGACCGGCAGGCCTGGCAGGGCGCGCCGTACGCGGCGGCCGGAGTGGACGACGTCGCCTTCACCGGCGACCTGATCGACGAACTGAACCGCACCCTCTGCGTCGACAAGCGGCGCGTCTACGCCACCGGCAAGTCCAACGGCGCGGGCTTCACCGGCCTGCTCGCCTGCCGGATGGCCGACCGGATCGCCGCCATCGCCCCCGTGGCCGGCGCCTTCTACCCCGAAACCGGCGAGAACTGCCGCCCCTCGCGCCCCGTACCCGTCATCGACTTCCACGGCACGGGCGACGTGACCATCCCCTACGAGGGCGACCCCGAGCGCGGACTGCCCGCGATCCCCGACTGGACCGCCGGCTGGGCCGAGCGCAACGACTGCCGCGCCCGTCCGCACACCCGCACGATCGAGCCCGACATCACGATCACGCGACGGACCGGCTGTGACCACGGTGCCGAGGTGCACCATGTCGCCATCACCGACGGCGGTCACACCTGGCCCGGAGCCGACAGCTACAGCGGTGGCGGATACGTCACCGAGACCATCGAGGCGCACGAGGTGATGTGGCAGTTCCTGCGCCAGTACCGGACACCGAGAACAGTCCGCTGACGCGGGAAGCGAGTAAGGAGAGCCGCACATGAGTACCTCGACCCCCGCACCACCGGGCACCTCCGGCGCCCCGGACTCACCGGGTGAGAACCCGGGCGAGCCCCGGCTGCCGCTGATCATCCGCGCCATGGGCGTCATCGAACGCGCCGGCAACGCCCTGCCGCACCCCTTCTGGCTGTTCTGGATCCTCTCCGGGATCCTCGCCGTCATCAGCGCCGTACTCGCGGCGACGGACGTCTCGGTCGTCTCACCGGCCGACGACAAGACCGTCGTCGTACAGAACCTGCTCAGCGGCGACGGACTCGCCATGGCGGTCTCGACGATGATCGAGAACTTCGCCACGTTCCCGCCGATGGCGACCATCGTCGTCGTCATCATGGGTGTCGCCGTCGCCGAGCGCAGCGGATTCCTCGCCGCGCTGATGCGAGTCGGCGTCTCGCGCGTCCCCGCGTCGTGGGTCGTGTTCGCCGTGGCCTTCGCGGGCACCGTCGCGCACGTCGCCTCCGCCGCCGCCTACATCATCCTCGTACCGCTCGGCGGTCTCGCCTTCCGCGCGGTGGGCAAGTCACCGATCCTCGGCATCGTCGTCGCGTACACCGCCATCGCCTCCGGGTACGACGCCAGTCCGCTGCCCACCCCCAACGACGCCATCTTCGCCGGCATCACCACCGCGGCGGCCCAGATCGTCGGCGGGGACGACGCGTACGTGTCCCCGCTGAGCAACTGGTTCTTCAACATCGCCTCCTCGCTGCTGCTCGCCATCGTGATCACGCTGGTGACCAAGTACGTGCTCAGCAAGCGGCCCGACCTCGACGCCGATCCCGACGCCGACCTGGACGACCTGGGCCAGCTCACCCTCAGCGACCGGGAACGCTCCGCGCTGCGCCGCTCGGTCGGCACGCTGCTGGCGGCCCTGGTGGTCCTGACGGCGGCGCTCCTGCCGGTCTCGTCGCCGCTGCGCGGCGAGGGCGGCAGCATCGTCGAGTCCCCGTTCCTGGACGGCATCGCGGCCGTCGTCGCGTTCCTCTTCGGACTGGTGGGCATCGTCTACGGGATGCGCTCCGGCTCGATCAAGAAGGCCTCCGACGTCCCGAAACTGATGGCCGAGGGCATCAAGCAGATGGCGCCCGTGCTGGTGCTGTTCTTCGCGATCGCCCAGTTCCTGGCGTACTTCGACTGGACCCACATAGGTGACGTACTCGCGGTGAAGGCCGCCGAGGCACTTCAGTCCAGCGGGCTGCCGATCGTCGTCGTCTTCCTGCTGATCCTGCTGCTGCTGACGCTGGTGAACGTGATGGTGACCAGCGGCTCGGCGATGTGGGCACTGGCGGCGCCGGTGCTCGTCCCGATGCTGATGCTGGTGAGTGTGCCGGCGGAGACCACGCAGGCGCTGTTCCGGATAGCGGACTCCGGCTCGACGGCCATCACGCCGATGAGCCCCTACTTCGTGATGGCGCTCGGCTTCCTCCAGCGGTACCGCAAGAGCGCGGGCATCGGCACGCTCGCCTCGTACACGCTGCCGCTCGCCGTCGCGATGACCGTGGCCTGGACGCTGCTGTTCCTGGCCTGGTGGGCGATGGGGATACCGCTCGGGCCGGGGGCGCCCGTGCGCTGACCGGGCGGCCCCACAGGGCACACCGCGACGGTGGCCCCACCCGAGAACGGGCGGGGCCACCGCGCTGTCAGCCGCCGGAGGGCGCGGACGGAGCGGCCGGCGCCGGGGCGTAGCCGGTGGGCCGGGCCGTGAACGTGCCCCGGCCCTGCGTACGGCTGCGCAACCGCGTCGCGTAGCCGAACAGCTCCGCCAGCGGCACCGTGGCCGTGACCACGGCCGTACCGGCACGTGCCGTCGACCCCGAGACCCGGCCGCGCCGGGCCGCCAGATCACCGAGCACCCCGCCGACCGCGTCGTCGGGAACGGTCACGGTGACCTCGACCACCGGTTCCAGCAGCACCATCGTGCCCGCCCGCAGCGCCTCGCGGAGCGCGAGCCGTCCGGCCGTACGGAACGCCATCTCCGACGAGTCCTTCGGATGCGTCGCCCCGTCGGTCAGGGTGACCCGCACCCCGGTCACCGGGTGACCGCCGAGCGGACCCTCGGCGAGCGCGTCCCGGCAGCCGGCCTCGACCGCCCGGACGTACTCCTGCGGCACCCGGCCGCCGACCACGGCCGACCGGAACTCGAAGCCGCCGTCGCCGTCCGGCGCCGTGGCGTCCAACGGCTCGGTGTCGAGAACGACATGAGCGAACTGCCCGGCCCCGCCGTCCTGCTTGACATGCCGGTACACCAGCCCCGACACGCCGCGCCCGACCGTCTCCCGATAGGCCACCTGCGGCCGGCCGACACCGACGTCCAGCCCGTGGGCGCGGCGGATCTTCTCCACCGCGACCTCCAGATGCAGCTCGCCCATCCCCGACAGCACCGTCTGACCGGTCTCGGCATCCGTCCGCACCGCCAGCGAGGGATCCTCCTCCACCAGCCGCGCCAACGCCGTCACCAGCCGCTCGATGTCGGTCCGTCTGCGTGCCTCGACCGCCACGGAGACCACCGGCTCGGCGACGGCCGGCGGTTCGAGGACCAGCGGAGCCGACGGTACGCACAGGGTGGCACCCGCGCGGGCGGCCTTCACCCCGACCACCGCGACGATGTCACCGGCGACGGCCCGGTCCACTTCGGCGTGCCGGTCGGCCTGGACCCGCAGGATCCGGCTGATCCGCTCCGTACGCCTCCTGACCACGTCCAGCACCGCCTCTCCCTTGCCGACCGTTCCCGAATACACCCGCAGATACGTCAGACGGCCCGTGGAGGTCGAGCTGACCTTGAACACCAGCGCCGCGAACGGCCCCGCCGGGTCGGCGGCCCGCTCCAGCTCCGCGCCGTCGTCGGCGCCGAACGCCGTGCCGCGCACCGCCGGTACGTCCAGCGGCGACGGCAGATAGGCGACCACGGCCTCCAGCAGCGGCTCGATCCCCCGGTTGCGGTACGCCGATCCGCACAGCACCACGACACCCTCGCCCGTACGGGTCAGGTCACGCAGCGAGGCGGCCAACGTCCGTGCGGAGAGCGTCGATTCGGCGCAGAACTCCTCCAGCGCGAGCGGATGCAGCTCCGCGACGGCCTCCTCAAGGACCCGGCGACGGCGAAGCGCCTCCTCGACGAGGGAGTCCGGGACCGGGCCCTCCTCGTACGAATCCGTGTCGCCGCCCGCCCAGACGAGAGCGCGCATCCGCAGCAGATCCACGACACCGGTGAACCCGTCCTCCGTACCGATCGGCAACTGCACCACCAGCGGCGCCGGATGGAGCCGCCGGCGGATCGACTCGACGGCCGCGTCGAGATCGGCGCCCGCGCGGTCCAGTTTGTTGACGAACGCGATCCGGGGCACCCCGTGCCGGTCCGCCTGGCGCCACACCGACTCACTCTGCGGCTCGACCCCCGCGACCGCGTCGAACACCGCGACGGCGCCGTCGAGCACGCGCAGCGAGCGCTCCACCTCGTCGGCGAAGTCGACGTGGCCGGGCGTGTCGATGAGGTTGATCCGGTGACCGTCCCAGTCGCAGCTCACGGCCGCGGCGAAGATGGTGATCCCGCGGTCGCGCTCCTGCGGGTCGAAGTCCGTTACGGTCGTGCCGTCGTGGACCTCGCCGCGCTTGTGGATGGTGCCGGTGAGATAGAGGATCCGCTCGGTGACGGTGGTCTTGCCGGCGTCGACGTGGGCGAGGATGCCCAGGTTCCGGACAGCGGTGAGTCGGTCGGTCGTTTGACGGTGCAGGTCGGTACGCACGGCCCATGGCCTTTCGGGGTGATCCACGGAAGAGAGCGACGCGATTGCCGGACGACGTACCCCGACGCGGTGTGGCGACTCTCGTGGGCGAGGCCCAACGAGGTTGCCCAGCAGCGGAATTGACGGGGGATCAGCCGGCTCGGGTCACCGAGCCTGTCGCTGGATCAGATGTTCGTCGCGGAGATCCGGTACCGGCCGCGCAGCCGGCGCCGGGCGCCGGGAGACACCAGGATCACCTCGTACCGTGCCGGGGGGACGACAACAGCGGTGCGGTAGCGCACGGCCGGTCTCCCCTCACTGGTCACGGAGCGCGCCGCCAAGGTGATTGTGCGGTGCGCGAGTTCGTGGCGAGTGTACTGAGCGCGGCACGCCGCACGCACCGGGTTTTCCGAAGTCGGATCCGGGAGCGCGGATGCCTGCCCCGACGCGTCGCGGGACTCAGGGCTCTCCGGCCATGAGTTCGCGCAGCCAGTAGGCGGCGCTCTCGGCGGCGGTGCCGGCCGCGCCCGTCGCGCCGCCGGTCTCGCCATCGGTAACGCCGTCGGTCGTGTCGCCCGTCCCGGCCGCGAACAGACGCCCCCACGAGCAGGCCCGCCCGATCGCCCCGAGGCGGCACGCCAGGTCCGCCGCGCGACGCAGGTCGGCCGGGGTGTGGTGGCCGGTGCCGGACCACGGTTCCAGGTAGGCGTCCCGCAGCCGGGGCAGTACCTCGGAGCCGTAACGCTCACGGGCCGCACGCGCCGGGACCAGCAGGCTGGAGAACGGGGGACCGACGAGCGCGTCGCCCCAGTCGAAGAAGGTGGCACGGCCCGGCCCCGGTGCGAAGAACTGGCCCTCGTGCAGATCGGAATGGTCGAGCGAGTCGGGGACACCGATCTCCGCCAGCTCGGCGCACCAGTCCACCAACCGGGGCCTCGCCGCGCGCAGTTGGCGCTTCTCGGCGGCGTCGAGCACCGCGTTCCCACCGACGAGCCGGTCGAAGATGCCCGGCAGCGCGTCCGTGCGGGCGCCCGGGACACCCAGCGCCTCGATCCGCGCGGCGTACGGAACCAGGGCCCGCTGCATCTCGGCGTACTGACGCAGCGGCTCCTCCCAGGCCCGCGCGTCGGCCGGGCCACGGCCGAGTACGTCCCTGAACAGCGCGCCCCCGTCGGGCAGCAGCGACCAGCCACGCCCGGCGTCGACCGCCAGCGGCGTCAGGACATGCTCCGGGACCCAGCGGGCCAACGCCTCCGCGAGCCCCGCCTCGAACGCCCCGGCGGGCGGGTTGGCCTTGAACCACACGGCGCCGTGCTCCTCGACGGGCAGCCGTACCAGCACGGACCACGGCCGCAGCCGCACCCGGCGGGGCCCGGTCACGCGCAGCCCGTGCGCCGTCAGCTCCCGTTCGGCCCACGCGAGCGCGGCGTCCCGCCACTCCACGCGCTCCCACGGCGTCAGAGCAGTGTCGAACCGGCCCCGGTCCACGATGTCCGGCTCCTGATGTCCCATCTCCGCATCCCATCACCGTGCGGACCCCGCCTCCAACGATTTCCCTGTCCGCAGCCCGTCGGCTGATATGTGTGTGCGGGGTACGGATCAGCCGCCCTCTCCTTCGCCGGGACGAGAACACGAGATCAGGAGCACCATGCCGTCCTTCCCGCCGGACACCACCTTCGCCGTCACCGGATCCACCGGCGGTCTCGGCGGCCGGGTGGCCCGCCGACTGGCCGACGCGGGGGCGACGCAGACGCTTCTCGCCCGCGACCCGGCCCGCGCGCCACGGCTGCCCGGCGCCACCGCCGTCCCCGGCTCGTACGGCGACCGTGCCGCCGTCGTCCGGGCACTGCGGGGCGTGGACCGTCTGCTGATGGTCTCCGCCACCGAGACGGCCGACCGGGTGGACACGCACCGCGCCTTCGTGGACGCCGCCGCCGAGGCCGGCGTCGGCCATCTGGTCTATCTCTCCTTCTACGGCGCCGCGCCCGACGCGACGTTCACCCTGGCCCGCGACCACTGGCACACCGAGCAGCACATCCGGGCCTGCGGCGTGCCGTTCACCTTCCTCCGGGACAACCTCTACGCCGACTTCACGCCCGGCCTCGTCGGCGACGACGGTGTCATCCGCGGCCCGGCGGGCGAGGGGCGCGTCGCCGTCGTCGCCCAGGACGACATCGCCGGCGCCGCCACCGCGGTCCTGACCGGCGCTCCCGACCACGCGGGTGCGACCTACGACCTGACGGGTCCCGAGGCGCTGACGCTCGGCGAGATCGCCGCCGTGCTGACCGGGGTCACCGGGCGCACGGTCGGCTACCGGCCGCAGTCGGTGGCGGAGGCGTACCGTACCCGCGCCTCGTACGGCGCCCCTGACTGGCAGCTCGACGCCTGGGTCTCGACCTACACCGCCATCGCGGCGGGCGAACTGGCCGGGGTCACCGACCACGTCACCCGGCTGACGGACCGCCCCGCCACCCCGCTCGCCGACGTCGTCCGCTGACGCCCCATAATGCGGCGATGACGAACAACCACGCCGTTCTCCGCGCCGGAATGCCTCTGGAAGAGCGCGTCGGGCAGCTCCACGAGGAGTGGGTCCGGGGCGGGCGGAACAGCGACCAACTGCTGTCCGGCAAGGCGTTCTTCACGGTGTATTCCTGGTACCTCGGGCATCGGGCGAACGGTGACATCGCGTCCTACGAGTACGTCACCGCCTCGTACGACTTCCTCGGCGGCAGCAAGGGCTGGGACGCGATGCTGCGTGAGCGGGCGGTCTGCGAGAGCTGCCACGACACCTTCCGGCTGGAGAACATCGGTGTGTGCACCGGATGCCTGCGCTACAGCTGTTACGCGTGCCAGGCCCACGCGTCGTGCGCGGGTGAGATCGTCTGACGGCGCCGCGCGGTCCGGTCATCGCAGCAGTGCGGTCCAGGCATCCAACGAGCGCAAGACCTGCGGCAGTTGGCGCGCGGCGGAGGTGACAAGGCCCAGGCGGCGGCGATGACGCGCGCGTCGAGAGACATGGGTGCATTCTCGCGCCGTGCGGACGGCCGCGGCTCGACGGCCGCCGGTGTCTGACAGGGACTTGCTCCGTGCCGCCGCGTGTGAAGGAGACCGAACGTGGGTAGCGGCGGCGTTCGGGGGTAGGCGCAGCGCATGGCCACCACCACCTCGAAGCCCGGGACGAGCCGTTATCCGTTGACCGAGGAACAGGCCGATCTGCTGACCTGGGTCCGCTGGGCGTACGCGGGTATGTCCGTGCTCGCCGTCGCGTGCCTCGTCTCCGCGTTGTGGGCGGGATCCCCCGGCGAGCGGACGCTGTGGACCAGCGTGACCGGCGTCGTCGCCTTCCCTCTCCTCACCCTGCTGTCGATCCGTCAGCTGCGCTGCCACCGGGCGGCGTTGAGGGGACGCGTTCGTGGACCGGGCCGTTCCCGGCCGCCGCGTCCGCGGCTGCCCGCCTGACCTCCGGCGGCGTTCCGGTCCGAGCACCGCATGAGCGGTAATTTCGCCGTGTGCTTCGGATCGTGACGCGGATCGGTCAATAATTTCCAGCTCCCTGTCTTGCCGGTGGCGTTTCCTGTCCCTACGTTGTGGGGGGCCGCACCGTGCGCCGGGACGCGTACGGCGCTGCCCCGTACCGCGTACTCCGCATGCCGCCGCATGCCGCTCTTCCCCGCACCTCCACACGCAGAGCCGATTGCGAGGAACCCCGTGGCACTTTCCAGACGCACCGTCATCGCGTCCGCGATAGCCGGCGCCGGAGCGGCGGCAGGACTGGCCGCCCAGACCGGGACCGCACAGGCGGCCGGCAAGGCCGCCTCCCCACCCGGAGACGTCGTCGGCAAGATCACCGTCGGCTACCAGGGCTGGTTCGCCTGCTCCGGCGACGGCGCGCCGATCAACGGCTGGTGGCACTGGTCGCAGAACTGGGGCCAGTCTCCGTCCCCGAGCAACACCGCGATCGTGAGCTGGCCCGACGTGCGCGACTACACGCACACCTACCGCACGGCCTACCCGGCGCTCGGCAACGGGCAGCCCGCCGCGCTGTTCTCCTCGTACGACCAGCAGACCGTCGACACGCACTTCTCCTGGATGCAGCAGTTCGGCATCGACACCGCGGCCCTCCAGCGCTTCAACCCCAACGGCGGCGAGGGCGCGACCCGCGACGACATGGCGGTGAAGGTACGCAGCGCCGCCGAGAAGTACGGGCGCAAGTTCTACGTCATGTACGACGCCACCGCGTGGACGAACATGCAGCCGGAGATGAAGGCGGACTGGCTCGCCAAGATGCAGGCGCTCACCGCGTCCCCGGCGTACGCGAAGCAGAACGGCAAACCGGTCGTCGGCATCTGGGGCTTCGGCTTCAACGAACCCAACAAGACCTGGTCGGCCGCCGTCTGTCTGGACGTCGTCAACTGGTTCAAGGCGCAGGGGTGTTACGTGATGGGCGGCGTGCCCACGCACTGGCGCCGGGGCATCGAGGACTCACGGCCCGGCTACATGGACGTGTATCTGGCCTTCGACATGCTCTCGCCGTGGATGGTCGGCCGGATCGGGGACATCGCGGGCGCCGACAACTTCTACGCCAACGTCAACACGCCCGACCAGGCGCACTGCGACGCCAACGGCATCGACTACCAGCCCTGTGTCCTGCCCGGCGACCTCCAGTCCGGCCACCGCGCGCACGGCGACTTCATGTGGCGGCAGTTCTACAACATGTGCCGGATCGGCGTGCAGGGCATCTACATCTCGATGTTCGACGAGTACAACGAGGGCAACCAGATCGCCAAGACCGCCGAGACCGCCGCGCAGGTACCGGCCGGTTCCGGCATCCGGGCGCTGGACGAGGACGGCACGGCCTGCTCGGCGGACTACTACCTGCGGCTCACCGGTGACGGCGGCCGGATGCTGAAGGGCGAGCTGGCGCTGACGCCGACCCGCCCCACCCCGCCGGTCACGGGCGGCGGCGGCCCCAACCCGCCGACCGGTGACCTCGCGCTGAGCAGGGCCGCGACCGCGAGCAGCCAGACCCAGAACTACGGTCCCGGCAACGCCGTCGACGGCAACGGCAACAGCTACTGGGAAAGCGCCAACAACGCCTTCCCCCAGTGGATCCAGATCGATCTCGGCTCCGCCCTGCCGGTGCGCCGGCTCGTCCTGTCCCTGCCGCCGAACCCGGCCTGGGGCGCCCGCACCCAGACACTGTCGGTCCTCGGCTCCACGAACGGGTCGAGCTTCGCGACCCTCAGTGCCCCGGCCGCCCGCGTCTTCGACCCGGCGAGCGGGAACGCCGCGACGATCACCCTCGCGTCGGCGGCGACCGTCCGGTACGTACGGGTGCAGATCACCGCCAACAGCGGCTGGCCGGCGGGGCAGTTGTCCGGACTGAGCGTCTACGCGACCTGACAGTCACCCGGCACGGCACGGCACGGCCCGGCCCGGCCCGGTCCGGCCCGGTCCCGGGAAGACCTCGGGGCCGGGCCGTGCCCGGAACGGCTGGAACGGGTCCGCCTGTTGTGTACTCCCGGCTAGGTTCGATCGTGTTCGACCGCGATTGATCGACCGAAACCGAGGGGGCGCCGTGCCGGGGGGAGCGACAGAGGGGGCGGGACCGGCGAGTACGCCCCGGCCCGCCCGGGTCCATCCGATGGCGGACCCCTCGCGGCACCCTGGGGTCCCCGACATACGCGGCCCCCTGCGCTACATCTGGTGGCTGATCGTCAGTCAGCGCCGCCGGGTGCTCGCCGGGTCACTCCTGGGCAGCGGATGGATGGTGGCCCTGATGGCGCCTCCGTATCTGCTGTCACGTGCCATCGACGACGGCCTGACGACCGGCAACTCGTCGGCGCTGCTGGGCTGGACAGGCGCCCTCCTGGGCGTCGGGGTGCTGAACGCGTGGCTCGCCGTCATGCGCCACCGCGTCATGACACGGGTACGGATGGACGCCGCGTTCCGCTCGATACGCGTCGTCACCGAGCACACCACCCGACTCGGCGCCGTACTGCCGCGGCACATGACGTCCGGCGAGGTCCTCACCATCGGCTTCACCGACGTCGTGCAGATCTCCAACGTCCTGACCATCACCGGACCGGGCGTCGGCGCCGTGCTCGCGTACGGCGTCGTGGCGGTCCTGCTGCTGTCCGTGTCACCGCCGCTCGCCGTGGTGGTCCTGCTGGGGGTCCCGGTACTGGCGGTGCTGGTCGGCCCGCTGCTGGGACGCCTGCGGGGTGTCGAGTCCGCCTACCGCGACCGGTACGGACTCCTCACCACCCGCCTGGTCGACCTGGTCGAAGGACTGCGCGTGCTGGGCGGTCTCGGCGGCAAGGAGGTGTACGCCGCCCGGTACCGGGAGCATTCGGGGGCGCTGCGGACCGAGGGATACCGGGTCGGCACGGTCACCAGCTGGATCCAGGCGCTCGCCGTGGGGCTGCCGACCGTATTCCTCGCGGCAGTGACCTGGCTCGCTGCCCGGATGGCCGCGGAGGGCTCGCTCACCACCGGCCAGCTGGTCTCCGTCTACGGCTACGCGGCGGTGCTCGTCGTCCCCGTGGCGTTCTTCATCGAGGGCGGGCAGGACCTCAGCCGCGGCCAGGTCGCGGCCCGCAGGCTGGTCCGGTTCCTCGCTCTCCGGCCGCACTCCGAAGACCCCTCGGCCGGTCTTGACGCACCGGACGGACCGTCGGTGCTGTGCGATCCCGCCTCAGGTCTCGAGATCCTGCCGGGACGCTTCACCGCGCTGGCCGGCGCGAGCCCGCGGGAGTCCGCACTGGTGGTGGAACGGCTCGGTCGCTTTGTCGACTCGGAGGTCCTGTGGGGTGGAGTGCCGCTCCGCGACATCGCGCTGAGCCAGGTGCGTGCACGGATCCTGCTGGCCGACAGCGAGGCCGCCCTGTTCGCCGGCCCGTTGCGCGACGCGATCGGCGGGCGTTTCGATCATCCGGACGAAGCCCTGTCACTTGCCGTGGACGCGGCGATGGCCGGTGACATCGTCCGAGGTCTGCCGGACGGGCTCGATTCGGCCATCGCCACGCAGGGGCGTGACCTGTCCGGTGGGCAGCGTCAGCGCGTACGGCTGGCGCGGGCCTTGCTGGCCGCGCCCGAGGTCCTGCTGGCGGTGGAGCCCACGTCCGCCGTCGACACGCACACCGAAGCCGCCGTCATTACCCGGCTGCGCGCTCATCGCGCAGGTCTGACGACGGTCGTCACCACCACGTCACCGCTCGTCCTCGACCACGCGGACACCGTCTGCCACCTGGTCGACGGCCGGGTGGCGGCCACCGGGACGCACCGCGAACTCCTGGCCGCGGAGCCCGGTTACCGCCGTCTGGTGTCCCGTGACGCGGACGACGACAAGGCTGATGACGACAACGCGGATGACGAGAATGCGTACGCCGCGAACGCGGACGCCGCGGACGGTGCGGCGTGATGAGCGCCCGGAATCGGACGGGGAACGAGCCGGCGCTGCCCGTCGCCGGGCGGGCGCGGCTCGCCGGCGCGGCGGCCGACCTGGTCCGCCGGGACCGAGGGGCCTTCGCCGCGATGCTCGGGCTCAACGCCCTCTCCGTGGGAGCCGGACTCGTCGGCCCCTGGCTCCTCGGACGTATCGTCAACGCGGTCCAGGACGGCGCGACGGTGACCACCGTCGACCGACTGGCCGTCGGTGTCCTCGTATCCGCCGTCGTGCAACTCCTCCTCGCCCGCTGGGCCCGGCTGATCGGACACCGCTTCGGCGAACGGACGCTGGCCCGCGTCCGGGAGCGGTTCGTCGACCGGGCCATGGCGCTGCCGGTGTCCGTGGTCGAGCGGGCCGGCACGGGCGATCTGACGGTGCGCGGCACCAGCGACGTCGGCTCGGTCGGAAACGCGCTGCGCGACGCGGGCCCCGATCTGTTCGTCGCGGGCATACAGGCACCCCTGATCGTCGCCGCCGTGTTCCTCCTCGACCCGCTGCTCGGCGTGTGCGGCCTGGCCGGACTCATCGGCATCTGGTTCTCGACCCGCTGGTATCTGCGCCGGGCCCGCGCCGCGTATCTGGCGCAGGGGGAGACGAACTCGGAGTTGGCCGAACAGCTTTCGGCGACGGCCTCCGGTGCCCGCACCATCGAGGCGTTCGGCCTTCAGGAGCGCCATGTCGCCGCCGCGCTGGAGAAGATCGAGAGGAGCCATCGCGCCCGCGTGCGCACGCTCTTCCTGCGCACCGTGCTCTTTCCGTCCGTCGACATCTCCCATGTCATTCCCGTGGTCGGCGTTCTGCTGGTCGGCGCGCCACTCCTCGAACGCGGTACGGTCACGCTCGGCGCGGTGGTCGCCTCGGTCCTTTACCTCCGGCAGCTCTCACAGCCGTTGGACACGATCCTTCAGTGGGTGGAGCAACTCCAGGCCAGCAGCGCGTCGTTCGCCCGCGTCGAGGGTCTGGGCGTACAACTCGACTCCGTGGAGGGGGCGGTGGCCGCCGGGCCCGCCGCGCGGCCGGCGGGCGACCGGATCGAGTTGCGCGGCGTCCACTACTCGTACGACGGTACGAGCGACGTGGTCCGAGGGGTCGACCTCACCGTACGACCGGGCGAACGTCTCGCCGTGGTCGGCCCGTCCGGCGCGGGCAAGACCACGCTGAGCAGACTGCTCGCCGGGATGGACTCCCCGCGCACGGGCACGGTGTCGGTCGGGGGTGTGCCGGTCACGGATCTGGCGCCGGGGGTCCTGCGCCGCCAGATCGTTCTGGTCACCCAGGAGCACCATGTCTTCACCGGGACGCTCCGCGACAACCTGCTGCTCGCCGCGCCCGACGCGGGGGACGCCGGGCTCACGCGCGCGCTCTCGGCCGTCGGTGCGGACTGGGC
Organism: Streptomyces sp. NPDC006643; assembly: GCF_042870175.1. Lineage (NCBI taxonomy): Bacteria > Bacillati > Actinomycetota > Actinomycetes > Kitasatosporales > Streptomycetaceae > Streptomyces > Streptomyces sp. NPDC006643. The sequence goes on along the minus strand of NZ_JBIAHA010000025.1, from coordinate 118,820 downwards.
GGGGCTGCTGCCGCACGGTCTCGACACCGAGCTGGGGGCGCGGGCACATCGGCTCGACGGTGCGCAGGCGCAGCAACTCAGCCTGGCGCGCGTGGTGTTGGCCGATCCGCACACCGTCGTCCTGGACGAGGCGACCGCCCTGCTCGACCCGAGGACCGCCCGGCGTACGGAACGTGCCCTCGCCGCCGTCCTGTCCGGGCGCACGGTCATCGCCATCGCTCACCGTCTGCACACCGCGCACGACGCCGACCGGGTCGCCGTGATGGACGGGGGACGCCTGACGGAACTCGGCAGTCATGACGAACTCGTCGCGGCCGGCGGGACCTACGCCGCGTTGTGGCGCTCCTGGCACGGCGACGCGGCGGCGCCGGCCTGAACCCCGCCGCACCCCGTACAGCCATCTCAGCCGAGCAGTCGCAGCGTGGTCGCGGACACGCCGACGTGGACCGTCTGGCCCCAGGTCAGCGTCAGGGCGTCCGACTCCATGCCGTCGCCGAAGGCGATCAGGCGGTCGGACTCGACCGTGAGGCGCAGCCGGTCCGAGGGCGTCAGTTCGCCCGCGACGAGCGCGGTTCCGGTTGTGGGGGAGGGCCACGCCTCCCGTACGAACCAGAGCAGCCGGCGGTCGGCGGGGCCGGGCAGGGCGAGCGCGCTGCCGCGTTCCTGCCACAGCGAGCGCAGCCAGCCGGTGGCGCCGGTGCCGGTGCCGACGAGCACGCCGGACGACGCCTGGGCCTCGGGGGCGGCCGGTGCGCCGGGTGGCGTGCGGCCGTCGGCGCTCAGCCGGTAGCGGACGGTCTGGTGCCCCGCCGGCGCGAGACAGATCTCGTTGAGCGCGAGCAGCCGCTGGCTGTCGTCCGCGACGGCCTCCACCATGGTGAGTTCGTCGGCGCCGCCCCGCCCGCCGGCCGCCTCGGCCAGCAACTTGCCCGCGTCGGCGGGGCGATGGCGCACCAGCACCCCCGGATTGCGGCCGGGATCGGTGTCGATGCCCACCACGGGCTGACCGGACAGATACTTCGCCGCGTTCGCGACCAGCCCGTCCTGGCCGACCACGACCACCACATCCTCCGGGCCGAAGAGGAACCGGTCCAGGTCCGCCCGTTCGACCCGGCTCTGCCGCCACCGGTGCGGCACGGCGGCGGCCACGTCGATCAGCGCCCGGTGGGTGCGGTGGTGCCGCTCGGCGACCTCGTGGATGTCCCGGTCGCGGGAGGAGAGGAAGAAGGCGGCCTGGCCGTGGGTGCCGTGCCGGGCCAGCAACTCCTCGTACTCGGTGGTGCGATGGACGAGTACGGCCCGTGGCGCGAGGCTCACGCCCGCTCCCCGTCCCGTCGTCCCAGTGTCGCCAGCAGACCGGTGAGCACGTCGGGGGAGACGGTGACACTGTCGACGCGCGGCAGGTTCTCGGCGAGCCGGTCGACGGCCAGCGCGCGCAGTGTCGCGGCGTCCGCCTCGCCGTGCACCCGCAGCCACTCGGCCTGGGCCGCCGCCCGTGCCTCGCCGGCCCTGAGGGCCGCTTCGGCGTCGGCGGTCGCCAGCCGGATCCGCCGATGTGCCTCGGCCTGGGTGCGTACGGCGTCGGCCGCCGCGCCCTCCTCCGCCTCACGGCGCGCGTTGGTGCCCCGCTGCTCCACCAACTGCTCCTCCTGGCGGGCCAGTTCGATCTGGCTGGCCAGTTCGTTCTCGGCGATGGCCCGCTCCCGCTGCACCGCCACGGCGCGCCGCTCGTACGTCGCCCGGTCCGCCTCCTGCTGGATCTGCTCGCGCGCCGGCGTCCGCAGCGCGCGCTCCACCTCGGCCTCCGGGCGTACGGCGACGACCCGTACGGTCACCACCTCCAGCCCGGTGGCGGGCAGCCGGGGCTCGGCCGCCAGCCCGGCGTCGACGCGGTCGCGTACGGCGGCGACGCCGTCGGACAGCGCGGCGGCCAGCGGCGTACGGGCCAGCACGTCGAGGGCGTGCTGCTGGGCCGTCTCGGTGAGCAGGGTCGCGATCTGTTCGAGCGGCGCGCCGCGCCAGACGCCGGTGTCCGGGTCGAGGGAGAAGTCCAGCCGGGCCGAGGCGAGCGCCGGATCGCTGATCCGGTAGGTCACGGTGGCCTGCACGGTGACGTCCTGGAAGTCGGCGGTACGGGCGTGGAACGCCATCGCCAACTCCCGGTCGTTGACCGGCACTTCGGACAGCGCGGCGGACAGTGCCCGGAACCAGAAGCTCAGCCCCGGACCGTCGTGGACGAGCCTGCCCCGCCGGTGGTGGCGGATATGGGCCGTGGGGGCGGAGCGGAGATGGCGCCGGCCGAGGCGCTTGGTGATGTCAGCCATAATGACCTCTTCTCGTCTGGATGACGATATCGAGGGGCGGTCATATCGTCAACATGACGAGATCAACATGACGAGATCGACTTGATGGGATCAACCTGACGGGATCGAGTGCGGGGCCCCGGACGCACCCTCGCCCCCGGCCGTGTCCGGCCGGGGGCGAGGGATCGGGGGAGTCGCGGGGGCCGCTACCCCTTGGGCTCGATCCAGATGTTGCGGTAGCGCACCTTGTTCCCGTGGTCCTGGAGCCGGATGGCCCCGGTGGCCGTGGTCTCCGGCGCGCCGGCCCCCGTCGGACCGTCGATGGCCACGTCGTCGTGGACGGTCTTGCCGTTCCACACGACGCTGACGCGGGCGTCCTCGGTCTTCTTCCCGTCGGCGCCGAAGCGGGCGGCGCGGAACGTGATCTCGTACGTCTGCCAAGTCTCCGGCGCCGTCGAGGCGTTGAGGTCCGCCGCCTTCTTGGTGTAGATCGCCGCCGCCTCGTTGTTCGCGAGCTTCTCGACACCGAACGAGTCCAGGATCTGGATCTCGTAGCGCTCCTGGAGATACACACCGCTGTTGCCGCGGTCCTGGCCGGTCACGTCCGGCGGCAGCTTCGGCACCCGGAACTCGACATGCAGCTTGAAGTCGCCGAACGCCTGCTTGGTGCGGATGTCACCGCAGCAGACCTCCATCGAGTTCTCGGCGGACGACGGCCACCGGACATCACTGCCGTCGGTGTGCTGCCACTGCGACCGGTCCTTCCCGTCGAACAGCGTGATGCGGCCGTCCTTGGGATGGACCGAGATCAGGTCGAGATTGACATGGCCGGTGTCGCCCTCGTCGTACCGGTACGCGATGGTGTTGGCCCCGCGGCTCAGTGGCAGCGACTCGGTCTTCGTCGCCCAGCCGTCCCACTTGCCGGTGCTGGGCAGGACCGTCTGTTTCATCTTGCGCCCGTTGACGTAGACGCTCACCGTCTTGTCCCCGACGAACGGGTTCGGGCCGTTGGCGTAGCGCAGCCCGACGTCGTACTTGCCCGCCTTGGTGGTGCGCACGTCGAACGTGGTGGTGGCGCCCTGTGTCCCGTAGCTGTCGACGAAACCGCCGCCCGAGTGGCCCGCGTGCTCGGTGTCGACCCGCGCGCCGCCGGTCAGCGCGGCCTCCTCCGCCTCGTACACCGTCTTCGCCGGCTCGTCACCGACAAGGGAGTTGAGCGTGTACCAGGCCTCGGTGCTCCACAGTGTCTCGCCGCCCTCGGCGCTGAACGGCCGGGGCGAGCGCAGGTGCACGACACGGTTGGACTTGAGGCCGTCGATCGCGAGGGTGACCTTCTTGCCGTCGGCGGACACGGTGGCCGACTGGACCTTCAGCGTCTCCTCGTCGATCTTCGGGCCGCCGTAGTCGGGCGTCGGCGCGTAGTACCACTGCTGGACCTCGTAGCGGTCCACCAGTTCGGCGATGGTCTCGGCCGAGAGCGGCTTGGTGTATTCGAGCTCGAAGCCGCCGGGCTTCGCGCGCATCGCCAGGATGTCGAACGCGTCCTCGCCGTTCGGCGTCAGCTTCTGGAGGCCGTACTGGAGCTTGCCCTCCTGGCCCCAGTTGCCGCCGGCGCCCAGACCGCCGGCGTAGATCGCGCCGTCCGGCCCCATGCTGATCCGGTTGACGCCGGCTTCCAGCCCCTGCGTCATCCGGAAGACCGCGCCCTGGTACTCGCCCTTGACCTTCTCCAGATACCCGCGCTGAAGGCCGCCGTAGGTGACATCGCCGAAGACCATCTGCCCGGCGTACGGCCCCTCCTTCAACAGCAGAGGTGTGCTGGGGGAGTTGGCGATCTCGTTCTGCGGCAGCCACAGCACCGGCTTGGTGACGGGCTTGGCGTCGAACGGACCCGCCGGGTTGGTGTAGTGGTTGAAGAAGCGGTCCTGCTTGATGTGGACCAGCTTCGACGAGGGCAGCCAGCCGCCCTGGTTGTCGGTCACGAAGATGTCGCCCTCGGGACCCCAGCCGATGCCGTTGGGCGTCCGCAGGCCGCCGGCCACATAACTGACCTCGCCCGTCTCCTTGTTGACCTTGATCGTGGAGCCGCGGTTCTTCGCGGGCTGCGGATCCGTCGTCGCGCCGCCGAGGTTGATGGCCACCGACAGGTTCAGATAGAAGTAGCCGTCCTGGTAGAGCAGTCCGAACGCGAACTCGTGGAAGTTCCCGCCGTACGGCCAGGTCGCCACCTTGCGGTAGGTGTTGGTGACATCGTCGCCGTCGGTGTCCTGAAGCTCCGTCAGCTCGTGCTTCTGCGACACGTACAGCGAACCGTCGACGTACTTGATCCCCTGGGGCTCCTTCAGGCCCTCGGCGATCTTCTTGGCCTTCACCTTCTCGGGACCGGTGCTGCCGGTGACATCGCTGAGGAGGTAGACCTCGCCCGTCGTGTTGTCGGTGCCGCCCCAGGTGGTGACGGCCAGCCGGCCGTCGGGCAGCCAGTCCATCGCCGTGACCTGCGGCTCGAACCCGCTCGGCCGCAGATCGGTGAGCGTGTAGCCGGGGTGCACGCTGTTCAGGGGCAGCCCGTCGCCGGGGGAGTCCCTGACGCCCTCGCACTCCTTGCGGCCCGGCGCGGTCACCCGTACGACGTCGGCGTCCGTGCTGAGCACGGAGTTGGGCACGACGGTGAAGCCGGAGGCGCCCGGCGGCTGCCAGGACAGGGTGATGTTCTGCCCACCGGTGCGGTCGAAGTGCTCGATACGCAGGGAGTGGTAACCGGCCGTCAGGGTGACCGTGCCGTCCTTGGGGTCCGCGCCGTGCAGACCGTCGTGGTCGATGACGACCTGGTTGTCGATCAGCAGCCGCGAACCGTCGTCGCTGGTCAGCCGGAAGGTGTACGAACCGTCCTGCGGAACGTCGATGTTGCCGGTGACCTCGGAGACGAAGTTGTCACCGATCCCGCCGAAGTCGTCGGTCGAGGACCAGTCGATGACGGGCATCAGCTTGTCGACGTTCGGGGTCTGCGCGGGCTTGAGGACGCAGATCTTCTCCAGCGGTACCTGCACGTCGAACACGCGCAGGGTGACCCCGGGCTCCTGCGGCGGTATCTCACGGGTGACGGGGTCGGCCGCGACGGGATCGGCGGCGGTGGCCGGGGTCGACATGAGACCGGTGGCGAGGAACGAGGCGGCGAGCAGACTGAGCAGACATCTGCGCAGTCGGCGGCGCGGTCTTTGATCCATTCTTCCTCCTGGCACTTCGCGCACCGGGAAGAACACCCTGGCCCCTGGGCGGAGTTCACCGCCGGGGCAAGCCCCTTCGATCCGGATGCGGAGGTCTGGCAGCGGATGCGGACGTTTCGCTCTGGCGGTTCACGGTTCACGGTGCGTTCGTGCGACTGACGACCCGTCATGGCGGCTCGCCGGAAACGGCATTGGTCGACGGTCGAGCGAAACACTAGAGACTTCTGTCGGGAGCGTCCATACTTTGTCACGCACGAGTGGAAAGTCCTCCATGGCTGTCCGGTCCGACCTGGTGATGTGACACTGAGGAACAGACATCACCGGGGAGGCGATGAATTGGTTCCGGCGTGAGAGGGCGGAGCGGGACTCGTACGGGGCGCCGCTCCAGGAAGTGGTGAAGACCGACGGGGCGCCGCCACCACCACCGCCGGCCGGGGATGGCCCGGTGCTGCAACGGATCGACGGTCACGGCCATCAGGTCGCCCGGCTGACCCCGGACCTGGGGCCGGTCATTCTCCGGCTCACACATGACGGGCCAGGACAGTTCGTGGTGGACGCCCTGGACGAGCGGCTGCGGTCCGCGAGCCAACTGGTGTACACCGAAGGCCCGTTCGCCAGCCGGTCACTGGTCAACGCCGACGACCGGCAGGTGCGGGCGGTACGGGTCCAGGCCGACGGGCCCTGGTCGGTCCAGGCCGTCGCGGTGTCGGCGGCCCTGGTCCTGGGCACCGAGGCGGCGCGGCCCGCCTCGGACGTACTGCGTTACGAAGGCGGCCCGGGGATCGCGACGCTGCGGCACGAGGGCGACCCGACCTCCGACGACGGGGGTTACTTCCTCGTCGACACCTTCGAGCTGGACGGGAGCGGGTTTCTCGACCAGTTGGCCAACCACATCGGCCGCTGGCGCGGCGAGGCGCCGCTGACCGGCCCGTGCCTGATCTTCGTCCGCTCCGACGGCCCGTGGTCCATCAGCGTGCGGAGCCTGGAGGACTGACCTCCGCGGCCGGTCAGCGGGCCTCCCGGCGGGCCTGCCGCACCTCGCGGTCGAGCGCCCACACATCGCCGACCGGCCCGAGGTGGGCCAGCTTCTCGGGGTTGGTCACCATACGGATGGTCTGGATCCGGCCGTCGAGCACATCCAGTGCCAGGACCTGGACCACCTTGCCGTCCCGGTCGCGGAACACCGCGCCGGGCTGGCCGTTGACCTCACGGCGATCCAGCGTCACATCGAGCCGCAGCAGCCAGTGGAAGCCCCTGCCCAGCAGCCTGGACACACCCACCGGGCCCGTGACGGCCTTCGACAGCCGGGGAGCCTTTCCGCCGCTGTCCCCGACCAGCTGGACATCCGCGGCGAGCAGATCCTGGAGCCCGTCGACATCGCCGTCCTTCAGCGCGTCGAAGAACCGCGCCGCCAACTCCTGCCGCTCCTCCCGGTCCGCCGCGAACCGCTGCCGCCCCGCGTCCATGTGCCGCCGGGCCCTGACCAGCAACTGCCGGCACGCGGCCTCCGAACGCCCCACCGCCTCCGCGACCTCCTGGAACTCGAAGGCGAACACCTCCCGCATCAGGAACACCGCCCGCTCCAGCGGGCTGAGCCGCTCCAGGAGCAGCAGCGCCGCCATCGACACCGAGTCGGCCAGCTCCACCGCCCGCTCCGGATCCTGATACGGATCGCTCAGCAGCGGCTCGGGGAACCACGGGCCCACATACGCCTCCCGCCGCACCCGCGCGGAGCGCAGGACATCGATGGAGATCCGGGACACCGTGGTCGACAGGAACGCCTTCACCGACCTGGGCCGGGTCGGCGAGGCGTCGAAGCGCAACCAGGTCTCCTGCACCGCGTCCTCGGCCTCGCTCACGCTGCCGAGTATCCGGTAGGCGATGGAGAACAGCAGTGGCCGCAGCTCCTCGAACTCCTCGACCTTGCTCACGTCTTTCCCTCTCCTCCGTACCCGGGGCCCGGGGCCCACAGCCGGCCCCGAGCCCCCCGTCACCGGCGCTTCAGTGCAGCTGTCCGGCCTGATAGTCGCCCGCCGGCTGCTGGGTGATGACATTCAGCCGGTTCACCGTGTTCATGAAGGACACCGAGATCACCAGTGCGGTGAGCTGGTCCTGGTCGAAGTGCTTGGCTGCGTTCGCCCAGACCTCGTCGCTGACGCCGCCGGCCCCGTCCGCGACCCTGGTGCCCTGTTCGGCCAGGGCCAGCGCGGCCCGCTCGGACTCGGTGAAGACCGTGGCCTCCCGCCACACCGCGACCATGTTCAGCCGCAGGGCGGTCTCGCCGGCGGCGGCGGCTTCCTTCGTGTGCATGTCGACGCAGACGGCGCAGCCGTTGATCTGACTCACGCGCAGCGCCACCAGTTCCTGCGTCTCGATCGGCAGCGTCGACTCCTTGAGCACCTTGCCCATCGCCATGAAGTGCCCCATGACCTTCTTGGCGATCGAGCTGGTGCGGTAGTTCAGTCGCGCGTCCATGGCGTGCTCCCTCGGGGTTGTCGTCCGTACCTACACCCCTGAGACGAGGCGGCCCGGCCCCCTGTGACATGGACGAGCACCGCTTCGATTGTGACCCGCGTCTCTCCGGCCCGTGCCGAAGGACACGGCCCGTGGTCCACCGGACAGGACCTAGCCGGACCGGTGCCCCAGCCGGGCCGACAGGGCCCGCGCGCCCTTCGTGGCCAGGGCCGCCAGCTCCTCCTCGCGGGACTCCGACCAGCGGATCATCGGTACGGAGATGGAGAGCGCGGCCACGACCTGACCCCGTCGGTCGCGCACCGGCGCGGCCACACAGCTCACGTCCTCGTTGGACTCACGGTGCTCCACCGCGATCCCGCGCCGTCCGATCGTGGTCAGCGCCGCCCGCAGGACGGCCGGGTCGGTGATGCTGTTGGCGGTCATGGCGGTGAGTTCGGCGCCCGCGAGCCGGGCGTCGAGTTCGGGCTCCGGGAGCGAGGCCAGCAGCATCTTGCCGACCGAGGTGCAGTGGGCGGGCAGCCGGCGGCCCGCCGCCGACACCATGCGGACTGTGTGCGTCGAGTCCACCTTCGCGATGTAGATGACGTCGAGGTCTTCGAGGATCGCGACGTGCACGGTCTCGTCGCAGGTCTCCGCGATGTCCCGCGCGATCAGCCGGCCCTCGGCGGCGAGGTCGAGCTGTTCCGCGTAACGGCTGCCGAGCTGGTACGCCCGGACGCCCAGGCGGTAGCGGCCGGGCTGCTCGGGGATCGCCTCCAGATAGGAGCGCGCGGCGAGGGTGGTGAGCAGTTCGTGCACCGTGGTGCGCGGCAGCCCCAGCCGGCGGATGACATCCGGCGCGGAGAGCTTCCCCTCGCCCTCCAGGAACAGTTCGAGAATGTCGAACGCCCGCGTCACCGCGGGGACCAGCCGGCCCATGTCCGCCCCCACCTCTCGTTGTTCGGTCCTCCGGTCAATGACCGGAGTGACGAACGAAGGCTAGCCGTTGCCCGCCCCATTGACACCCCTCGGCCGCCTGCTTACGGTCACGCCAGCATTTCGAACGCATGCCGAAATATCGAACAGCGTCGAAGGGTAGCGCAGTGCGCATCACGGGAATCAGCACCCATGTCGTCGGTACGCCCTGGCGCAATCTCACCTACGTCCAGGTCCACACGGACGAGGGGCTGACCGGCGTCGGCGAGACGCGGATGCTCGGCCGGACCGACGCGCTGGTGGGCTATCTGCGTGAGGCCGAGGCCAACCACATCGCGGGCTCCGACCCGTTCGCGGTCGAGGACCTCGTACGCCGGATGAAGTACGGCGACTACGGGCGGGCCGGCGAGATCGTGATGTCGGGCATCGCCGTGGTGGAGATGGCCTGCTGGGACATCAAGGGCAAGGCGCTCGGCGTCCCGGTGTGGCAGCTGCTCGGCGGAAAGGTCACCGACCGTGTCCCGGCGTACGCCAACGGCTGGTACACCACGGAGCGCACCCCCGAGGCGTACCACCAGGCAGCCGGGGCGGTGGTGGCGCGCGGCTACCGCGCCCTGAAGATCGACCCGTTCGGCACCGGACACTTCGAGCTGGACCGGGCCGCGACCCGCTACGCGGTGTCGCTGATCGAGGCCGTACGGGACGCGATCGGCCCCGACACCGAGCTGATGCTGGAGATGCACGGCCGGTTCAGCCCGGCGACGGCCGTACGGCTGGCGCGCGAGATGGCCCCGTACGAACCGGCGTGGCTGGAGGAGCCCGTACCGCCGGAGAATCTTCAGGCGCTGAGCAAGGTCGCCGCGCGGGTGGACATCCCCGTCGCGACCGGTGAACGCGTCCATGACCGGATCGAGTTCCGTGAGCTGTTCGCCTCGCAGGCCGCCGACATCATCCAGCCGGACGTCGGTCATCTCGGCGGCATCCTGGAGACGCGGAAGCTCGCCGCCACCGCCGAGACGCACTACGTACTGGTCGCCCCGCACAACGTCGGCGGATCCGTACTGACCGCGGCCAGTCTCCAACTGGCCGCCTGCACACCGAATTTCAAGATCCTGGAGCACTTCAACGACTTCGCCGACGCGGAGATCAAGAAGATCGTCACGGGCGCGCCCGAGGTCGACCCCGAGACGGGCTGCTTCGAGTTGTCGCACGCGCCCGGCCTCGGCGTCGGGTTCGACGCGGACGCGGCGGCCGAATTCCCGCAGCAGCGGGCCCGGTTCGACCTCTGGGCCGAGGGCTGGGAGAAGCGCGACCCGAAGGCGGTCCGATGAGCCGGGCGGTCGTGGTCGACGAGCCCGGTGTCCACCGGCTGGTCGTGGGAGAGCGCCCCGTGCCCGGAGCCGGGGAGGTGCTGGTGCGGGTCGCCGCCGCCGGGATCTGTCTGAGCGACCGCGAGGTGTACCACGGCCGCCGCGACCCCGGGTATGTCCGCTACCCCGTCACTCCCGGCCATGAATGGGCCGGGACCGTCGAGGCCGTGGGCGGGGGAGTGGACCCGGCGCTTGTCGGCAGACGTACCGTCGCCGAGGGCTTCCGCACCTGCGGTATCTGCGAGCGGTGCCGGGCCGGTGACACGTCGCTGTGCGCCGGCGGCTACGACGAGACGGGCTTCACCCGGCCGGGCGCGTTCGCCGACCATGTCGCCGTCCCCGCACGGCTGTTGCACCCCCTGGCCGACGACGCTGATCTGCGGGCCGCCGCCCTCCTGGAGCCGGCGGCCGTGGTCGCCGGAGCCGTACGGGCCGGGGCCCCGGAGCCCGGCGAGCGGATCGCCGTCGTGGGCGCCGGCACGCTCGGACTGCTCGCCGTGCAGTTCCTCGCCGCGTACGCGCCCGGTGAGCTGACGGTGATCGAGCCCCGGGCCGGCCGCACCACCCTCGCGGTGGCGTTCGGCGCGCACGAGGTCCTCGCCCCGGCGGAGGCCGAGCGCCGCCGGGGCGGCTACGACCTCGTGGTCGAGACGGCGGGCGCGCCCACCACGGCGGCCTCGTCCTGTCTGCTGGCGCGGCGCGGCGGCCGGGTTGTCCTCACCGGCATGTTCGCGGCCGGCGCGAGCGGCATCGACCCGGTGCATCTGTCGCTGAGCGGGCTGACCGTACGCAGCGTCTTCGGTGCCTCGTCGGCCGCCTGGTCCTTCGCCGTGCGCGCCTTCACGGCGGGGCTGCTCGACCCCGGCCCGCTGATCACCCATGAATTCCCGCTGGAGCGGTACGCCGAGGCCGTCGCGCTCGTCGGCGGCGGCGATCCCGGCACCGGGAAGGTGCTGCTGCGGCCCTGACCCCGCCCGGGTCGGGCACGCCGCGACAGCGCCGTACCGAGAGACCCGAACAAGGTTCGAGATATCGAACCGCCCGCACGCACTCTCGCGAACCGGCACCCCCAGCGACCGACCGGCCGCACCCTCACCACCGACAGACCGCCCGACCGCCCGCACCTTCAACGAACCGACAGGCAGCGACCGAAGGACATGACCGTTGACCGACGCACCAGCCCCCGGCCCCCGCCGCCGCCCCGGTGAGCGGGCGCTCGCCGCGCTCGGCCTGGCCGCCCCCGACGACCGCCCCGCCGACGCGTCCCCCCACACGTTCCCCGACGGCGGCACCTGGCGCACCGAGATCCCCTCCGTCGAAGGCCCCGAGGCCCTCGCCGAAGTCCTGGGGGAATCCGCCCGGCTCGATGTGCCGGTCCACCGCGTCAGCCAGGGCAGCGGCGTCTGGATGCTCACCGACGGCGAGATCACCGAGATGGCCGGTGCCTGCGCCGCCCGCGACATCGAACTGTGCCTCTTCACCGGCCCGCGCGGCACCTGGGACATCGGCGCGGCCACCCGCACCGACTCCGGCGGTGCCGGGCTCCGCGCCCGGGGCCGGGACGCCCTCGCCGGAAGCGTCGAAGACGCCCTGCGCGCCGCCGAGTTGGGCGTCAGGTGCCTGCTCGTCGCCGACGAGGGAGTCCTGTGGACGCTGCACCGGCTGCGGACACGAGGTGTCCTGCCCGCCGACACCACGCTCAAGGTGTCCGCGCTCATCGGGCCGGTCAACCCCGCCTCGTACGAGGTCTACGAACGCCTGGGCGCCGACTCCCTCAACATCCCCTCCGATCTCGCGCTCGCCCACTTCACCGAGATCCGCCGCGCCAGCCGGGCGCCGATGGACCTCTACATCGAGGCACCGGACGACCTCGGCGGCTTCGTGCGGATGTACGAGACCGCCGAACTGATCCGGCGTGGCGCGCCCCTGTATCTGAAGTTCGGTCTCGCCAGGGCGCCCGGCATCTACCCGTACGGCCGCCAGTTGCGCGAACTCGCCCTGGCCACCGCACGCGAACGCGTACGGCGCGGCCGGCTCGTCCTCGACCTGCTCGCCCGGCACGGCGCCGACGGCGGTATGTCGCCGCTCGGCTCGCGCCTGCCAGGACCGCTCAACCGTTTCCCGCTTCCTTAAGGACAAGGACTGATGACCATGCGCACCAGCCGCGCCGCACTCACCGTCGTCGTCGCCTCGCTCGCCCTCGCGCTGACCGCCTGCGGCCAGAGCGGCGAGGGCGGGAGCAAGGAGGAGAAGACCGGCGGTAAGGGCTCCACCATCGGTATCGCGATGCCGACCAAGTCGTCCGAACGCTGGATAGCCGACGGCCGCAACATGGTCGCCGAGTTCGAGAAGCTCGGCTACAAGACCGACCTCCAGTACGGCGAGGACGACGTCGACCAACAGGTCTCCCAGATCGAGAACATGATCACCAAGGGTGTCGACGTGCTCGTCGTCGCCTCCATCGACGGCCGGGCGCTCGGCGACGTACTCGGCCAGGCGGCCGACCAGGGCATCAAGGTCATCGCCTACGACCGGCTCATCCTCGGCACCCCGGACGTCGACTACTACGCCTCCTTCGACAACGAGAAGGTCGGCGTGCTCCAGGCGACGTACATCATCGACAAGCTCGGCCTGAAGGACGCCGGGGGCGACGAAGGCCCCTTCACCGTCGAGCTGTTCGCCGGGTCGCCGGACGACAACAACACCCGCTACTTCTTCCAGGGCGCCTGGAAGACCCTCAAGCCGTACATCGACACGAAGCAACTCGTCGTCAGGAGCGGGCAGACACGGCTCGACCAGATCACCACACTCCGCTGGGACGGCGGCACCGCGCAACGGCGGATGGACGACCTGCTCACCAAGTCGTACGGCTCCGAGGACGTCGACGCCGTGCTCTCGCCCTACGACGGCATCTCCATCGGCATCCTGTCCGCCCTGAAATCGGACGGCTACGGCACCGCCGACAAGCCGTACCCGGTCGTCACGGGCCAGGACGCGGAGGTCGCCTCGGTCAAGTCGATCGTCGCCGGACAGCAGACACAGACCGTCTACAAGGACACCCGGGCGCTGGCCAAGCAGGCCGTCCAGATGGCCGACGCCGTACTGAACGACAAGAAGCCCGAGGTCAACGACGACAAGACGTACGACAACGAGAAGAAGGTCGTCCCGGCCTTCCTGCTGGACCCGGTCAGCGTCGACAAGGCCAACTACCGCACGGTCCTGGTCGATTCCGGCTACCTCAAGGCGAGTGACCTGAAGTGAGCGCACCCGTCCTTCAGATGCGCTCCATCGGCAAGACCTTCCCCGGCGTCAAGGCGCTCTCCGATGTCACGCTCACCGTCGCGCCGGGGGAGGTGCACGCCATCTGCGGAGAGAACGGGGCGGGCAAGTCCACGCTGATGAAGGTCCTCAGCGGGGTACATCCACACGGCAGTTACGACGGCGAGATCCTCTTCCAGGGCGCGCCCTGCGCGTTCAAGGACATCGGCGCCAGCGAGGCACGCGGCATCGTGATCATCCATCAGGAACTCGCCCTCGTCCCGTACTTGTCGATCGCCGAGAACATCTTCCTCGGCAACGAACACGCCAGGCACGGGATCATCAGCTGGCACGAGACGCTTCGGCACGCCGCCGCGCTCCTCGAACGCGTCCAACTCGCCGAGCATCCGGGGACCCGGGTCGCCGACATCGGCGTGGGCAAACAGCAGTTGGTGGAGATCGCGAAGGCCCTCGCGAAGAAGGTCAAGCTGCTCATCCTCGATGAGCCGACCGCCGCGCTCAACGACCGGGACAGTGCCCAACTCCTGCTTCTGATCAAGGAGTTGAAGGAGCAGGGCATCACCTGCATCATCATCTCGCACAAGCTCGCCGAGATCGCCGAGGTCGCCGACTCCGTCACGATCCTCCGCGACGGCCGCACCGTCGAAACCCTCGACGTCAGGGACGGATCGGCCACCGAGGACCGCATCATCCGGGGGATGGTCGGCCGCGATCTCGACCGCCGCTTCCCCGAACGCACCCCCTACGAGGGCGACCCCGGGGCGCGGCCCGCGCTGGAGATCCGCGACTGGACCGTGCACCACCCGATCGACCGGCAGCGCAAGGTGGTCGACAACGTCTCGGTCCAGGTCCGGCGGGGTGAGATCGTCGGTCTCGCCGGTCTGATGGGCGCGGGCCGCACCGAACTCGCCATGAGCGTCTTCGGCCGCTCCTACGGCCGCGACATCAGCGGCACCGTCCTCAAGGACGGCCGCGAGATCGGCACGAAGACCGTGCCCGAGGCCGTGGCACACGGCATCGCGTACGTCACCGAGGACCGCAAGCGGTACGGGCTCAACCTCATCGACACCATCAGCCGCAACATCACCCTCAGCGCCCTGGACAAGGTCGCGCGGCGCGGCATCGTGGACGGACACGAGGAGACCCGCGTGGCCGAGTCCTACCGCCGAAGCATGAACATCAAGGCCCCGACCGTCTTCGAACAGACCGGCCGGCTCTCCGGCGGCAACCAGCAGAAGGTCGTCCTCAGCAAGTGGATCTTCGCCGGTCCCGATGTCCTCCTGCTCGACGAGCCCACCCGGGGGATCGACGTCGGCGCCAAGTACGAGATCTACACCGTCATCGACCGGCTCGCCGCGGCGGGCAAGGCCGTCGTCCTCATCTCCTCCGAACTCCCGGAGCTGCTCGGGATGTGCGACCGCGTCTACACGATGGCGGCCGGCCGGCTCACCGGCGAGATCCCGCGCGCGGACGCCACCCAGGAAGTGCTGATGCGCCACATGACCAGGAACACGAGGTGAACGACATGGTCGAAGGCACCGGCCCGGCCACCACCCGCGCGACTCTGCTCGACGCGGCGCGCCGCAACATGCGGCAGTACGGCATGCTCGTCGCGCTCGCGCTGATCGTCGTGCTGTTCCAGATCTGGACCGACGGCGTACTGCTCAAGCCCAACAACGTCACCAATCTGGTCCTCCAGAACAGCTACATCCTGGTGCTGGGCATCGGCATGATGATCGTCATCATCGCCGGACACATCGACCTCTCCGTCGGCTCCCTCGCCGCTTTCGTGTCGGCCGCGTGCGCCGTGATGATGGTCGAGCACGACATCCCCTGGGTCCTCGCCCTCGTGCTCGGGCTCGCCATCGGCGCCGTGGCCGGCGCGTGGCAGGGCTTCTGGATCGCGTACGTCGGCATCCCCTCGTTCATCGTCACCCTCGCCGGGATGCTGCTCTTCCGCGGCGGCACACAGATCTTCCTCGGCTCACGCTCGCTCGGCCCGTTCCCCGAGGGATTCCAGAAGATATCCACCGGCTATCTCCCGGAGTTCGGCCCGGCCACCGACTACCACAATCCGACCCTGCTGCTGGGGCTGGCGCTGCTCGCGTTCGCGCTGATCCAGGAGGTCAGGGACCGCCGTCGGCAGAAGGAGTACGACCTGGAGGTCCTGCCCCGGGGCCTGTTCGTCACCAAGTGCGTGGCACTCGCGGCGGCGGTCCTCGCCTTCACCATGACACTCGCGAGCTACCGAGGCGTCCCCGTCGTCCTGTTGCTGCTCGCCGCGCTGCTCATCGGCTTCGGCTATGTCATGCGCAACGCGGTCGTCGGCCGCCATGTGTACGCGCTGGGCGGCAACCGGGCGGCGGCGAAACTCTCCGGCGTGAAGGACCGGCGCGTCACCTTCCTGGTCTTCGTCAACATGGGCGTGCTGGCCGCGCTCGCCGGGATCGTCTACGCCGCGCGCCTGAACGCGGGCGTCCCGCAGGCCGGTGTCAACTTCGAACTGGAGGCCATCGCGGCGGCGTTCATCGGCGGCGCGTCGATGAGCGGCGGGGTCGGCACGGTGCTCGGCGCGGTCATCGGCGGTCTCGTCCTCGGTGTGCTCAACAACGGTATGTCCCTGGTCGGTGTCGGCACGGACTACCAGCAGGTCATCAAGGGGCTGGTGCTGCTGGCCGCCGTCGGGTTCGACGTCTGGAACAAACGCAGGGTGGGCGCCTGATGGACAACAGACCTGACAGACAACAGATCTGACTGACAACAGATCTGACGGCCTGTCAGGTCTGCTCGCCGAGACGAATCGCGAGCGAGGAGGCGCCCTGGAGATCGAGCCACGCGGTGTCCGGTCCCCGGACCAGCCGGAGCACCACCCGTGAGCAGTCCGGGCACCGGGCCACCAGACCCGGTGCCCGGTCGTAGACGCGAAGCCGCGCCAGCGGACCCGTGGCGCCGCACCCGGCGCACCGTCCGACGGCTGCGGTCAGGTCGACGGCGAAGATCTCGGAGAGCGGGCCGCCGAGGGTGTTGCCGTCCTCGTACGCCGTCTCGTACTCCTCGTCGCGGGTGCGGTCACCGTCCATGTCATCCTCCGCTCGGGCCGAAGCGTTCGGTCTTGATCCGGTCCGGGTCGTGGCCGAGGCCGGTCAGCAGCGTCGCGACGTTCTCCACGAAGCCCGTCGGCCCGCACACGAAACACAGGGGCCGCCGATCGGCGGGCCAGCCGCCGCGGACCAGATCCTCGGCCGTCAACCGGCCCACCGGCCTCGGGTGTTCGGGCGGCGCGGCACGCGTGTAGAGAAACTCCGTGTCCAGGCCCGGCTCCCCGCGGCGCAGTTCGGGCACATACAGCCGATCGTCCGGCTCGCGTACGGAGTACAGCAGCCGGAACGGCGCGCGCCCGCCCACCGCGCCACGCGTGCGCACCATCGACATCAGCGGCACCATCCCCGAGCCACCACCCACCAGCAGCACCGGCTCGGCCCGCTCCGGCCGCCACACGAACCAGCCGCCGATCGGGCCACGCAGCTCCACCCGGTCGCCCGGCTCCATCACGTCCATCAGATACGGCGACACCTCACCGCCCCCGACCCGCTGGACCGTCAGCTCCACCCGGTCACCGTCCGGCGCGGACGCCACCGAGTAGCTGCGCTGCGTGCTGTACCCGTCCTCCGCCGTCAGCCGTACGTCGACGTGCTGGCCCGCCAGATGCGCCGGCCAGCCCGGCACGTCGAAGACCAGCGTCCGGGCCGTCCGGGACTCCGCCCGCCGGTCGACCAGCTCGGCCACCAGCCAGCGCATCGGCCGGGGCGGCGCTAGTCGCCCTGGTACCGCTGCTCGCGCCACGGGTCACCGTAGGAGTGATAGCCCAGGCCCTCCCAGAACCCGGGCTCGTCGTCGAGCAGCAGCTCGATCCCGCGCACCCACTTCGCGGACTTCCACAGATACAGGTGCGGCACCAGCAGCCTCGCGGGCCCGCCGTGCTCGGGAGGCAGGTCCTCACCGTCGTAGCGGTGGGCGATCCACGCCTGGCCGTCGAGCAGGTCCTCCAGCGGCAGGTTGGTCGTGTAGCCGCCGTAGGAGTGGACGAGCGCGTAATCGGCCGCCGTCTCGACGTCCGCCATGAGGACGTCGAGCGAGACACCCTCCCACCGGGTGCCGAACTTCGACCACTTCGTCACACAGTGCAGATCGACCGTGGGTGTCTCGCCGGGCAGTGCCATCAGCCGCGCCCAGTCCCACGTCCGCCGGGCGCCCGTCTCGGTCGTGAGGGTGAACTCCCACTCGTCGTGCGTCACGCGGGGCGTGGGACCGGCGGACAGGACGGGAAAGTCATGGACCTCGTACTGTCCGGGCGGCAGATTCCGGCCGGGAGCGGGCCTTCGGCCGTGGAACCCGCGCGAGATGATCGCCATGGCGGGACTTCCTTCCTCCGCCCGGACGGTCGGGAGCACGGTCCGGACAGCCTCAGACCAGCGTAGACGCGCGGGCCCGGGGCGGCGACGCGAGACCGGGGCCGGCGCCGCCCGGAGCCCGGAGACACGCCCCGCCGCCTACTCGAACCGTGCGGGGTCGCCCGCCCCTCGGCGTACGATCTCCGGCTCGCCACCGGAGAAGTCGATGACGGTGGTCGGCTCGGTGCCGCAGTCGCCGGAGTCGACCACGACGTCCAGCACATGATCGAGCCGTTCCTTGATCTCCCAGCCCTGGGTCATCGGCTCGCCGTCGTCGGGCAGCAGCAGTGTGCTGGAGAGCAGCGGCTCACCCAGCTCCGCGAGCAGCGCCTGGGCGACGACATGGTCCGGGATACGGACTCCGACCGTCTTCTTCTTCGGGTGCAGCAGCTGACGCGGCACCTCCCTGGTCGCGGGGAGGATGAACGTGTAACTGCCGGGCGTCGCCGCCTTGATGGCGCGGAACACGTCGTTGTCGATCTGCACGAACTGCCCGAGCTGCGCGAAGTTCTGGCAGACCAGCGTGAAGTGGTGACGGTCGTCGAGATTCCGGATGGACCGGATCCGGCTGATGCCGTCGCGGCTGCCGAGCTGGCAGCCCAACGCGTAACAGGAGTCCGTCGGGTACGCGATGAGCGCGCCGGACCGGATGCTCTCGGCCACGCTCGTGATCGTGCGCCGCTGGGGATTCTCGGGATGTACGTCGAAATACTTGGCCATTGACCGAGCTTAAGGGCTGTGCGGCGGCCCGCCCCCGGTCGAGCGGCGGTCGGACGCCGGCCGCGCGGACTGGCCGGTTGCCGACGGCAACCGTCGGTGGCGTCCCCGGGCCCGCCGGCGCGAGAATCCCCGGGTGAAGATCACCGCACCGGAGCTGAACCGCTCCACCCTCGCCCGCCAGCTCCTCCTGCGCCGTGAACCCCTCGGCGTCGCCGAGGCGGTCCGCCGTGTCGTCGCCCTCCAGGCCCAGCAGGCGGCCTCGCCGTATCTCGCGCTGTGGAACAGGACGACCGGCTTCGACCCGGCCGCTCTCGACGCCGCCTTCACCGGCTACGAGGTGGTGAAGGCGACGCTGATGCGGATCACGCTGCACGCCGTCCACGCCGACGACCACCGGACGTTCCGGGAGGCGGTGGAGCCGACGCTGCGCGGCGGCAGGCTCGACAGCCGCTTCACGGCGACGGGACTCACCCTCGACGACGCCGATGCGCTCGTCCCCGCCCTGCTGGGGCACGCGGACCGGCCGCGGACCGCCGCCGAGCTGGAGGCGTGGCTGGGGGAGCGGCTGGGCGCCCCGCCCGGCCCCGGGGCGTGGCGCGGACTGCGGGGGTACGCGCCGCTGCTGCACGTACCCACCGGGACGCCGTGGTCCTTCGGCTCCCGGCCGTCGTACGTCGCCGCGGGGTCCTGGCCGGGGCTGCGGGACAAGGAGGCGTCGGGGGCCGCGCTGGCGAGGCTGACGGTGCGCTATCTGGAGGGGTTCGGGCCGGCCTCGGTGGCGGACGTGGCGCAGTTCGCCCTGGTCCAGCGCGGGCGTGTCAGAGAGGCCCTGAAGGCGCTTGCGGGCCGTCTCGACGTGCTGGAGGGGCCGGACGGCGTGGAGCTGTACGACGTCCCGGGCGCGCCGCGTCCGGACGGCGACACGCCGGCGCCGCCCCGGCTGATGGCGATGTGGGACAGCACGCTGCTGGCCTATGCCGACCGGAGCCGGGTGCTGCCGCCGGACTACCGCAGGCTCGTCATCCGGATCAACGGCGACGTGCTGCCGACGCTGCTGGTGGACGGGTATGTGGCGGGGGTGTGGCGGCCGGTCCCCGAGGGGATCGAGGCGCGGGCCTTCCACCCGCTGACCGAGGAGGCCTGGGCGGGACTCGCGGCGGAGGCCCGGTCGCTGACGGCGTTGCTCGCCGACCGGGAGCCGGGGGTCTACGGCCGCTACGGGCACTGGTGGGCCAAGCTGCCGCCGAGCGCGGAGGTCCGGGTGCTGCCGGGGGAGTGACGGCTCCCTGGCGTCCTCGGCGCCCCGGTCGATGTCCCCGTCGCCGGTGTGTCCGTTCTTCAAAGAATTGGTATGGACCTTTCCTTCGAGGGGTCCGGGCCCGTAGCCTCTGCGCGGCGATGTCCGTGCAACTGCGCTCTGGTGGAGGGCAGTTGTGGACATGCGTCCATCCGTCGTGAACGCCCCCACACCGTTCAGGAGTGAAGCCAGAGTGTTGAGAAGAGGCACCACGGCCGTCATGGCCGCCCTGCTGCTGGTCTGCGGACTGCTCGTCTCCGCGCTTCCCGCGGCGGCGGCGGGCGAGGCGCGCGGCGGGCACCACAAGCCGCGATTCGTCGTCAGCGAGGCCCAGTTCGAGCGGATGTTCCCGGACCGGGACCCGTTCTTCACGTACGACGGCCTCGTCGAGGCCACCGAGGCGTACCCCGACTTCGCGCGGACCGGCAGCCGTACGACCCGCAAGCAGGAGGCGGCGGCCTTTCTCGCCAACATCAGCCACGAGACCGGCGGGCTGTTCTACGTGGTGTCGCAGAACCCCGACATGTACCCGATCTTCTGCGACGACACCCAGCCCTACGGCTGCCCGGCCGGACGCGACGCGTACTACGGGCGCGGCGCGATCATGCTGAGCTGGAACTTCAACTACAAGGCGGCCGGCGACGCGCTCGGCCTCGACCTGCTGAACAATCCGTGGCTCGTCGAGACCGACCCGGAAGTGGCCTGGATGACGGCGCTCTGGTACTGGAACACCCAGTCCGGCCCCGGCACCATGACCGGCCACGACGCGATCGTGAACAAGAAGGGCTTCGGGCAGACCATCTGGAGCCTCAACGGATCGGCCGAGTGCAACGGCGGCAACCCCGCGCAGATGGAACACCGGGTCGAGCTGTACAAGCAGTTCACGCGGGTCCTGCGGACCGCGCCCGGCCGCGATCTGACCTGCTGAGCGGCTGTCGGCGCGCCCCCGGCCCGGCGCATCGCCGGGCCGGGCGGTGGCGTCCGTGTGACCTTACACACGTTGCCTTCTGCGGTCCGAATTGCCTAATGTCCGTTTTGTGCTTCGAAACCACAGACTGCCGCAATTGGCCGCAGCCGCGCTCGCCCTCGCCGTGACGGCGTCGGGCGGAGCGTTCGCCGCGGCCCAGACCACCGACGGGCCGGCACAGACCGTGGACGTCGTCGACGCCGCCAAGGCGTCGTCGGCCGGTGTCGACGGCGCGATGCGCAAGGCGCTGGACGCGCTGCCCAAGAGTGACGGCCGTTACACCGTCGCCGTCGAGGACCTCAAGGGCCGGACCTCGGCCGTGTACGGCGGCGGCACCGGCGCCTACGACACGGCCAGCATCGTCAAGGTCGACATCCTCGCCGCCCTGCTGCTCGACGCCCAGGACCACGGGAAGACCCTCACCGCGCAGCAGCAGAAGCTGGCCGCCGCGATGATCCGCAGCAGCGACAACAAGGCCACGGACAAGCTCTGGAAGGCGATAGGCGGCACCGACGGCCTCGACGCCGCCAACAAGCGCCTCGGCCTGAAGGCCACCCACGGTGACCCGGACGGCCACTGGGGCCTGACCCGTACGACGGCGGCCGACCAGATGGTGCTCCTGGAGACCGTCCTCGGCGACGGCCACTCCCCGCTGACCGCGCACTCGCGCGCGTACCTGCGCTCACTCATGAGCACGGTCGAGTCGGACCAGCGGTGGGGGATATCCGCAGCCGACGACGGCAAGGGGGCCGCGGGCGGACCCGCGCTGAAGAACGGCTGGCTGCCGCGCAGCGAGACGGACCTGTGGGACGTCAACAGCATCGGGCGCGTCGAGTACGGCGGCCGGACGCTGCTCGTCGCCGTCCTGTCGGATGGCCAGCCCACCTACAAGACCGGCGTCGACCTGGTGGAGCGGGCGGCGGCCACGGCGGTGAAGGCCTTCGTCAAGGCGGAGTAGACCGGCAGGCACCGGGTTTCGTGCTCGCCGCGGACCGACCGCCCCACCGGGACACCGGGGCCCTCGCCGGCATCACGCGGGTGCCCTGAGCGGACCGCGCCGGAAGGGTCAGCCGTCAGCCGTCAGCCGTCAGCCGTCAGCCGTTCATGCCGTCGGGCCGGCGCCGAGTTTGATCAGCAGCGCCGCCAGAAAGGCGCGGACCTCAGGCTCACCGTGCGGCTGCCAGTCGCCGTCCGTGATCGGCTCCGCCGAGCGCAGCGCGTCCGTCAGCATCCGCGTCCGGTACGTCGGCGGATCGTCGCCCAGCACGCCCCTCGCGATGAGCCCGCCGACGCGGGCGGCCTCGTCGTCGTCCAGCCGGGCGCTGAACTGCGTGCAGTAGAGCACCTTGTTGATGAAGCCACGCCATTCGTCCACCGGCGTCAGCGTACGGGGATCCGGCGTGCCGGACCTCGGCTTCCGAGGAGCCCGGCGGGGTCAGCGCCGGGCGAGCTGGCGCTCGCCGCTGGGGCCGGGCTCGTAGGGCAGGTCGTAGTGGGAGAAGACGGCCTTCTCGTCCTCCGCCGGCAGCACGTCGTCGGTGCCCATCGACGGCGCGTCCTTCACCACGGTCTTCGAGTAGCCGACCCTGACATAGCCCGGCCCCACCACGGCTCCCGCGAGCGGGACGAAGACCAGGCGGTGCCGGGTCGGCATGCCGACGATGACCGTCGCCACGGCGGGCTCGTCGGTACGTGTGTCGACGTAGACCGCCTCCAGCGAACCGATCTTGCGCCCGTCGGCGTCGACGACGTCATGGCCGCGCCATTCACGGATGTCCGCAGAATTGATCATGTCGGCTCTCCTCTGTGCGGTGGCCCCCGCGATCGGGCGCACTTGTGCGACTGCCCCGCCCGGCTCCGGTCATGTTCGCCGACCGTGGGCCGAGCTGCCACCGGGGGCGGGCGTACGGGCCACAAACCGGTCCGTCAGGACTCCTCGCCGTAGCTGAGTTCGCTGGCCAGCAGCGCCGCGCCCACGACCCCGGCACGCGGGCCCAGTTCGGACATCACGATCGGCAGATTGCCCGTGGCGAGAGGCAGCGAGCGTTTGTAGACGACGCTGCGGATCTCGGCGAGCAGCGGGTAGCCGAGCCCCGTCAGACCGCCGCCGATCACGATCATCGACGGGTTCATGAAGCTGACCAGGGTGGCGAGCACCTGGCCCACCCGGTGGCCGCCGGCCCGGATGAGGTTGACGCACGTGTTGTCGCCGCCGTCCGCGCACTCCGCGACGTCCAGCGCGGTCAACACCCCTCGCTCGGCGAGCCGTTCGGCCAGCGCGGGCGACTGGCCCGACCGCGCCGCCTGGGTGGCGTCCCTGGCCAGCGCCACCCCGCCGAAGTACGCCTCCAGACAGCCGGTGTTCCCGCAGGAGCAGACCGGTCCGGCCGCCTCGGCATCCACCTGGACGTGTCCGATGTCGCCGGCGCAGCCCTCCGCGCCCCGGTAGATACGGCCGTGGTGCTGCATGCCCGAGCCGATACCGCTGCCGATCTTCACGAAGAGCAGATGGTCGACGGTCGAGGCGACCCCGCTGTGCTGCTCCCCGAGCGCCATGACGTTGACGTCGTTGTCGACCACGACGGGGCAGCCGTGCGCGCGGGCGAGGGTGTCGCGTACCGGGAAGCGGTTCCAGCCCACCATGATCGGCGGCGAGACCGGGACGCCCTCGCGGAAGCTGACCGGCCCCGGCAGGCCGATGCCGATGGCGTCGAGCCGGGTGTAGTGCCCCTGGTCGGCCATCGCGCGCAGGAGTTCGCTGACCCGGCCCAGTACGGCGACGGGTCCCGAGCGGATGTCGACGGGCTCGGAGCACGCGGCCACCGGCGCGAGCGCGCCGTCGGTGATCTCGATGTCGACGGAGCTGGCGCCCAGGTCGACGGCGGCGAACCGCAGACCGGGATCGAGCTGGACGAGGGTGGAGCGCCGTCCGCCGCGCGACGCGGCGGGGCCCGCCTCGCTGACCCGCCCGGCGGCGACCATACGGTCGAGTTCGCCGAGCAGCCGTGGGCGGGGAACCTCCAGCCGGTCCGCGAGCTGGGCGCGGGACAGCGGGCCGTTGTCTCGCAGCAGACTCAACACGCGGTACTGGATGTTCACGGACGTAACTCCTCTGGACGCCTTCGGACAGCTTCGGGAGGTGTCGCGGGGCGGAGCACGGGCGTACCGGCGGTACGCAGGGGGCTTTCGGTAACTTTTTCACAGAACGTCGAAAGTTGCCGCCTTGTTGACGGAACTCGCCCCGGCCCCGGTGGGAACCCACTGTGGCCGTGGGACGGTCCGGGTCCGGGCACAGAACTGCCCCGCCGGTGAGAGCGGGGCATGGCAGCGGGGCAGCCCTGTCGGTCCCCGGCGTCAGCCGGTGGCGCCTCCCTTCAGCGCCCGCGCGTCCCGTGCCAGGGCCGCGCCCGCCGCGCCGTCCGGCACCAGGGCGGTGTCGGACGTGTAGCCGGCGAACGATTCCAGTACCGCCGCGGCCTGACTGGCGCGGCCCGCGTCGGCGTGTGCCTCGGCCTGCCCGAGCCGTACGGTCAGCCGCTGCTGTCCCTGCGCCGTGACCAGGCCGTCGGCCCGCAGCTGGGTGATCAGCGCCCGGATGTCCGCGTAGGAGGTACGGGTGGTGAAGGCGACCGTCTTCGTGGTGGTGTTCCCGGCCTTGTCGCGGGCCCTGACCGTGAGGTCGTGGTTCCCCAGCGGCAGCCGCCACAGATCGAGCGCCTGGCCGGAGTTGACGGCCTTGCCGTCCACCGTGGCCGTGACACTCGCCCCGCCGGACACCGCGTCCGTCGCCGAGAAGACCGGGGTGAGGCGCTTGGAGTCCCCGTAGACGCCGTCGGCGTCGATGCCGGTGGCCGTCACCGTCGGACCGGTGCGGTCGATCCGTACGGTGAGCGAGCCCACCTCGGAGACGTTGCCGCCGTTGTCGGTCGCCCGGTAGCGGACGGTCGTGGCGCCCTCCCTCGACAGGGTGACGGCCGAGTTGGCCGACTGCCATGTCGTACCGCCGTCGATCGAGTACTGACGGCTGGCGACCGTCCCGTTGTCCGTCGCCGCCACGGAGAGCGACACATTGCTGGTGTACCAGCCGTCGTCACCGTTGGGCCGGGGCGGGTTGAGCGTGGCGGTGACCTTGGGCGCGGTCTTGTCCGCGACACCCGCGCCCTGGAAGGTCAGCGAGTCCAGCTCGACACCGCCGGACGTGGTGACGAAGACCTCGCCGGTCCCCGAAGGGGCCTTGTCCAGTGCGGTGGTGACGGTCTGCCAGCCCTCACCGGCCGGCACCTGCACCGTCGCGAACGGCTCCGCGTCCGCCGAGCCCCAGCGCAGCGCCAGCGAACCGGCCCCGCTCGCCCGGGTCTTGACCCCGTCGATCCCGGCGAACGACACCGGGTCGTACGCGATCCAGTCGCCCGCGTCGAACGAGGTGAGCTTGCGCTGGCCGGACGCCGTGGTGTCGTCGCTGATCGTGACACCCTCGGCGGAGTCGTAGTGCTCGCCCTGCATCAGCGCCGGGTTGAGCACCACCTGGGCGTCACCGGTGGCCGGCGGCACGCCGCCCGCGCCCTTGTCGGTGTAGGTGATGCCGAGGACGCCGAACACGTTCTCGGTGTCGCCGTGGCCCGCGTCGGCCGGCGTCAGGACGCCGCCGGTGCAGCCGGTGCCGCTGTTGACCGGGTGCCCGTGCTGGTTGTGCCCGAGACCGAAGGTCCAGGCGGCCTTGGCGCAGTCCGGTGTGGTGCCGTCCTCCGGGTCCTCGACGGCGATGCCGTACGGCACCGCGTCGCCCCAGTTGAAGAACCCGCCGTCGGGCGGCGAGGTGATCCGTACCGTCGGCGCCGTGTTGCCCACGGTGATCTGACGGCTCGACAGACCGGACTTGCCCTGCGGGTCGGTGACCTTGAGCCGGGCCTGGAACTGCCCGTTGTCCGGGTACGTACGGTTGGCGGTGGGCCCGGTGGCGTCGAACGTGCCGTCGCCGTCGAGGTCCCACTGGTAGGTCAGCTCACCGTTCTCCGGGTCGCTGGACCCGGTCGCGCTGAACGAGACCGTGAGCGGGGCCTGGCCGGACGTCTTGTCGGCCTTGATCACGGCGGTGGGTGCCTTGTTGCCCTCGGCGTAGTCGATCCGGTAGAGGCCCGCGTCGGGGTTCTGCCGGAAGAAGCCGTCACCGTAGTCCAGGACGTAGAGCGCGCCGTCCGGGCCGAACTCCAGGTCCATCGGGTTGTCCCACTGCGGGATGCCGTTCTGCGAACGCTCGCTGTTCGGCAGCACGTTCTCCAGCTTGCTCACCGGGCCGTCCGGACCGTCGAGCGTCAGCGCGGCGACGTAGTCCTGCGAGAACTCCGCCATGAACGCCTTGCCGTCCCAGTACTCCGGGAACTTGCCCGGCGACGGGTTGGCAGCGTCGTAGTGGTAGACCGGACCGCCCATCGGCGCCTGGCCGCCCGGACCGCCGGGACCGCGGAAGGCCGTCAGCTCGGGCCACGGCTGGTCGCTGTCCTTGTCGCCGTACCAGAGCGTGGCCGGCGCGGACGCGGGCAGCTCGGTCAGACCGGTGTTCCAGCGGGAGTCGTTGACCGGCGCCGCGCAGTCGAAGGCGGGCCCAGGAGTGAGGGTCGCGAAGTCGAAGTCCCGGTAGGGCTTGGTGTTGTCGCCCGTGCAGAACGGCCAGCCGCTGTTCAGCGGCTTGGTCGTGGTCTGCCACTCGACGTAACCCATCGGCCCGCGGTTCGGGTCGGCCGTACCGGCGTCGGGGCCGTAGTCGCCCCACATCACGGCGTCGGTCTTCCGGTCCACCGCCAGCCGGAACGGGTTGCGCAGACCCATCACGAAGATCTCGGGACGCGTCTTGGCCGTGCCCGGCTCGAAGAGGTTCCCGTCCGGGATGGTGTAACTGCCGTCCTCCTGGACGTCGATCCGCAGGATCTTGCCCCGCAGGTCGTTGGTGTTGCCCGCGCCACGGCGCTCGTCGAGCCCCGGGTTGAAGCCGGCCGCGTCGTTGATCGGCGTGTAGCCGTTGACGTTCGGGCCCGACGCCGGCGTGTTGCCGCCCGTCGCGAGATACAGGTTGCCCTTGCTGTCGAAGTCCACGTCACCCGCGACATGGCAGCACTGACCGCGGTTGGCGTCGACCCGGATGATCTCCTGGGCGGTGGAGAGATCGAGCTTGTCGCCGGTCCACTTGAAGCGGGTCAGGGTGTCGTACCCCTCCCACTGCTTCCAGTACGCGTCCGTCTGACCGGCGGGCAGCGTCTGCGGCGCGGAGCCGGCCGGGGTGTTCAGCGGCGGCGAGTAGTAGAGATAGACCCACTTGTTGGTGGCGAAGTCCGGGTCCAGCGTGACCGTCTGCAACCCCATCTCGGAGTTCTGGTACACGTCGACGTGGTTGACGACCTTCGTGACCCCGGTGCCGGGGTCCGTGAGCCGTACGTCGCCGTTGCGGGCGGTGTGCAGGACACGGTTGTCGGGCAGCACGGCGAGGTCGATCGGCTCGCCGGTGTCCTTGGTCAGGGTGACCTTCTCGTAGTTCGACCAGTCCAGGGCGTGTTCGTGGCCCGGGTGCGCCTGGGCGGCGGGCGCGACGGCCACACCGCCCAGGGCGGGCAGCGCCACGAGCAGGACCCCTGTGATCATGCGTCTCAGGGTGCGGTGCACGGGATGACGTCTCCTCGATCGCTGAGGGTAAGGAGCGGAGAGAACATGTCGGGCGCCCCCGCGCGCGGCGGCGCCCGACATGTTCACCAGGGGTGACTCGCTCAGCCGAGGAGTCCCTTGAGCGCGGTGAAGCTGCGCTCGGCCGCGCCGAGCGAACCCGGCGGATTGGGCTGCGTGTTGGGCGCGGTGTCCTGCTCCCAGATGCCGAGGTGCGAGGCGCGCGGCCCGATGTCACGGACGAACTTCTCGTACGGCAGGTCTCCGGCACCGAACTCGACGATGTCGAAGCCGTTGGCGTTCGCCGAGTTGGCGTCGCCGTCCTTCATGTGGAACAGCGGGTAGCGGTACGGCTGGTTGCGCACGTACGCCGCCGGGTCGAATCCGGGCCAGCGGTACTGGCCCACGTACGCCCAGTAGATGTCCAGCTCCAGATAGACATGGCGCGGGTCGGTGTTCTTGAGGAACACGTCGTAGAGCCGGACCGAGGGCTGGTCGGTGGCGAACGCGAACTCGCCCGCGTGGTTGTGCTGGTAGAGCTTGAGACCGCGCGCGGTCGCCGCGGCGCCCCAGACGTTGAACTCGTCGGCGGCGGCGCGGTAGCCCGCGACGGTGTTGACGTTCGTCGGCGCGTTGGCGGTGCCCACGTGCGGCATGCCGAGGATCTGCGCGGCGTCCAGCTCACCCTGGAGGTTGGAGCGGAAGTTGCCGATACCGACGTGACTGCCCACCGCGCGCAGGCCGTTGTCGTCGAGCAGCGTGCGGATCTCCTGGAGAGTGATCTGCCGGCCCAGGATGGAGGTGTTCTGGGTGTATCCGGCGAACTCGATCTCCGTGTAGCCGATCCGGGCCAACTCGGGCAGGACGACGCCGAATCCGAGGGCGCTGACCTTGTCACGGATGCTGTAGAGCTGGATGCCGATCCGGTCCTTGGGGATGGACAGCTTGCTCGGCGTTGCGGCGGCGGCGGAGGTCGCGGCGGCCCCGGTGACGGAGGCGGCGGCGATGGCCACGGTGGTGCCGGCGGTGGCGCGCAGGAAGTCCCTGCGATCGAAGGACTTGTGAATATGGCTCACGGTCACTCCAGGGGAATGAGGAGAAGAGGGTAGGGACCGGGGCGCGCGCGGCCGGAGCGATGCTCTCGATGGTGCGCGCCGACGACGGCGGAGGGTGGCTGTGCGCCGGCGGGAGGGGAAGCGCCGAGCGGGTGCGGAGGTACGGGGGTGCGGAGGTACGGGGGTGCGGTGGTACTGAGGTGCGACGGTGTGGCGGCACGGTGTACGGCCGTGCGGAAGTACGGCGCGTGCGGCGATACGCGGATTCGCGGGTGCGGGTTCGCGGGTGCGGGAGTTCGCAGGTACGGCGACGGGGCGGTCGCCGTCACCTGCTGGTGTCGCGGCGTGAGCCGCCCGGCGTCAGAGGCGGGACTTGCCGGCCTCGTGGGCGTCGGCCTTCGCCGCTGCCGCGCGCTCGGCGGACTTCTCGGCCAGCTCGGCGCCACGGTCCTGCGGCGCGGCCTTCTTGGCGGAGCGGGAGGACGACGCGCCGGCGGCGGCGGTGTCCCCGGTGACGGCGCCACGGATACGCGCCAACTCGCCCACGACCAGGACGGGGTTGTTGCCGGTCGCGGTGAGCGAGCCGCGCACGATCGCGTTGTCGAGCACGGAGTTCGCGGTGTTGTCGGTGAAGGCCAGGTTGCCGCCGAAGTACGAGGCGCCCGCGCAGGCACCCAGCGCGCCCTCGCCGCCGATCTGGAGGTTGTCGGCGTTGCCGGAGTACTTCGCGGCGCCGTACACCTCGCTGGCGCAGAACACGCCGCCGAGGGTGTTGCCGTTGACGGTGAGCGCGCCCTTGACGGTGGAGTCGTACACGTCGGTGTACTGGTTGTTCTCGCCCGTCAGCGCCGCGTTGAGGGTGCTGCCGGAGACGTACAGCTCGCCGTTCTCGGTGCTGACGTTCCCGCCGAGCGTCGAGTCGACCGCGTAGACGAATCCCTCGGTGGCGTCGACCGCCTTGAGGTTGCTCTTCTCCAGGTGCGTGCCGAACGCGGACTCGGTCGTCAGCGCGCCCTTGACGGTGGTGTCGGTCAGGTCGAGGTAGGCGTTCTCCTCGACGTTGACCGCGCCGTTGAAGGTGGCGCCGGCCGCCACGAGGTCGGCGCCGGCCTCGACCGTCACCGAGCCCTTGACTCTGGTACCGGTGAGGGTGCAGGACTTCCCGGCCGGTACGACCAGGTCGTTGCTGACGGTCACGGCCCCGCCGTCGCCGACGCAGGTGGTGTAGAGAGCGGCCTGGGCGGAGCCCGAGAAAGCCACCAGGCTTCCGGATGCCACCAGCGAGGCCGTCGCGATGAACGTACGGATCTTCATGTCGCTTCCCTTCAGCTGCGGTCACGGCAGGGTCGGTGACCCGGCCGGTTTCCCCGTCCTGCGACGGGGGTGCTGCACGGTGCGTGTGCGACGAACGCCGTGGTGGCGTGCGACGCAGCGCCTCGTGACGGGCGGTGGCCCGGCCATGGGGGGAGAGACGTGGAAAGACTCGTGAGGTGAAGGGTGTTCGGGTGAACGCCCGTCGGCTGCGGTGTTACCGCGACGAAACAATGTCTCGGTGGGCCGAGACATTAGAGCGCCACGTGAAGACTGTCCAGAGGTTCGGTATGAATCTCGACAACTTTCTAATGATTCATCAAAAGGTGTGCTGTGCCCGTGGGAAAGGCGACGGAAAGTCCGGGGGATCGGCGGGCACGCGCAACGGCCCTTCCGGATCGACACGTTCGCGGTAGCGAAGAAGATGGTCGTGAAGAAGGTGTCCGTGGCGGAGTGATCGTGAAAGGTGATCCGAAAGGGCGGTGGGGCAGGGGGCGTTCAGGGGCGCGACGCTGCCGCGCGCGCCTCGTCGTACGCCTCGCGCGCCGTGAACACCGCGTCCAGCCGCCGCTCCGTCCAGCGCGCCAGCGCCCATACCTGCTCGGCCGCCTCGCGGCCCAGGTCGGTCAGCGAGTAGTCCACGCGCGGCGGGATGACCGGCTGGGCGTCGCGGTGGACGAAGCCGTCGCGCTCCAGGGTCTGGAGGGTCTGGGCGAGCATCTTCTCGCTGACTCCGTCGACCGTGCGGCGCAGCTCGCTGAAGCGGTACGAGCGCTCCAGCAGGGCGGCCAGCACCAGAACGCCCCAACGGCTGGTGACATGTTCCAGTACCAGCCGGGAGGGGCACATTCGCCGGTTGACGTCGCGGGTCTGGATGCTTTCGTCCATTCCGGTACCTTACTTCAAGGTGGGTACTTCCTCTGAGTAAGTGTGGAACATATCGTTGATCCAGCGAGTTACGAATCAGTGCCAAGCATGGCAAAACGTACGAAATGGATTGGGCCCTTCATGAGCATCGTCGTCACCGGAGCGACCGGACACCTCGGCCGACTCGTCATCGAATCCCTGCTGGCCGCCGAGGTGCCGGCCGGCGGGATCACCGCCGTCGCACGGGACAGGGCCAAGGCCGCGCCCCTGGCCGCGCTCGGTGTCGACGTGCGCGTCGCCGACTACGACAGGCCCGAGACCCTGACGGACGTCTTCCGGGCCGGTGACCGCGTCCTGTTCGTCTCCGGCAGCGAGAACGGCCGCCGCGTACCGCAGCACACCGCCGTCATCGACGCGGCGCGGGCGGCGGGCGTCGCGCAACTCGCGTACACCGGCGCGCTCGGCGGCCCCGACGCCGACTTCCAACTGGCCGCCGAACACAAGGTCACCGAGCAGCTGATCCTGGACTCGGGGCTGCCGTACACCTTCCTGCGCAACGGCTGGTACACGGAGAACTACACCGAGAACCTGGCCCCCGTGCTGGAGCACGGCGCCGTCGTGGCCGCGGCGGGCGAAGGGCGCGTGGCCTCCGCCGCCCGCGCGGACTACGCGGACGCCGCCGCGGCCGTACTCACCGGTGACGGTCACCTGAACAGGGCGTACGAGCTGTGCGGCGACACCGCCTGGTCCTTCGCCGAGTACGCGGCGGAGCTGTCGAGGCAGACCGGCCGGACCATCGTCTACAACAACGTCCCCGGTGAGACGCTGCGGGGCATCCTCGCGGGCGCCGGGGTGCCCGAGCCGATGCCCGGGATTCTCGTGGACGTGGACAAGGCCATCGAGCGTGGACTCCTCGTCCGTACGACGGGTGACCTGTCCCGGCTGGCGGGCCGGCCCACCACACCGCTGGCCGAGTCGATCGCGGAGGCGCTGAAGGCCTGACGCGCCGACGGGTGGTGCGAGGGTCGTCGAACAGGCACCGGCCGACCCGGCCGGTGCCTGTTCGCGAGCGCGAAGTGGCCGAGGTCATCGGTGGCGAACCGAGTCTCCCGACCGCGCCCGGCGGGGGACTTGAACTTGCCGTATGCGTCAAGTTTTAGCGTCGTCACGGCCCGTTCGTCCCCGTCCTGAGGAGTCGCGATGACCGCTGTCCCTGCCACCCACGGTGAAGTGTGGCTGCGCGCCCGCCCGGAAGGAGCGCTCGGCACCGACCACTTCGAGGTGGTGCGTGTACCGGTCCCCGAAGTACGGGCCGGGCAGGTGCTGGTGCGCAATCGGCTGATGAGCGTCGTCGCCGTGATGCGTACGCTGCTGGCGGACGGCGCCGGTCTGCCCGTACCGGTGGCCGCGCTGGGTGAGCCGATGTGGGCGCCCGCTCTCGGCGAGGTGGTGGCGGCGCCGGGCGGTGAGCTGGCGCCGGGCGATCTCGTGACGCACGGCCTCGGCTGGCGCGAGTACGCGGCCGTCGACGTGGCCGAGGCCCAGCGCCTTGACCCGGCGGAGCTGCCCGATCCGGCCGCGCACCTCTCCCAGGCGATGACGGCGTGGCTCGGAGTCGTACGGGGCGCCGAAGTGCGGCCCGGAGACACGGTGTTCGTGACCGGCGCGGCCGGCGGTGTCGGGACCATGGCCGGGCAGTTCGCCCGGCTGCGCGGCGCGGAGCGGGTGATCGGCAGCACGGGCTCCCGGCTCAAGGGCGAGTATCTGGTGCGGGAGTTGGGGTACGACGCCATCGTCGTCCGGGGAGCGGCGGTGCCGATCGAGGACCAGTTGCGCGAGGCGGCTCCCGAAGGCCTGGACGTGGTCTTCGACAACGTCGGCGGTGAGCAGCTCGTCGCGGCCCTGGCCGTGGCCCGGCGCGGCGCGCGCGTGGGGCTCGTCGGCGCGCTGTCAGGCCAGCTCTCCGGCGGCTTCGCGGCGCCCGTGCGGATTGACACCGGTTCGCTCATCATGCGGGGGATCACGCTGCGCGGGATGTCGGGCAGCGATCATCTGGACGCGATCCCGGAGGCCATGCGGGAGTTCGGGCGCGGACTGCGCGAGGGGTCCATCGTCTTCCCGCACGCGCGGCTGTCGGGCATCGACCAGGCGCCCCGGGCACTGTGCGAACTGCTCGAAGGACGTCACACGGGCGCCGTGCTGGTGGAATTGTGATCGGTGTCCGTTCGTGGGCGCCCGGTCTGGAGGGATCAGCGATGCGTATCGGCGACGCGGCGGCTGCCGCGGGCCTCACCCCGCGGGCACTGCGGTACTACGAGGAGGAGGGCCTGCTTCGGGCCAGGCGCCTGGCGTCCGGCCACCGGGAGTACGGGCCCGAGGACGTCCACCGGCTGCGGGCGGTACGCCGGCTTCTGGAGGCGGGGCTGACGATCGGCGATCTGAAGGCCTTCGTCGACGTCCTCGACATGCTCTATCCGATGGACGGCGAAGCCGCGGGGCCGGGGCCCGGGCCCCACGAGCGGCTGGACCACTGTCCGGTCGCCGAGGTGACCCTCCGTCGCCTGGCGGCGCTGGACGAGCGGATCGAGGGGCTGGTCGAGGCGCGTAATCGGCTGGCGGCGGGGCTCGCGGACCGGTTCGGAGACGTGTTTCCCGAGCCGGGCGCACATCGGGCGGCCTGACGGGAGGGGCCGGGCATCCGGGTGCCGCGCGTCCCCGACTCGCCCGGGCGCCCGGGGCCGCGTGTCCCCGACTCGCCCACCCCCTCTATTGGTTGATCTTTCACCGCACTGACACTTCCTGACGCTCGGCAAGTCAACAAGGGCCGGAGAAGATGATCCGAGCATGTCAAGATGACCGACGCCCCCACGCCGCGGTCGATCAGGAGGACGCAGTGAAGAAAAACTCGCGCATCCGCAAGGTCTCATTCACCCTTGGCAGTGCCCTCGCACTGGTCATCGCGTTTCCCGGGAACGCTCTCGCCGCCGATCCCCCCAGCGCCCTGCCCGCCAACGCGGACGGACTGGAGCAGACGTTCCAGCCGGCGTACGACTACGACACGGACGGCTGCTACCCCACCCCCGCCATCGGCCAGGACGGGACCATCAACCCCGGCCTCAACCCGAGCGGTGCGCTCAACGGCCAGTGCCGTGACTCCTGGGACCTGGACAACACCAACGGCTACTCGCGGTCCAAGTGCAACAACGGCTGGTGCGCCATCATGTACGGCCTCTACTTCGAGAAGGACCAGGCCGTGGTCGGAAGCGGCCTCGGCGGGCACCGGCACGACTGGGAACACGTCGTGGTGTGGGTGCAGAACGACCAGGTGCAGTACGTCTCCACCTCCGCCCACGGCAATTTCGACATCCACACCCGTGACCAGATGCGGTTCGACGGGACGCACGCCAAGGTCGTCTACCACAAGGACGGCATCGGGACGCACGCCTTCCGCGCCGCGAACGGCAACGACGAGCCGCCGGAGAACCACCAGGGCGGCTGGCAGTTCCCCAGGCTGGTCGGCTGGAACGGCTACCCGGCCGGTCTGCGCGACACGTTGAGCCAGGCCAACTTCGGCAGCGCCGTCTTCGGCCTCAAGGACGGCAACTTCAACGGGCACCTGGAGAAGGCCAAGCCGGCCGGTATCCCGTTCGACCCCAACGCCTGATGAGACGAGCCGGGGGCGGGGGAGGCGCCCGGGGCGTACGGGCCCCCGCCTGCCCACCCGCCCCCGGCCCGGCCGCTGTTACCTTGACCCTGTGTTCCTCTTCCGTGCGTAGGACCTCGTAAAGACCGCGACGGCTGTCTCCGTCGCGGTCTTCCGGCGTCCCTGTACGGCCGCGGCGCCCGAACCCGCGCCGCCCTCTTCGAGGAACACACCCATGCCTTCGTACGCCGCCGTCCTGCGGACCCCGCACGCCCTGAGCACCTTCGGCGCCGCCCTGCTCGGCCGGCTCTCCTACGGAACGGTCTCCCTCTCCCTCGCTTTGGCGGCGAAGGACGCCTCGGGCTCGTTCGCCGTCGCCGGCACCGCACTCGCGCTGTTCGGCGCGACCGGCGTCGTTCTCTCGCCCGTACGCGCCGCCCTGGTCGACCGGTACGGCCCGCGCCGGGCCCTCGTGCCGATGGCGGCCGTGTACGCCGCGCTGCTCACCGCGTTCGCCCTCGTCACCCGCGATCACCCGGCGACGGAGGCGGACACACCGGCCGTGCTGCTGGGCGCGCTCGCCGTCTGCGCCGGGGCCTGTATGCCGCCGCTCGGTCCCACGATGCGGACCCTGTGGGGTCAACTCATGCCGGACCGGCGGATGTTGCAGCGCGCCTACAGTCTCGACGGAGTCGCCGACCCGACCGCGCGGTCTCGGGCAGCCGGTGCTGGCGGCGGCCGGTGTCGGACTCTGTCTGGGCGGGCTCGACCTGCTGGCGATCGCCTTCACCGAGCGGGCGCACCAGCCCGGTGCGGTGGCATGGGTACTGGCCGCGCTCTCGGCCGGCAGCGCGGTCGGCGGCCTGGCGTACGGCGCCGTCTCCTGGCGGTCGGCCGCCCGGCCGAGGCTCGCCGTCATCTGCGCGGCGCTCGGCGTCGCACTGGCGGCGGCCGGTCTCGCGCCGAACGTGTACGCGCTGGGCGCGGCGGCCCTCGTCGCGGGCCTGTTCGTCGCACCGGCCCTGACCACCGCCTATCTCATCGCGGACGAGGCAGCCGCGCCGGACGCCCGTACCCGGGCGGGCGCGTGGGTCAACACCGCGCTGAACGCCGGGATCTCGGGCGGTACGGCCCTCGTGGGCGTACTGGTGGGCACGCTGCCGCTGTCCCTCTGCTTCGTCCTGGTCGCCGCACCGGCGCTGCTCTGCGCCGCCGTCACACTCCACCGCGGCGACGCCGATCCCCTTGACCACAAGTCCGGTTGAGGTCCTAGCGTCGGGTCTCGTTGATCACGGCATGACGAACGGGAGAAGACCTCATGATCCTTGTGACCGGGGCCACCGGAAACATAGGCAGCGCCCTGCTGCGAGAGCTTCGGGCGTACGGCGTCGGACCGCTGCGAGGGCTCACCCGTGAGCCCGCACGGGCCGCGTTTCCCGAAGGGGTCGAGGTCATGGCCGGCGACCTCGCCCGGACATCCTCGCTCCAGGCCGCGCTGGAGGGCGCGCGCTCGCTGTTCCTCGTGTCGGGCAGGGGCGCGGACGCCGAGATCATCGAGGCGGCCGGATCGGCCGGTGTGGAACACGTGGTGCTCGTGTCGTCCATCACCGGTCAGACCCATCCGCATCTGGGCCCCGCCGCCCAGAACCTGGCCGTCGAACGGCTCCTCAAGGACAGCGGCATGACATGGACGATCCTGCGGCCGACCCAGTTCGCCTCGAACGCCCTGCTGTGGGCGCAGGCCATCCGGAAGCACGAGGCGGTCCGACTGCCGTACCCGGACGTCGGCCTGCCCACCATCCACCCCGCCGACATCGCCTCCGTGGCCAGGGCGGCACTGACCGGGCCCGGCCACCGGGGGCTGACCTACGCCCTGACCGGTCCCGTACGGATCACGCCCCGGGAGCAGATCGGGGCCATCGCCACGGTCCTGGGGCGGGACATTCCGATCACCGAGATCAGCCGGGCCGAGGCGCACCAGCAGATGGCCGACCTCATGGGCGACGAATCCGCAGCCGCCGTACTCGACCTGACGGGCGGCGACGTCAACGACGAACTGCTCATGGTGCGCGACACCGCTCCCCGGGCAAGCGGTGTTCCCGCCAGGACGTTCCAGCAATGGGCCGCGGAGAACGCCGCGGCCTTCCGCTGACCGTCCGGACGCCGGACCGCCGCCCCGGCCGGGCCCCGTCGCCGATCGGGGCCCGGCCGGGGGACTCCTCCGGGTCAGGGGCCGGCCAACAGCGCCTCCAATGCCACGGCCGTGTCCGGGTGCCGGGCGGTGAGGACCGCGCCCGACGGACCGGGAGCCGCCGTCTCCCACGTGCCCTCGTAACCCAGCAGATCCGCTACCGCGTCGCACGTCGCGGGATACGCGGCGAGCAGCGCGGCACCCACCCCGGCGCCGGTGCCCGCTGGACGGCCCTCCACCACTACGGGGGCCTCCAGCCAGGGCGGCACCCACGCGTCCAGAGCCGCGAGCCGGCCGGGGAAGATCCGGCCCGCCTCACGGATCAGCAGCGGCGCCAGCTCGGAGCCGTCCGCCCGCAGCGTGCTGATCAGCGTCGGCAGCCACGGCAGCAGCACCGGATCCGGCAGCCGTGCGAACGCGTTGGACACCGCCTCCACGACGAAGTCCGCCAACTGCGGCACCGGCTCCAGCGCGTGCAGGAACCCGCTGAGATAACGCGGATACGCGGGCACCACCAAGGGATTGCCGAGCAAGTCGTCGCAGCGCGCCCGCAGTTCACCACGGGAGAGCTGACCCAGCTGGACCTGGGCCGCCCACCGCAACGCCACCTTGGCCGGTTCCCTCGGATGCGACTGCGCGAACGCCAGCTCCAACTGCGTACGGTCGCAGCCCAGCGACAGCGCCAGAGTCTCCATGCTGAACAGGAAGCCCAGCATGGCCGCCACCTGCCGGACCTTCGCGTCCTCGTCGCCGAACGCCGTCGGCAACAGGGTGCAGTAATGCGCGTACCCCGTCTTGACGAAGGACTCGATCCACGGCGGCAGCACCGGCTCACTGGTCCGGTAGTACGCGAGGAGCCGGCGCACCCGGCGCAGCACCTCCGGCGCGCCGTCGACGCTGCGCTCGGTCGCCAGGACCTCCAGGGCGCGCGTGCCCAGCTCGTCGGCGAGACGGCGGCTGCGCAGATACAGCGTGGCGTCCTCCACCGCCTTCAGGACATCCGCCGTGGTCGCCTGCGAGTCGTACGCCCGACGCCGCAGCCGCTGCTCCAGGACCTGCTCGATGGTGACACCCTCGTACCCGAGCTCGATCAGCTCCCGCTGATGCGTGCCCAGCGCCAGGTCCCAGGACTCCTGGATGGGCTGCTCGCCGAGCCGGCGCTCGCCCATGATCGCCCGCGCGGCGCCCCACGGCAGCAGATGGCGCAGCATCCACAGCACGTCTGAGCAGCGCGCCAGCTCCGGACTGGCCGCCATGTCCAGCAACGCCCTCTGCACACCGCGCTGCTGGAGCTTCAGATTCAGTGGCGCGAGCCGGTCGTGCACATCGCGCGCGAGCGGCGGCAGGGCTTCGTAGCCGACCTGTCCGATCCGGTCGCCGCCCATCATGATCTCCACGATGCGCCGCACGTCGCGTCTGCCCGGCACCGAGTCCTTCTCGACGCAGGTGATCGCCGCGTCCTGGAAGTCGTACGGCGTCGGCCTGGCCCGGTCACGCATACCGGCCAGCAGGATCGACGTCTCGAACACGGCGATGGCGTCGGCGGTGGAGGCCAGATAGCCGTTGCGGCGCGCCGCGCGCACGATCTCCACCGACCAGCCCAGCAACTCGGCCTCGTCCAGCGGGTCGAGCACCGGCGCACGCCGCAGGAAACCGGAGAGCTTGTCCGAGGGGATGTCCGCCACCCCGGGGACGACCGGCACGGCGGGCTTCGCGGCTTTCGCGGTCTTCGCCGGCTTCTTCGCACCGGCCTGCCCCTCGAGCCGGAACGGCTGGACCCGGGTGCGCTTGAGATTCTTCGCCCACTGGGTCGCGGCGATGGACACCGAGCCCGCGGTGAGGCCGAACTGCGCCTCGATCGCCGAGTGGCTGGAGGGAATCAGACCGTGCTGCCACACACTCGCGCTCGGCGGACCGATCTCGAAGGTCGCGGCGCCGTCGACACCGAACTCCGCGACCCGGCTGGCCGCGTGGAACGCGCCGCAGACATAGAGACAGTCCGCGGCATCGGTGCCGGACGCGGCGAGATGTTCGCGCATCCTGGTCCACATGTACCGCTCGCGGTCCTCGTCCACCCGGACCCGCTCGGCGTCACCCGGCGCCAGGCGCCGGAAGAGGCTCCCGATCAGCAGCATGACCTGCCGGTAGGTGTCGTGGTCGCTGTCGCCGAGCGGCAGCTCGACGTACTGGTGCCACCACTCCGACCAGTGCCGCACCCGGCCGTGGCGCAGCAGATGCTCCTCCAGCTCGGCGAAGCGCGGACGCAGATCGCCGATCTCCACACCGACGGCGTCGCCGTGCAGCGCCGCGTCCTCGTCGGCCGGCGATGCCTCCGACAGCACCTCGGGCGCTTCCGGATCGGCGGGCCCCGCCCCGGCCGCCCCGTCCATCTGCCACTGGAAGACGTGGTCCGACGAGCGGTCGACCAGGACCAGCTCCACGCCCGGTGTGTCCAGCGCGTAGGCGATGGCCTGGTACTCGGCCGACGCCTCGGTGATCGGCGCGACGACCGACAGCGGCGCCCAGGCCGCGGGGAGGCCGTTGACCTCACTGGCGAACGCCTGCACCGCCACCGGGAGCCGGCAGTTGCGCAGCTCGGACAGGAGCGGCGCCATGTCCTCGCACAGCTCCAGATAGACGACCTTCGGACGCTTCTCCCGCAGCCGCCGCGCCATGGCGATCGCCGAGGCCGGTGAGTGATGGCAGACGGGGAAGATCTCAAGCGGTTCACGGACCGCCCGGTCGACGTCGTCGACGATGCCGAGGAGGATCCCCTCCAGCGCGTCGGGCCCGTCGGCCAGCGCCGTCGCGGCCTCCCCCAACTGCGTACGCAGCGCCTCGAAGACCGCCTCGCCTTCCCGCACGGGGCTCACGAGAGGGTGGCGATCGCGTCCCGACCGCCCTCCAGGAACTCCGGCCAGGAACCGCCCTGTTCCTTGCTGCGCGGCTCGACGACTCCGTGCAGATACTTGTTCAGGATGGCCAGGTCCTCGGGCTCGCGCCGCGCCAGCGAACCGACGAGCGAGGAGGCGAGGGCACGGGCCGTCAGCTCACGCTCGCCGAAGAAGTTGCTGTGCAGGATCGCGTCCTCCAGGACGCCGATCTGCTCGGCGCTCGACAGCGCCGACTCCAGCTTCTCGTCGTCACTGCCCGCAGCGGCGGCGGAGGCCCGTAGATCCGCGAAGCTCTGAAGCAGCACGTCCAGCAGGGTGGGCGGCACGTCCAGCTCGATCCGGTGCCGGCGCAGCAGCTCCTCCGTACGGAAGCGGACGATCTCCGCCTCGCTCTTCCGGTTCGTCACCACCGGGATACGTACGAAGTTGAACCGGCGCTTGAGGGCGGAGGACAGGTCGTTGACACCCCGGTCGCGGCTGTTGGCGGTGGCGATGATCGAGAAGCCGGGCTTGGCGAAGACGATGCTGTCGCTGTCCAGCTCCGGGACCGAGATGTACTTCTCCGACAGGATCGAGATCAGCGCGTCCTGGACGTCGCTGGTGGAGCGGGTCAGCTCCTCGAACCGGCCGATCGCGCCGGTCTCCATCGCGGTCATGATCGGCGAGGGGATCATCGACTCACGCGACTGTCCCTTGGCGATCACCATGGACACGTTCCACGAGTACTTGATGTGGTCCTCGGTCGTGCCGGCCGTGCCCTGCACCACCAGGGTGGAGCTGCGGCATATCGCGGCGGCCAGCAGCTCGGCCAGCCAGCTCTTGCCGGTCCCCGGGTCACCGATCAGCAGCAGGCCGCGGTCGGAGGCCAGGGTGACGACGGCCCGCTCGACCAGACTGCGATCGCCGAACCACTTCTGCGGGATCTCCCGGTCGAGCCCGTCGGCCCGCTCGGACCCCAGGATGAACAGGCGGACCATCTTCGGCGAAAGGCGCCAGGAGAACGGCTTGGGACCGTCGTCCACCGACTCCAGCCAGTCCAGCTCCTCGGCGTACTTGATCTCGGCGGGAGCGCGCAACATGTCTGACATATCAGGGCCTTTCTAAGCGAGAAACGTCTTGAGTTCGTGAACAAGCTTCTGGATGTGACCGGAGATCACCGGGGTGCCGAGCGTCTTGAAGCGCTCCCGGAACCAGGGATTGACCTCCTGGCGGCCGGAGCTGGTCACCGAGCCGACCGGGATGAACTTCACGCCGGACCGGTGGACCTCCTCGATGCCCTCGAACAGCGGCTGCGAGCGGTTGAACTCGTAGAAGTCGGAGATCCACACCATCACCGTGTTGCGCGGCTCGGTGATCTTCGGACGGGCCATCGCCATCGCGACCGGACCGTCGTTGCCACCCCCGAGATTGGTGCGCAGCAGCGACTCGAACGGATCGTTCACCCACGGAGTCAGGTCGATCGCCCGGGTGTCGTACGCGATCAGATGCACATCCACCTTCGGCAGACCCGCGAAGATCGACGCCAGAATGGTGCAGTTGACCATCGAGTCGACCATGGAGCCCGACTGGTCCACGACCACGATCAGCCGCTGCGGTGTCGTCTTGCGCGCGGTGTGGCGGTAGAAGAGGCGGTCGACATAGAGCCGCTCCTCCTCGGGACTCCAGTTGGTGAGGTTCTTCCAGATGGTGCGGTCCAGGTCGAGATTGCGGTACACCCGCTTGGGCGGCACCGAACGGTCCAGGGCGCCCACCGTCGACTTCTCCACCTGCGTACGCAGCACTTCGGCGACCTCGTCGACGAACCGCCTGATGAGGGACTTGGCATTGGCCAGCGCCACACCCGACAGATTGCTCTTGTCGCGCAGCAGCTGCTCGATCAGCGACATGCTCGGGGTCAGCCGCGCGGCGAGCGCGGGATCGGCGAGCACCTCCCGCAGATGCATCCGCTTGACCAGATCCGCTTCGATGGCCCCCAGTTCGGGGCCGATCCCCGGAACCAGCCGGCCGATGTCCGGCCCGCCCGCACCCCCTGCGGGGCGCCCGCCGCGCAGCGCGCCCGGCTCGCAGCCCAGCGCGCGCTCCAGCCAGCCCGCGTCGGACTGCCACTGCGCGAGCTGTCCGGCGGTGACCGTGCCGGAGCCGCCGGCGCACGCGTAGACGTTGAGCAGCACCTTCGACACCAGCGCCGCGCGCCGCACCTCGGCGGCACGGTCACGTCCGCTGTCGCTGCCGTCGGCGTTCTCGCTGTCGCTGTCGTCGTCGGCGGCGGCGGTGTGTTCATCCGGCGCGGGCACCGGCGCCGGCACCATCAGGCCGTCGAGTTCGGCGGCCAGCGCGGGGTGACGCTGGACGGTCGAATCCATCGAGACATTCGGGTCCAGCAGCGCGGGCGGCAGGCCGATGTCCTCGACCACGGCGAGACTCGCCGACTCCAGGGCCGCCTGCTCCTCGGGGTCGAAGAGCCGGGCCAGGAGCCGCCAGTACAGGACCTGGCGGCGGTTGTCGTCGGCACTCAACTCGGCGCCCCGCCCGGCCGCTTCCGTCGTCTGCGTCGTTTCCGTCATTTCCGCAGCAGCCTTCCGGCTCGTTCCCGGAGGACCGCTCCGGCGTCGGTGGCGGCCTTCTCGGCCTTGGCACCGGCCTTGTCGGACGTGCCGCCCGCCCATGCCCCGGCGTGGATCGCGGCGGGCTTCTTCCGTACCAGCGTCTCGACCGCGAGCGGCTGGACGCTGAATGCCCCGGCGTCCCAGCGGAGCAGCCCGACGCACGCCACCGACGCGGCCACCGCCGCGGGCGTCAGCGGCCCGGCGGTCGGAATACGGTCGGTGTCGACAGCCAGGTCGTGCCCGGCGAGTGTGAACGTCAGTCCCTCGTCGCCCTGTTGGGCGTCGTACCTCTCCAGGAGGACCGGCGCGGCGATCCGCGCGGGATGCCGGTCCAGGGGCGCGGTCATGGGAGCCGTGGCGGTGGACATGGCGACACGGGCCGTGGCGAAGGCGTCGGCGGGCTTGCCCGCACGAGCCAACTCGTCGCTCCACACCAGGTCGCCCTCGGCGGTCAGCGGCATGTCCGTGAGGTCCATGGAACGGCCCTCGCTCACCGCCGCCAGAAGCGACATGTGCGGGCGCAGGAGCTGCCACAGGCCGGCGCCGACGACCGTGTCGGGCTTCGGCACCGAGACGTTCGCCCGTACCAGCCGGGACGCAGTGCCGTCCGCCGGCTCGAACACCGCGTGCACCTGCGCCTGGACGGCGGTCGCGTGCTCCTGCACGTCCACACCCAGCGGCAGGAGACGCCCGGTGGCCGTCCCGGTCACGGGCACGTGCGCCGCACCGGGCACGGTCAGGATCGTCGCCCGCGACCACAGATCGGCCCAGCGCCGGACCGGCACCCGCTCCAGGGTCGACCCCGGGCAGGACGCGGCGAGTTCGGCGGCGAAGCCGTCGAGCAGCGTCGCCGGCCGGCGCAGCTCCGGGTCCGGCAGCATCGCGGAGACGACGGGCGCCGCCCCGGAGACCACCTCGTGGTCAATGCCCTGCCAGCCGGCCCGTGCCAGATCGGACAGCCAGGAACGGGCGGCGGCGAGCAGATTCCCAGCCTGCCGGCCGGCCGGGGCCGGGACGCTCTCCTCGGCGCGCTCCCGACCGGTCGCCTCCGCCACACGCGCCGCCAGCGCGTCGTGGACGGAGCCGACCAGGGCCGTACGGGCGGCGGCGAGAGCGACGAAATGGTCCTCGCTCGCGGCACCGGCCGCCGCCTTCTCCGCCGCCTCGGCGACCCGCGCGGCCAGCGGTGTACCGGTGACGGCGTCGGCCAGCGCCGTCAGACCGGTGGTGAGGACCGCGTGGGGACGGAGCAGACCCACGACAAGCGCCCGGTCGAAGGCGTCGACCGCCGCCAGGGCCTCGTCGACCCCAGCCACGGGCTCGGTG
Organism: Streptomyces sp. NPDC006643; assembly: GCF_042870175.1. Taxonomy (NCBI): domain Bacteria; kingdom Bacillati; phylum Actinomycetota; class Actinomycetes; order Kitasatosporales; family Streptomycetaceae; genus Streptomyces; species Streptomyces sp. NPDC006643. Next base: position 75,275 of record NZ_JBIAHA010000025.1, on the reverse strand, counting down.
AGCAGGTCGGCGCGCATCAGGCCACCGCCCTCGTCGGCGGGAACCACTGCATCTCCGGCAACGGCACGGTCGTCGGGGCGAGTTCCAGATACGCCAGATGGCGCAGGAACCGGCTGAAGACGGGCGCCGCCGCGGCGGAGTCGCCCTGTGGAGGACGCGTGCCGGTCATGGTCATGGTGAGGGTCTGGGCGGTCGGCTCAGCCTCGGCGGTCTCGACCCGGAGATAGCGGGCGACGCGCTCGGCGCCGTACTGGAGCACCGCCTCGTTGACCAGCGTCCGGATGTGGTTGCAGAACCCGCCCCGCGCGCCGCCGCACGGCCGGTTGTTGTTGGTGCTGCACGCGTACGCGAAGGTGCCGGCCCCGACCGACGACACGTACACCCGCTCGATGTCCGATCCACTGGACACCACGCCCTGAAGCCGTCCGTCGGCCAGCTCGACGAAGGGGACCTTGGCGAGCTTGCGCGGCCGGGCTGGCGGAACCACCCGTGCCGTGCTCGACCTTTCCCAATCCGACACCGCACCATCTCCTTTTCAGCAGGGGGGACTTGCGCGCCGCCAGAACGGCGGAACACGAATGAACCTACTGGTGACCACTGACAACGCCGATCACGATCCACAGGCCGGCGGGAGTCCCCGGAGTGGCCGCGGCGAACCTCGTCACGCGACCGCCGCCTCGGCCCCCTGACAGCGCCCCACTAGGCTTGCCCCGCATGACCGACCGTGTTCTGAGTCTGCTCCGTGCCCGCCCCGAACTGGCCGCCGTCGCGGCGTTCCCCTTCAACTTCGACATCGACCGGGCGCGCCACGTCGAGGACGTCCACCTGGCATCCGGAGCGCCGCTGGAACCCATAGCGGGGGACGACACAGGCGGTACGTACTTCCTGTGCGCGGGTACGGCCGTGCTGTACGCCTCCTCCGAGGGTGACGCCGTGCTGATCGCCGACAGCGTCTCCGAGGCGCTGGAGACGCTCGTCCGGCTCCCCTGGTACTGCGAGACCATCTCCGGCGACCTCGACGAGGACCGGCTGCGCGCGGAGGTCGACGCCGCCGACGAGGAGGCGCGCGAGGAGTTCGCGCCCGAACTGGACGCGCAGCGCGCCGCGTTGCTCACCGGACTAGGACTCCCGGAACGCCCGCTGACCGAACTCGTCGCCATGGCGGAGTCGGCCGCCGCCCGCACCGAGCCCGACCACCTCCTGCTCAACTCCCGGGAACTGAGGGCCTACCGGCTGACGGGCGCCCCCGACCGCCGGCCGCTGCGGGACCTCGTACTCGGCCCCGGACGGGCGGCGCTCGCGCGCGCCCGCGCGGGGGAACCCGGAGCGCTGGACGAGGCTCTGGCCGATGCGGTGCTTCGCGCGGGCGTGGTGCGGGCGGCGCAGTACGACCGCCGGGACGGCGACCTGCCCCTGTTGCGGCTGCTCCTGGAGCGTGAGTCGGCCGAGCGGACCGAGTGGTACGAGGAGCGGTGGACAGCCGCGATGCTGGTGACGCTGCACGGCGACGAGGCGGATCTGCCGCTGCTGCGGGCCGCGCATGTTCCCGGCGACCTGGACTGGGCGCGCCGCGCCGACGCCGAGCGGTACGGCCGGGATCCGGCGAGGGAGAGCCCTTTCACCTGGATCGAACTCGCCCGCCGCCAGGGGAGGATCGAACACGCCCGGGTCGCGCTCATCCGCCTGCTGGACGACGCCGGCCGCGACGCGGATCACCTCGACGCGCTGAGCCGGGCCCTGGAACGACTCGGTGACCACTCCCAGGCGGCCCGCGCCCAGTCCGCCCTCCTCGCTCTCCAGGACACCGACTGGGACCGCGCGTGCGCGGCGTACGTCCTCGCCCGGCTGGAACGCCACAAGGGTGATCTCGACGCCGCGCGCCGGGCGTTGGAGCACTCACGGGCATCGGTCGCGGGTCCCGCGAAGGACGGCACGGTCGCGCAGTGGCACCGCCGTGGCCTCGGCCGCATGATCACGGAACAACATCTGGAGCTGGCCCTCGCGGCGGTGGAATCCGGCGACGCCCCACTGGCCCGCGAGACGATGCGGCACACGAAGTCGCTGCTGTCGACCATCAGCAAGCACTCCGCCAAGTCACTGAGCGGGCTGTCCACCCGGGCGAAATGGGCCGTGGCCGCGTTGGACCGCGATCCGGGCGCCCGCGCCGACTGAACGACGCCGACGCCGACGCGGACGCGGAACGGCCGGGCCTATCCGTGCTGCTGCCCGACCCCTGACGGCGACCAGCCGGAGTCCGCCAGGAGCCGGCGCGCGCCGGTGATCCTCTGCGAGGCGACCCAGTGCATGGGAGGCATCCCGGTCTCCCGTCTGACGGCCGGGCTCACCCGTACGTACGCGGCGACACCCTCGTAAGGCAGCGAGTCAGGGCAGCGAGCCGCCCGTCACATCCAGCCAGTGTCCGGTGATCCAGCGGCCGTCGTCCGACGCGAGGAAGGCGACCACCCCGGCGACGTCGTCCACCCGGCCGACCCGGCCGAGCGCCGACACGGCGGCGGCCCGCGCCCAGGCCTCGTCGCTCGCCCGGATCAGGGGCGCGGTGTTGTCGGTGTCGATGATGCCGGGGGCGACCGCGTTGACCGTGATGCCCCGGGGGCCGAGGAGCTTGGACAGATCGCGGGTGAAGACGTCCAGCGCGCTCTTGCTCATCGCGTAGGCGATCAGGTCCGGCATCACCGCCGCGTGCGTCAGACCGGTCGACACGTTGATCACCCGCCCGCCGTCGGGCATCCGTTCCAGGCCCATCCTGGTGAGGAAGAACGGCGCGCGGGTGTTGACCGCGAACAGCCGCTCGTACTCCGCCTCCTCCATCTCCTCGTAAACGGTCGATGTGCCGATCCCCGCGTTGTTGACCAGGATGTCCACCCCGTCCGCGTGCCGGTCGTACTCCGCCCACACCGCCTGCGCGTCGCCCGGCGATCCCAGCTCCGCCCCCAGCGCGAAGGCCGAACCACCCGCGCTCTCGATCGCCCGGACCGTCTCGGCGGCGGCTGCGGCGTTGGTGCCGAAGTGCACGGCGACACGCGCTCCTTCCTGACCGAGCCGCTCCGCTATGCCCCGCCCGATACCCCTGCTGCCGCCGGTGACCAGCGCCGTTCTGCCGGTGAGCACGCCCATGGCCATCGCCCCCTCTTTATCTAGTGGTCGTTACAGAAAAGACCGTAGCAGATATCTAACGGCCACTACAGAATCCGTTACGATGGCGGCATGGCCACCAAACAGCGCGGCAGGCCCCGCTCCTTCGATCGCGACGCGGCACTGGAACGGGCGACGATGGCCTTCTGGGAACACGGCTACGAGACGACGTCCATCACCGACCTCACCGACGCCATGGGCATCGGCGCGCCCAGCCTCTACGCCGCGTTCGGCGACAAGAAGACGCTCTTCGCCGAGGTCGTCGAGCTGTACGCGGTGCGCTACGGCTCCTTCGGCGCCCGCGCGCTCGACGAGGAGCCGACGGCCCGCGCCGGCCTCGCGCGGCTGCTGACCGAGACAGCGACCGAGTTCACCGACCCGTCGCGTCCTCGTGGGTGCCTGATGATCTGCGCGGCGGTCAACTGCGTGACCCCGGAGGTCGAAAAAGCCCTGCGGGAGCGCCGTGAGGCCAACATCGCCAGCTTCGAGCACCGTCTCCGCGCCGCCATCGCGGCGGGCGAACTGCCCCCCGACACCGACCCGTCCGCACTCGCCCGCTTCGTCGGCGCGATCATCCAGGGCATGTCCCAACAGGCGCGCGACGGAGCCACCAGAGAGGAACTCCAGGGCGTGGCCGACGCCGCGATGCGCGCCTGGCCCGGCTGAGACAGCCACGGGCGGATCCCACCCCCGAAGTCCCACTCCGGAAGTCCCACCGCGGAAGCCCCGCCGGGGCGCCGATCGCTACGATCGCGACGTGTGCGCAAACATCGTGATCGCCGAAGACGACGTCAAACAGGCCGAATTGGTGCGCCGCTATCTGGAGCACGAGGGGCACGCCGTCACGGTCGTCCCCGACGGCCGCGCGGCCCTTGAGGAGGTGCGGCGCGCGGAGCCCGACCTGCTCGTTCTCGATGTAATGATGCCCCGGACCGACGGCCTCGACGTGGTGCGGATCCTGCGCGCCGAGTGCCGTGAGGTACTGGTGCTGATGCTGACCGCCCGCAGTACCGAGGACGATCTGCTCCTCGGGCTGGACCTGGGCGCGGACGACTACATGACGAAGCCGTTCAGCCCCCGGGAACTGACGGCCCGGGTACGGACACTGCTGCGCCGCAACCGCCGCCCCGGCGCCCCCGCCGAGGACGAATCACTGACCGTGGGCGCCCTCAGGATCGACACCGCCCGGCACGAGGTGTCTGTCGCGGGAAGACCGGTGGTGTGCACCCCCGGCGAGTTCCGGATTCTCGCCGCGATGGCCATGGAACCGGACCGGGTCTTCAGCCGGGAACGGCTTCTGGAGGAACTGCACGGCTTCGACAAGTACATCAGCAACCGCACCGTCGACGTGCACATCATGCATCTGCGCAAGAAGATCGAGCACGCCCCGCGGCGCCCGGCCCGGCTGCTGACCGTGTTCGGCGTCGGCTACAAGCTGACGGACCCCGCGAAGGAGGCCCGCCGTGCGTCCTCGTGAGAAGCCCCGTGAGGAGGAGCCCCACGACCAAAGGCCCCGGGAGCGGGGGAGACCGCGTCTGCCGCTGCGCAGGAGTCTCCTCGGCCGGCTGCTGATCGTCTCCGTGCTCGTGGCCTCGTGCGCGGTCGCCGCCACCGCCTGGCTCGCGGTGCAGACCACCTCCGGAGCGATCAGACAGGAGCAGGGGCAGGACCTCAGCTCCGACGCGAAGATCTACAACACGCTGCTGGGGTACGCCGCCACACACCCCGGCTGGGACGAGGTCGGGGCCACCGCGCGCGAACTGGCTCGGACCTCCCAGCGCCGGATCGTGCTGACCACCGAGGACCGGCGGCCTCTCTTCGACTCCGCGGGCTCCTCGTCCGTCACCCCGCTGCCGGCCCAGGCCTCGGCGGTCGTCGATCCGCTGAACGTCGACACGGTACTGATGCCCGAGGACGTGACCGCCGGCTCGGACCGCGTCGATCCACGCGCCGTGGGCCCCTTCCTGCTGCCCGCCGAGGAACGTACCGAACTGCGCCGGATCACGGCCCAGCACGTCGCGTGCCTGTCCTCGGTGGGCGTCGCGGCGGACGTGGTCGACAGCCCGAGCGGGCGGCCCCGTATCGAGTTCGTCCGCAGCGACACCGACCGTGACCGCGAACTCAAGTGCCTGACAGCGAAGTCGGGCCCCACCACGACCGAGAAGAAGGCCCTCGACCAGCTCAACACGCTCGCCGACGCCTGTCTGAAACGTCAGGGGCACAAGGGCACCACGCTCAACCTGGACCTGTCCTGGGACCGTGGATACGACCAGATCGTCCCCGCCCCGCCCGGCGCGGACGCCGTCAAGGCGGAGGCCGCCCGGAAGCAGGCCGCCCAGGAGAAAGCAGCCATGGCTCCCGACCACCGGGACGACCGGGCCATCGCCTCCTGCGTCGGCAGCGCCCGCCGCGAACAGCTCACGGACTATGTCGCCGCGCCCGCCCTGCTGTTCATCGACGGCACCGGCGCCGTCAGCGTGCCCGGCTTCGACCTCTCCCCGGCGAACACCGCACGGATCGTCGGGGTCACGGCCCTTGTCCTCGCTCTCACCGTGGGCGTCTCGGTGATCGCCGGAGCCCGGCTCGTACGGCCCCTGCACGCGCTCACCGGCGCCGCCCAGCGGATGCGGGACGGCCTGGACTCGGCGCCGGTGCCGGTCGGCCCGGACAACGAGATAGGCCGGCTGGCGGCGGCCTTCAACGACATGGCCGTACACCGCGCCCGGCTTGAGGAGCAGCGCAAGGTGATGGTCAGCGACGTCGCGCACGAACTGCGCACCCCGCTGAGCAACATCAGAGGCTGGCTGGAGGCGGCCCAGGACGGACTGGCCGATCCGGACCCGGCGTTCGTCTCCTCGCTCCTTGAGGAAGCGGTCCAGCTCCAGCACATCATCGACGACCTCCAGGACCTGGGCGCGGCCGACGCGGGCGCGCTACGACTGCACCCGGAGCCGTTGTACGCCGACGAACTGCTCGGCCAGGTCGCCGCGGCGTACCAGGGCCCGGCCGAGACCGCCGGTGTCACACTCACCGTCTCCGCCACCGGGCCCGCCGGACCGTCGCTGTACGCCGATCCGGTGCGGCTCCGGCAGGCCGTCAGCAACCTTGTCTCCAACGCCGTACGCCACACCCCGCCCGGAGGCCGGGTGACACTGCGTTCGTACCGGACGGGCCCCGATCACGGGAACGGCGACAGGAACGAGGTGGCCCTGGAGGTCTCCGACACCGGCGCCGGAATCCCGGCCGACGACATCCCGCACGTGTTCGACCGCTTCTGGCGGGCGGAGAAGTCCCGCAACCGCAGTACCGGCGGCAGCGGACTGGGCCTGGCGATCGTGCTCAAACTCGCCGAGGCACAGGGCGGGACGGCGAGCGTGCTGAGCACCGAGGGAGAGGGATCGGTCTTCACCCTGCGGCTGCCCGCCGCGCCCGCGCCCGCCGCGCCCGCCGCGCTCGTCGAAACGGCGGCCGTCGAAACGGCGGCCGGACCGGATGGCCCTGATCCGATCAACATGACGCCCTGACAGCTTCTTCACAAGTGGCCGCCAGCCTGGAGCCCTGCCCGGAACCTGGCTGCGACTCGGCACCCAGGCACCACCGATCTCGGGCTGGAACTGGAGTCGTACATGTCCCACCGTCACCGTCTGCGTCTCGTCGTCCTGCCGGCCGTCGTGGCCGGAGCGCTGCTCGTTCCCGCCACCGCGGCCGTGGCCTCGGACGGGAAGCCGACACCGTCCGCGTCGGCGGCCGAGGAGAAGAAGACCGCAGCTGAGAAGCAGAAGGAGGACGCCGCGAAGAAGGCCGCGGCGGCCAAGGAAGGCTCGGGCGAGGCGAGTTCGAAGGAAGACGCCGCGAAGAAGTTGGCGGAGAAGGCGCGCGCGGCCAAGGAGGCCCCGCGCGGTGGCGTCGCCGCCGGCGAAGCTCCGGCAGCCACCGACTCGGGCATCACCACCCTCGTCGGCTCGGCCGCCGGGGCGCTGCTGCTCGCGGGCGCCGGCACCGTCGTGGTACGCCGCCGCTCCGCCGCGCGGCGCGAGATCTGACCCGACGCGACAGTGGCGCCGCCCTTCGCAGGGTGGCGCCCATCGCTTCCCCCGGGGCGTACGCCCGGCCACCGCCGTACGACCCCCGCGGCGCCCCGGTCCCGCTCATCCGCCCCGACGACCCGACGACCCGTCGCCCCGACGACCCGACGACCCGTCGCCCCGACGGCCCGACAGCCCGACGACCCGACAACAGGCCCCCGGCCGCCCTGCTCTGGAGCCCGCTGTGCCCTCTGCCCGCCTCGCTCTTGTCGTACCCGCGCTGCTCATCGCGCTGACCGGCTGCTCGTCCCCCGCGGACACCCCCGCCCCGGTCTCGGCCCCCGGTGCGAGCGCCGACGCGGACACCCCATCGGCCCGTGCTCCGGGGGGAGTTGGGCGGACGGCGACTCCCGTCGAGGTCTCCATCCCTTCCATCGGCGTGAAGAGTTCCCTGATGGAACTCGGCCTCAACCCGGACGGAACCGTCGAGGTGCCCCCGCCCGAGAAGGGCATGACCGCCGGCTGGTACACCGGCGGCGCCACGCCCGGCGAAGCCGGTGCGGCCGTCATCATCGGCCACAACGACACCCGGTTCGGCAAGGCCGTCTTCCACGACCTCAAGAAGATCACCGAAGGCGCGGAGATCACCGTGGGCGACAGCCGGGGGAAGTCGGCGCGCTTCACCGTCACGGACACCGAGAGCGTCGACAAGGACTCCTTCCCCACCGACAAGGTCTACGGCGACACGGCGGACCACGCCCTGCGATTGATCACCTGTGACGGCGACTTCGACGCCGAAGGCCACCCGGTGAACAACCTCATCGTCTACGCGACACTGGCCTGACGACTCGGTGGAGTCCTGCGCCCCGGGTACGCCGTGTCCTGCCGCCGGGACGCCCGGCCGACCGTTAGCTTCGGTCCATGCCTCCGTTCTCGCCGCTCTATCTCTTCCACAAACTGCTGAGCAACGAGCGGTGGCGGCGGCTGCACGTGAAGGCGTCCGTCTGGGCGGCCGTGGGTGTCGTACTGGTGATGCTGATCGGCTCCTGGATCATCGTCCCGTTCGAGTCGTCGGCGCCCCGGGCGACCATCACCTCGTTCCCACTCGCGCTGTGGTGGTCCATCGAGACGGCGACGACCGTCGGATACGGGGATCTGTATCCGGTCACGGTGGGCGGACGCGTCATCGCGGCGATCGTGATGCTCGTCGGGATCGCCGTGTTCAGCATCGTCACCGCCTCCCTGGCCACCTGGTTCGTCGGCACCGCCGCGCGCCGCGCCCGCCAGGCGACTCAGGCGCTCGAACACGCCGAGGCGCGGGGGAGGGCCGACGCCGACCTGGAACTACGGGCGCTGCACGCCCGCTTCGACCGGCTGGAACATTTGATCACCCGCGACGACGACCCGGGCGGCCGGTAGGAGCCGCCCCGCGCCGTGGCGCGGGGCCGGATCAGTCGAAGGAGAACGGATCCCTTCCGCCCAACTCCCGCTGGTCGTTGAAGAGCCCTTCCGGTGGATCGATGACCGGAAGCGGCCTGGCGTTCTGGTGGCCTTCGGAACAGTCGGCGAACGGCCCCGTGATGGGGTCCAGCAGGGCACGCAGGTGCGGGTCGGCGTGATGGAGCCACCAGTGGGACATTCCCATACCGGCGTCCCAGCGCAACGCCTCCCACGCACGCCACACGGAGTCCAGCCGGGACAACGCCTCCGCGTGCCGATACCACTCCGCGCACCACACCCGCCCGGAACCGGCGGTGGGACGATGGACGAAATAGATGAACCGGTCGGTGACGAACTCGTTCACGTTCCCGTAGAACAGTGCGGCCCCGCGCTCGGCGCTCTCCTCGTCCCGTCGGATGTCCTCGGCGGACTCGCCCCGTTCCTCGTCATGGAGTGGTGATGTCACGGCGTCATGCTCCTCTGCGTATCCGTACGTCGATGGCCTCGGCGTGCCTGCCTGTGCGTTCAAGGGCTTTCGCGAGAATCTCGACCGCCCATCCCAGATCTGCCTGTCTCTCCGGGGCCCGGTCGACCACTCCCCGGTAGAGCCGGACGGACCGCCGCGCCGGCTCCAGAGCCCGGACGGCCAGACGTCCGTCGTGGCGACCACACAGACTCAGCGTGGCGGCCAGCCGCCCGAGGAGCCACGCCGTCCGGTCCGGCGGCTCGCCCGTCCGGGCGGCCGACACCTGGCACAGTTCCTCCGCCTCAACGGCCGCGCGCCAGGCCGCGGCCGTCTGCCCCGCCATCGTCCGGCCGTCGGCCAGCCTCAAGAGAGCGTGGCACAGGGGCTGCTGCTGGTCGGCCGGGGCGTCGACCAACAGCCTTTTCCGGACGCGCACTTCGGTCTCCGCGACGCGTACGGCCTCGTGGAAGCGGCTCGTCTTCAGCAGCCCACGGCTCAGCTGCGTGCAGGCGTCGGCCAGCAATACCTCATGCTGCGCATCCTCGGCCGTCAGCTCCAGCAGCAGTTCGTAGGCCTCCCGCAGGATTCGAACCGCCCGCTCGGCCGTTCCCCAGTGTGTCCCGTAGCTGGTGCCGAGGTCGTACAGACAGTCGGCCAGCCCCCGGCGCCCCTTCTCGTTGACACGGGCGTGGCGGCGGTAGTGCGGCAACGCCTGGCGCAGCAGGATACGGACCGCGACATGCCGGTCGTGGTTCCAGTACAGCCCCGAGCCGTCGTGCAGGCTGCGGGCGTAGTCCTCCGTATAGAGCTGGCCGTAGTCGCTGAGGCGGCGGTGAATGTCGAGGGCCTGGTTGAGAGCGGTCAGTGTGTCGGCCGAGCGGCCGACGGCGTCGTAGGCGAACGCGAGATGCAGAGCGGTGGAGCCCTTCCCGTTCAATTCGCTCGCGCTCAGCGGCAGTTCGGCCCGTGCGTAAATCGCGAGAGCCTCCTCGAAGTGCTGCACCGCCGCGTCGTGCTCCCCCGCAGCCACATGGAAGCGGGCGAGGCTGTGCAGCGACCCGGCCACGTTCGGCAGCTCGATCGCGTACGGCCCCCGTGCCAGCTCTCGGCGGTAGGCGATCGCCTCCGCGATGGATGCCCGTGCCGCCCGCTCGTCCCCGAGGTCGAGCTGATCCCAGGCGAGGTTGTGCAGCATCTGGGCCAGCGAGGAGCGGTGGACGCGGGGCAGATCCCGGGCCTGCGGGCGCAGCAGGTCGATCGCCTCCCGCAGGAGCGCCGTCGCCTCGCCGCGCGAGACGCTGTGGATGTCGACGGACAGACCCAGCAGGGCGCGCGCGAGGTCGGCGGTGAAGGCGTCCGGGTTCTCCCGTGCCAACCGGCGGGAGGTCTCCACCGCCTCCCTGCTCGGCGACAATGTCTCCGCATGCCGTTGGAAGCGCCACAGGGTCGTGCTCCGTGCCACCAGCGCGTTGGGCAGCAGGAGCGGTTCCAGGCCGGGGCGCCGGGCGGCCAGTTCGCGGGCTCGCCGGACAGCTTCGGCCGTATGGTCGTCGGACCTCGCGATCTGGTCGAAGGGGACCGCGTCCGGGTCGAGTTGCCACACCACCTGGGACTGGTTGATGAGGGCCCGCACCAGTCCGCGCCGGCGCCTCTCCTCCTCGTCGCCTTCCTCCTCCGCCGCCAGCGCGCGGAAGAGGTCGAGCGCCCGACGACCGGCGTCGTACGCCTCCATCCGCCGCCCCGTCATACGCAGGGTCTGCGACAGCACCAGCAACGAGTCGGCCCACTCCGTACGGGGCGTGGTCGCCTCCTCGCCCGCCAGTCGGCCGCGGATCGCCGCCGCCTCGTCGGCCGCCTCCCGGGCCTCGTCCCAGTCGCCGACCGCCAGATACCGTTCGGCCGCATGGTGCAGGGCCCACGCGCGGTCCCGGAGCGCCTGCGTGGTGCGGTCCGTGGCGGGACACAGCCGGGCCAGTTCACGGGCGACGTCGAGCGCGTAGTCGCGCAGCACGTGGGACTTCTCCGGCAGCGTGTCGGAGTGGGCGCGCAGTACCGCGGCGGTCAACGGCATGTCGGCGGGCACGGAGCGCAGCACCTGACGCAACTGCCCGATGACGGCCTGCGCCCTGTCCGCGCGGTCTTCGTTCGCGTGGGCCACGGCCGACCGGGCCAGCACGGTGAGGATCTGTACGCGCTGGTGGTCCGGGGCTCGCGCGAACAGCCTCGCGAGGAGTTCCGTGTCCGCGACGACCTGCTCGGAGGCCTGGTACTCCGCCAGCCGGTCCGGCTCCAGTTGGCCCCAGTAGCGGTTCTCGGCCGGCGGGTACAGGTCGCTCAGCCACGCGGCGATGTCCCCGATCAGCCCCGGGAGTTCGCCCGGCAGCAGCCGGGTCAGCGTCTCGCGTGCCTCCCGCTCGTTCCGCGTGGGGCACAGTACCGCCGCCGCCACCGCCTGCCCGCGCAGACTGTCCCGGCGCTCTCTGCTCCAGCGGGCGGTGTCCGACCAGTACCGCTCCTCGTGTGCGAGGAGTTTGTCCTCCACGGTGGCCTCTTCCCCCACGGTGGCGTCGTCCTCCCGTGGAGACGGCACATGGCGCAGCAGCGCGGCCAGAGCCGTCATCTGCACGGCCAGCGCCGTCTCGGCACCCGGTGCCCCTCGCGGTCGTCCGACGGGCAGTGCGTCCGCGACCCGGGGCCAGTCGACGGTCCAGTCGGTCACCTCCGCCAGGCGGCCGGAGAGATCCCGCGCCGCGTTACGGAAGGCGTGCTCCCGCTCGTCGGCGTCGGGGCTGAGCGCGTGCAGTTTGATCTCGCGCACCGTACCGGTCGACCGGGTCCAGGAGCCGCGCGAACGGGCGAGCAGGAGAAGCCGGACCGGATGCCTGACCTCGGCCGTCCGTTCCTGAAGCTCCCTGACCAACTCGGGTCGGGTCTCCGCGTAGTCGACGACCAGGAGCAGCGGGTGCTGGACGGCCCGCAGCGCGCCCAGGTCGCCGTGTGTCTTGCGCACCTGGCCGGCCACCCAGCCCCTGGCCCGCAGCCGTGCCGCGAACTCCCGCGCCAGCCGGGTCTTGCCCTGTCCGCCGGGGGCGGTGAGCACACGGGTGGACGGCAGGCCGTCCGAGTCGGCCAGGCACCACGCCTCCAACTCTTCCAGCGCGTCCTGCCTGCCGTGGAAGGACACCACCTCGGCGTCCGCCCGCAGCAGCATGCTCGGCGATGACACCTCGCGCTTGGGCGGTGTGGGCTCCAACAAGCGGGCGAACTCGGCCGGTTCCGGTTCGGGGGCGACGCCCGTCGCCTCGCGGACCACGGCGCGGAAGTCCGCACACGCCAGCAGATCCTCGCTGCGGGTGTACACGAGCCGGGTGCCGTGGCGCGGCCGGCGATCCACCCGTACGACGCCGAGGAGCAGATCCTCGGAGGCCAGGAAGACAGCCGCGCCCGACATCCCCGACCACGGGGTGATCTTCGCGGCGGTCGCGGCGCCGAGTCCCGCCGTGTCGGCGTCCAACAGCCCGGCCTCGTCGAGGATTTCGAAGGATCTCGCGCCACCGTGCGGCCTTACCCGGCCCCGCAACGACTCGCGGTGGCGCTCGGCCTGATCCACCCCGTCCCGCCGGGTCCTGACGCGTTGTTGCCGGGGGAACCCCGTGGCGGAGACCGGTACTTCCGTACCGCCAGTCACCAACCGTCCCCAGCGCTGCGGGCTTCGGCCGAAGGAGCCGCGCAGCGACGCGGGCGGTGTCCATGCCTGGTCGGCCGGGATCTCCAGCAGGACGGCGTCCATGTTGTCGCCGTCGTACCGTCGCCAACGCACCACCGCCATCGCGGAAGTCGCCGACTCCGAGAGCGTGATCTCCGCCTCTCGGTGAGGCGATGGCACGACATGCGCGGAGGACAGGACGAGGCGCGGCGCGATCAGATACCCGGTGCCGAAACCGCTCTCACCACAGCGCACTTGGACGACCTGCTGCGTCTGCACCATCTGCCCCCGCTCAGCCGGCCCCGGAGCCCCGGACTTGCTCGATGGCGCCCCGTAGCCCGCTCTCCGTCACCACTCGTCACGCTGAACACATCATAAAGGGCGGTGTGTTCGCGCCGAGAGGTCCTGTACGACGGCCCCGAACCACCGGCGCGGACGCAACCGTTCGGCGTCGACAGGTGTCTTACCGGTCGAGGAGTTGTTCTCCAGGAGTCCACCGTCCGTTTGCCCGCGCTCAGGTCTGACGAGGTTCGTTCCATGCCGATCCCCCCACGCAACCGCCGCCGCAACCGCACCTTCGGCACCTCCCGTACCACTGTCGCCGCGCTGGGCGCCGCCGGTCTGGTCGCGCTGGGCGCCGCCGCCCCCGCCGCCTTCGCCGACGAAGCGGCGCCCGAGCTGGTCATGGGAGACATCGCCCCGATCGAGGGCGTCGAGCCGGGCACCGACTTCGAGCCGTCCCTCATCGTGGCGAACAAGGGCACCGAGGCCGTCGACAAGGTGTACGTCTCCTACTCCGTCACGCGAGGTCTCGACTACGCGGCGATTCCGGCCAACTGCGAGGCGCACCAGGTCCCGTCCTACGACGAGATGACCGAGAAGTCGAACGTGGTGTGTGAGTTCGACGGGCCCGTGGAGCCCGGTGTCGTGTACGAGCCGGACAAGCCCCTCGCGATCAAGGCGCTGGACCGCGCGCTCAACGACGACCTGCGGATGACCATCGGGGACCTCTACCCGGACCTGGACGAGTCCGCCACGACGCCGGTCCCCGGAACGGCGCCCGCGATCAAGCTGGTCGAGCGTGCGGCCGGCGGTGAGGCCACCAAGGACATCGTCGAGGTACCGGTCACCTCCGTGAACACGGCCGACTACCAGGTGACGGGAGCCGCCCTGAAGGGCGCCGTCGGCGACACGGTGACGCTGACGGCGAAGTTCAAGAACGCCGGGCCCGCCTGGGTGCTGACCAAGGAGGGGGACCCGCTCGTCGAGGTCCTGATCACGCCCCCCGCCGGGACGTCGGTCGTCAAGCCGGACGGCTTCTGCGAGCTCAAGGGCAAGGCACTGTCCTGCGGTACGAGTCAGAGGTGGGTCAACGAGGGCGGCGGCGAGACCTACACGATCAAGCTGAAGATCGACAAGGAGGTGGCGGGCGCCAAGGGCTCGGTGGCGCTGAGCACCGAGCCGCGCCCGTTCGACCCCGAGAAGGCCAACGACAAGGCGGAGATAAGCCTCGATGTGACGGGCGGGGGCTCGTCCGGCGGCTCGTCGGGCTCGTCGGGATCGGCCGACTCGTCCGGCGGCTCGTCCTCGACCGGGGGCAACGACCCGACCACGAACAACGAGGAACTGGCCGAGACCGGCTCCTCCTCCCCGGCAGTGCCGATCGCACTCGGCGCCGCGGCGGCGGTGGTCGTGGGCGCGGGCAGCCTCTTCGTCGTACGCCGCCGGACCGAGCACACGGGCTGACGCGGAGCACCGGTCGCCGGACGGCGCGGCTCGGCGCGGCACGGCCTGTGCCGCGCCGAGCCGTCCACGGGGAAAACCGGATGACCTGGGGCGCGGCACTTTCTACGCTCACTCCTCATGGACGAGGGCGCGCACCTGCTGAACGTGGTCGATGTCGAAGCGACATGCTGGGAGGGGCAGCCGCCGCCCGGCCAGGTGAGCGAGATCATCGAGATCGGCCTCACCGTGGTCGACCTGCGCGCGGGTGAACGCCTCGCCAAGCACCGGCTGTTGGTACGCCCGGCCCGCTCGGAGGTGAGCCCGTTCTGTACGGAGCTGACGGGGCTGACCCGGGCCGAGGTGGACGGTGGTCTGTCCTTCGCCGAGGCGTGCCGCACACTGGCCGCCGAGCACCGAACGGGCCTGCTGCCCTGGGCCAGTTGGGGCGACTACGACCGTAACCAGTTCACCCGCGAGTGCCAACGGACGGCTGTCGAGTATCCCTTCGGCAGCCGCCACACCAACGCGAAGGTCGTCTTCACCGCCTCCTACGGTCTGCGCCGACGCCCCGGCATGGCCCAGGCACTGACCACGGCCGGCCTCCCGCTGGAGGGCCGCCACCACCGGGGCGACGACGACGCGTGGAACATCGCCGCGCTGATCCTGAATCTGGCGGAGCGCGGCGACTGGCCTGTCGACCGGCCTGTCGACCTGCCCGCCGACCGACCCGCCGACCGGGGCGAGAGCGGCATCCGGTGACCGGTGACGTGAACGACACCGTGTACGTGGGCAACGCGGGCAAGGACGCGGCGCTGGACCGGGGTTGGCTGCTCGGGCACTTCAAGGACGCCGGCGATCCGCGCCACAGCGATGCCGTCGAGATCAAATGGGGCGTGCATCCCCGGGGCGACGAGCGGGCGAGTTGGGTGAGGGGCGAGGAGCGGACAGCTCTGCTGGTTCTCATCAGCGGGCGCTTCCGTGTCGAACTCCCGGGCCGCAGCGTGCTTCTGGAGCGGCAGGGCGACTACGTGGTGTGGGGCCGAGGCACCGATCACTCGTGGTTCGCGGAGGAGGAGTCGGTGGTGCTGACCGTCCGGT
This sequence comes from Streptomyces sp. NPDC006643, assembly GCF_042870175.1. Lineage (NCBI taxonomy): Bacteria > Bacillati > Actinomycetota > Actinomycetes > Kitasatosporales > Streptomycetaceae > Streptomyces > Streptomyces sp. NPDC006643. The sequence continues at coordinate 59,662 of NZ_JBIAHA010000025.1, read as the reverse complement.
GGCCGTCCGTGCCGGGGATGTGACGGAGGAGTCGCGGACGGCGGTGAACTCCGCCTTCGCCCTTAGCTCTTCGCCGCCTCTCGCTTACGCCTCCGCCCTTCGCTTACGCCCGCGCGCTGCGCGCCGCCCCCCCCCGCCGCCGCGTCGAGACGGTCGGCGGGGGGCGCAGGCGCGGGCGAAGTCTTCGTCGTCACCGCTGAATTCACCCAACCTCAGCCGTGGACGACGGGCTGCCCGGTGAGTGCGACGCCCGCTTCCCGCATCTCGGTGAGGGCATGGGTGGTGGTGTCGGGGGCGACCCCCGCCGTGTAGTCGAGGAGGACCCGCGTGCCGAAGCCCGCCGCGACGGCGTCCAGGGCGGTGGCCTTCACACAGTGGTCGGTAGCGATGCCGACGACGTCGACATCGGTGATGTTCTCTGCGCGCAGCCAGTCGGCCAGCGGCGTGCCACCCTCAGTCGCGCCTTGGAAGCCGCTCTTCGACGCGGAGTGAGCGCCTTTGAAGAAGACCTCGTCCACCGCGTCCGAGGTGGCGGTGGCCGCGAAGCCGGGGTGGAATTCGCTTCCCTCGCTGCCGGCCACGCAGTGGACGGGAAAGGAGTTCTCGTAGTCGGGCCGGTCGGAGAAATGATCGCCCGGATCGTAGTGGTGGTCCCGCGTCGCGACGATGCGCGCGTACTCGCCGTCCGCCGAGACCCGTACGAGTTCGGCGATGGCGGCGGCCCGGTCCGCACCGCCCTTCACCGGAACGCTGCCGCCCTCACAGAAGTCCTTCTGCACATCGACCACGATCAGCGCACGACTCATCAGACACCTCTTCCTGGGGAATCCTCGGTCCTCACCTGACGGTGACCCTTTCCCCGTCGTGTCATGCGCGGCGGACCTACCGCACACCCGTCCGGTCCAGCCCGCCGCTGTGCGCGCCGGACCGCGAGCAGATTCGCGGTACTGCCGCCACCGACGTACACGACGTCCTGCGAGAGCAGAAAGGCCCACAGCGAGTCGTCGTCCAACTCGTGCCGGAACAACGGCAGTACGGAGGGCTCACACGCGCGCGGCTGAAAGGCGGTGAGGAACTGCTCGATGTACGCCGGGGCGTCGCCGGAGACGGCGGACGGCGGACGGCGGGAGGGCGCTCCGGCCCTGGTTGTCAGTGGTGGCTGGGATGCTGCCCTGATGGACGAACTGATGCGGCGGCGGGTGTACGGCGCCGACCATGAAGACCCGGATCCGGGACCTCGGCCGGGCCGCGTGTACCGGGAGCTGTGCGCCGGGCCGCTGGACGGGCTGCTCCTGGACGTGACCGGATGGACGGACGAGGAGCTGGACACCGGCGCGATGCTCGTCACCGAGATAGGGGCGTACGGACCGGGCGGGCGAGCCGGGTACGGGCCGCGCGCCGGTGATCCGGACCGGTGGGACTGGCAGGGCGACAGCCCGTGACGGTGCCCCCCCGAAGCAGACCGGTCGGGCGGCCCGGCCTGTGTGCGTCGCCGCGCCGCCCCCTGCCCTCGGCTCAGTGGCCGTGGCCTTCGGCCTCCTCCGTCCCACCGGGCTTCGCGGAGGGCTTCGCGTCGGCGTCCTCGGCCGGAACGTCGACGGTGAAGGCAGCCGTGCGGACCTTGCCTTCGTGCTGGAAGTCGAGGAAGAGCCGGTACGCGCCGGAGCTGGGTGCGGTGGCGGTGAAGGACACGTCCGGGCCCGGCTCGGTGACGCCGTCATCCGGTTCGCCGTTCGGGTGGACGTGCAGATAGGCGAGGTCACCTGCGCGGAGGGCGACGAGATGGCCGTAAGCGCCGAGGTAGGGCTGGAGGTTGGTGACGGGCTTGCCGTCCTCGCTGACGGTCAGCTTCAGTTCGTTGGCCTTGCCGGGGGTCAGGGCGCCGGCAAGAGCGACCTGGTAGCCGTCGACCTCGGCGGTGACGCGGACGGGCGGGAGCGGGGCGGGCTCGGCCTTGCCGGAGACGGCCAGGTCGGCGCCGAGCGTCACCCCGGAGGCGCCCTTCTTCGCGGGCATGAAGTCGGCGAAGGCCCGATAGCCGCCTGCCGCGGGCAGCTCGGCCCGCACGCTCCAGGTACCGTCGGCGGCGCGTGTCGGGTGGAGGTGCCGATAGACCGTCAGGTCGCGTGAGGCGACGATGAAGTGCAACTCCTTGCCGTGCTCTCGCTGGTACGCGGTGACGTTGCGCCCGCGCTCGTCCTTGACGGAGAAGCTCAGGGTGGTCGACGTCCCCGCCGCGACGCGTGGTGTGTCGAGGGCGAGCGTGTACCCACCCTCCGAGATCTGTAGACCGCCGGCCGGCGCGGTCTCGTGTCGGCCCGCTGTCTTGTCGCCGGCCGCCCCCTCCGTCTCCGCGTGCTCGTCGTGGGCGGCCGGCGGCTTCTTGGCGACGACGGGGTCGATGCTCGTGCCGATGCCGTACGCGGTGCCGAAGGTAGCGGCGATCGCGGCTGCGAAGGCGGTGATCCTGAGTCCCGTGTTCATGGGGGTCTCCTTCGTGAGGGGGCCACTCTCGCAGGGGCGGCCGAACACCTCCAACATACCCTCCAGGGGTATGTAGTCAAGTCGGGTGTCGCCTTGCATCGAATACCTGGGGGAGGTATGCCTGGATATTGGTGCCGTAGACCTCTGAGCGGTGGCTCGTGGTGCGCAGGGCGGCGACTCGCGCCCACGCCCGTCGCTCCCGAAAGCTTTCTCTGCGGGGCCAAGCGGCTCTCTACCGCCTATTCGGCGGGCGAGGGCCGGGCGGAGCTGACCGGTCGGCCGCTCCAGGGCGTCGGCGCGGCGCCGGTCGCGCCGTCCGCTCCGACCGCGCCGTCACGAACTCCCGTCGCAGAAGCAGCCGACGCACGCGTTCACGAAGACGCGCACCGCGTCCCGGCGGTCCGGGCTGCGCCAGGCGACCGCGAGTTCGCTCGGCGGCAGACCGCCCACCGGTCGGAAGACCACGTCCGGGCGTTGGTAGATCTCCACATTGCCGGCGGAGAGCAGCACCACCCCGAGCCCGGAGGCCACCGCCTCGAAGGTCTCCTCCGCGGTCTCCGTCTCGGCGGCGACCCGGGCAGGGTACGGACGCTCGGCGCTCGCCAGCCAGAACTCGCGCAGCGCCCCCGCCGCTTGAGGCATCGCGATGAACGGCTCGTCGAGCAGCTCGGTGAACGGGACCATCTCCCGCCGGGCCAGACGATGGCCGGGTGGCATCGCCACCCACCGCTCCTCGGTGGCGACCACACGCCAGGAGAGCCCGGCCCCGTGCGCGACGGGCAGCCAGACGATCGCCACGTCCACATCGCCGTTGGCCAGCCCCGCCGACGGGTTCCCCCAGGGCACCTGCCGGAACAGCAGCCGCGAGTCCGGCAGCGACTCGCCCATCCTCTCGGTGACGGCGGGAATGAGGCCCCGGCCGATCCGAGTCTGGAAGCCGACCGTCAATGTCGCCCGCTGAGCGGCCGACGCCTCGACCGTCTCCCGGCGCGCCTCCTCCCACAGGTCGACGATCCGCCGGGCGCGAGGCAGCAGCGCCTCACCCGCTGCGGTCAGCACGACCGTACGGTGACCCCGGTCGAACAGCGACACCCGCAGACAGGTCTCCAGCTGGCGGATCTGTTTGCTCAGCGCCGGTTGCGAGACGAACAGCCGGTCGCTCGCCGCACGGGTGAAGCTCAACTCCTCGGCCACCGCGATGAAATACCGCAGATCCTGGACCCGAACATCCATAACCTCAGGTTATAGCAACAGGTCTTGGACGCGCGCGCCGATCAACCACAGGATCGACGCATGGAACTCACCGGAAAGACGGCGCTCGTGACCGGCGCATCCCGAGGAATCGGACGGGCCATCGCCACCCGGCTCGCCGCCGACGGCGCACACGTCGCCGTGCACTACGCGAGCAACGACACGGCGGCGGCGGAAACCGTCGCCGCCATCGAGCGCGCCGGCGGCAGCGCCTTCGCCGTACGCGCGGAACTGGGTCCGGACGGTGCCGTCGACACCCTCTTCGCCAGGCTGGAACAAGGGCTGGCCGGGCAGCCGTTGGACATCCTGGTCAACAACGCGGCCGTGTTCGCCGGCCCGCTCGACCAGGTGACACCACAGGAGTTCGACCGCCTCTTCGCGGTCAACGTGAAGGCCCCGTACTTCATCGCCAAGCGAGCGCTGCCGCTGCTGCGCGACGGTGGCCGCATCGTCAACATCTCATCCGCCGCCACCCGGATCGCCCTGCCCGAGACGGCGTACGCGATGTCCAAAGGCGCGCTGGACGTGCTCGGCCGGAATCTCGCCAACCAGCTCGGCCCCCGGGGCATCACCGTCAACACCCTTGCCCCCGGCGTCACCGAGACCGATATGAACACCTGGATACGGGACGCCCCGCACCTGGTCGAACGGAGCACCGCGATCACCGCGCTGGGCCGGGTCGGCCAGCCCGAGGACGTCGCCGACGCCGTCGCGTTCCTCGTCTCCCACGACGCCCGCTGGATCACGGGCCACTGGCTCGACGCCACGGGCGGCCTCCATCTGGGACCCGACGCGTCCCCGGCCCCCGCGCGGCCATAGACCGAGTTCACTGATCCCGACGGCCCCGACCGCCTAGAGTGACGACAAACATGAGGCCACGTCAGGACAGGGGACCGCAGACCGCATGGCGTACGAACTGCCTCCGGAGATCGTGCACTTCGTCAACCGGGAGGACGAGCAGAACCGGGCCTTCACCGCCGTCGCCGAGTGGACCGCGCGGTCCCGGCCCCTGTGCCTGGCGCTGAGCGGGCCCGGTGGGTCGGGCAAGACGGAGCTGGCCTTCCGGATCGCCCGCGCGCTGCGGGACCGGTACCCGGACAGCGTCCTGTACGTGGACCTCGACGAGTTCCGGCGGGACGGGGCGGTCGTGGTCGCCGACGCGCTGGGCCAGTTGCTCGTCTCGCTGGGCGTCGCCCCCGACATGCTGGCGAACTCCTTCAAGGGTCGCTGCAAGCAGTACTGGACACGGACCGACGGCCAACGGCTCGTCGTGGTCATCGACAACGCCCGCTACGGAGCGGAGGTCGTACCGCTGCTCCCGGCGTCCGGCGCCAGCGTGGCGATCGTCGCGAGCCACGGACCGCTGTACGACATCGAGGACGGCGCCGCGGTCGGCCTTGAGCTGCATCCGCTGGACGACGCGGACTCCGCCGAACTGCTACGGCGCGTCGTCCGGGATCAGCGGCTCACGGACGAGCCCGAGGCGGCCCGGGGGCTCGTCCGGCTCTGCGCCGGTCTGCCCGCTGCCTTACATGTCGCCGCCCGCTGGATGCGCAAGTACCACCGTCGGCCGCTGTCGCGCCTGCTCGCCGAACTGTCGCGCGAGCTCGACGAGAAGGGCGTGCCGGTGGTCGAGAAGGTGTGGGACGCGGCGTATCTCAGCCTCACCCCCGAGGCCGCCCTGCTGTACCGGCTGCTCGCCGACCACCCAGGACCGTCGTTCACCCCGAAATCCGCCACCGCGCTTCTCGGGCTGGGCCGGGACGCGGCGGACGGGGCGCTCGAAGAGCTGGAGACCGCCGGACTGCTCGACACCCGCGAGGCGCCGGGCGCCGGCGGCAGGCTGCGGCTGCCCGACCTGATGCGCGCGCACGCCCGTCGCCGGGCCAGGAACGACGGGGCGGAGCGGGAGCGGGCCGAAGCCCAGCGGCGTATCGTGACCTGGTTCCTGCGTCAGGCCCAGCGCGCGGACCTCTTCGCCGCCGGCCGCAGACTCGTCGTGGCCGACGCCGTACCGCCCGTCGAAGGAGCCCCCGACTTCCCGCTCGCCGACCCGGCGGACTGCGCGGACGGCGAGCGCGACGAGCGGCGGGAGAGGGCACGGAGCGCGGCGCGCCTGCTCAACACCGAACGGCACGCGCTGTACGCGTCCGTACGTGTCGCCCACGCACTGGGCCTCGACACCGAGGCATGGGCCCTCTGCGAGCCGCTGTGGACGCACTTCCTCGACCATCCCCACCCCGCCGACGACATCGAGGTGTTCAGCCTCGGCGTGGCGGCAGCCGCGCGCGCCGGGAATCTGGCCGCGCTGGTCCGAATGCGCTGCCAGTTGGCTCGTCCCCTGTGGGAGCAGGGGAGAACGGACGAGGCCGCGCAGGAACTGGCGCGCGCGCTCACGACGCTCGACACGCTCGGGGACTCCACGCTGACGACCAAACTGCGCGCGTCCACCATCGAGTTCCGGGGCACGCTGCACTCGGTCCAGGGCGACTGGGCCGCAGCCGCGGCGGACTTCCGACGCTCCGGCGACCTGCACCACACGATCTCCAACACATACGGCGTCACGCTCCAGACCTACCGGCTCGGCCGGGCGACAGCCGAACTCGGCGACGCCGACGAAGCGGGCCAACTGCTGGCGCGGGCCCACCGGTCGGCGGTCGAACTGGGACGCGAGCGGCTGGCCGCACGCATCGGGTTCGCGCTGGGCGGTGTGCTGCGCGGCCTCGGACGCACAGGTGAGGCTCGGGTGTTGTACGACGACGCGCTGGCCAGCGCGCGCGGCCGGCAATCCGACGCCGACGAGCAACGGATCCTCGTCGCCTTCGCCGAACTGGCCGAGGAGGAGGGACACCCCGACGAGGCCGAGTCCCACCGGGCGGCGGCGCATGCCATCCGGGTGCGGAACGGTCTCGCCTAGCCCCGCCGAACCGGAACGGCCGGACCCACGGACCCACCGGACCCATCGGATCGGGCCGGATCGGGCCGGACCGAATCGGACCGCACCGGAGCGGACCTAGAGGATCCGCCCCGCCTCGTCGGCCGTGGCGGGGGAGAGGCGTGCCTCGTACCGTCGGCCGCCGAGCACACAGGTCACACGGCTCACCGCCGCCACCTTCGCACCCGGAGCGGCCAGTCGTGCGTGGACCGCGGAGAGTACGGCGGCCGGATCGCTGTGGACGATCCGGCCGTGCTCCGTCGGTGGTTCGATCCGGACGGACAGCAGCGCCCCGCCCCGGACCCGCACGACGCAGTGCACCGGGGACAGCACGGCCCCGGCGGTGCGGCAGCCCGGATAGCTGTCGAGGATGTGCGCGGTCCAGCCGGCCACGGTCCACTCGACGCGGTACGGAGCGGGACTCGTCCGTTCCGTACGCCGGAACAGCAACGCCGCGCTCTGCGACTGCCGTTCCCCTGCCGCGCCGTACTCGACGGCCAGATGGTGCGCGGGCGCGTCGACGTGGCCGGGGAACCGCTCGACATGCGTCTCGTCTCCGTCGAGGCATACGCGTACGGCGAAGGCGGACGGTGCACGGGAGGGCGCGGCCGGGACCGGCAGCAGGCGGGCGGTGACGGGTGCGGCGGGCGGGGAGAGGCCCAGCAGCCGGTACAGCTCCAGCCGGAGCCGCTCCAGCGCGCTCCCCTGCTCGGCAGCGGTACTGGCGGTGGGAGCGGCAGTGAGATCGGCGGTGGAAGTGGCGATAGCGCCGGCGAGTACGAACGCGGATGTGGCGGCGGCCCGTCCGGTCCCCGCCCGGTAGCCCCCCAGAGCCTCTTCCAGATCGGCCGCGCGGTCCAAGTGCGGTGCGCGGGCCAGGAGTTGAGCCATGGGGCTGCCGGGGATCAGCTCGTCGCCCCCGTCGTAAGCGGCGAGCACCGGACCGTCCAGGGCGGCAGCGTAGTACAGCGCGGTGGAACCGTGATCGGTGATCAGGGCGTCGGCAGCCAGCAGGACCGAGGCCCAGTCCTCGTACGGCCTGGCGAGGACCATTCCGGCGTCGAGAGCGGGCGCCAGCCGCTCCGCCAGCTCGAACTCACCGGTCCGGCTCCACTCGTTCGGGTGCACGACCAGTCCGAGCTGGTACGCGTCCTGGGGCAGGCGGGCCGCCAGCTCGAAGGGGAGGTCGGGCCGGCGCCGGAGCAGTGACTCCCCGCCCCAGGTCGACGTCAGTACGACGAGCCGCCGCGCGCCCGTCCCCAGCGCGGCCCGGAAGCTCTCGCGCCGGGGGAGAGAGGCGAGGATCCGCTCCAGGGTCGGATCGCCGACCACGGCGGCGTGTGCCGCCGCGCGCGGACTGAGGGCCGCCAGTCGGTCGATCTGGCCGGGATGGGCCAACGCGTGGAGGGCGGGCGGGAGATCGCCGTTGGGCATCAGATACGCGGGGTCCAGCCCCGAGGCCGCGTCCGCCGACCCCTCCCCATGGAACGTCTTGCTGAAGCCGGCTCCGTGCGGCAACAACACCCGGGGGCCTTCGAGGAGATGCAGCTCGCCCTTCGGACTTGCGGTGACGATCAGGTCGTACGCATCGCGGCAGGCCTCGTCCCAGGAGACGGAGCGTGCGCCGACCCGTTCGACGGCCGCGAGCGCGTCGAGCCCGAAGTCGGAACCGGGGACGAGAGTGAAGACCCGGCTGACGCGCGCGTCACCGGCGAACACCGGGAGCACGTCGAGCAACCTGTAGAGGGCGATCGCCGAGCGCGCGGCGAACAGCACCGCCCCGCCCGTCGCCCGTCGCCCGTCGCCCGTCGCCCGTCGCCCGTCGCCCGTCGCCCGTCGCCCGAAGTGTCCATTCTAGAGGTTCCATTCTGGCTTCGGGCGACCTGTCGGGCATGAAATCACCGCTGATCAGGCCAGGTTCCTCGGGCTCGTTCGGCGGCATGATCCTGATCGTACCGTCGTGACTCGTACGCAGGGAGACGACGCTGTTCGTGCTCCGGGCGCCGCCCCGGTCGGGAACAATGGCCGCCATGGACGAGTGGGGGATCGCACTGATCGCGGCAGGTTCAGCCCTCGCGGGCAGCCTCGTCACCGGCTGGTTCGCGCGCAGCGCGGGGATGAAACAGGCCGAGGCGGCGCAGCACGCCGGTGACCGGCAGGCGGATGCCCTGCTGCACACGGTCCGGCTGACGCTTCAGGAGCAGCGCGCGGTCCGACTGCTCGATCTACGGCGCCAGACCTATGTGGCGTTTCTGGAGGCCGCGGAAGCCGCGACGCTCACCAGCCGCACGGGTATCGGATCCGGCGGCGACGGCGCGGCCCTCCAACGGGCGTTTGGTGCCGTGACGTTGGAAGGACCCGCCGATGTGGCCCGGCCGGCGGGCGAGGTTGTCGACAGCCTCCGGCGCGGCGACTCCCCGGACGACGTCGAGCGCGCCAAGCAGGCCTTCGTCTCGGCCGCGCGAGCCGCGCTGGACCCGGCCGTCCCCGTACCGGAGTGATCGCGTACGGGACCGCGCCGTGCCCCGCAGCCCCGGCGGTTGACCCTGACGCAGGGGCAACCTCGCAGCATGGTCCGCATGACGACAACAACGAATGCGATCGAGGTCACCGGACTCCGCGCGTCGTACGGCGACCACCAGGTGCTCGCCGGAGTCGACCTCACCGTCCCCGCAGGTAGCGTCTACGCACTGCTGGGACCCAACGGGGCCGGTAAGACCACCGCCGTACGGATCCTGTCCACCCTGCTCCCGGCGGAGGGCGGTCAGGCGCGGGTCGCCGGATACGACGTACGCGGCGAGGCCGACCGGGTACGCGCGTCGATCGGCGTCACCGGGCAGTTCTCCGCCGTGGACGAATTGCTGACCGGGCGGGAGAACCTGCTGCTGATGGCGGACCTCGGCCACCTCGACCGGGACCGTGCCCGGCCCGTCGTCGGGCGGCTGCTGGAGCGGTTCGACCTGGCCGGCGCCGCAGACCGGCGCGCGGCGACGTACTCCGGCGGCATGAAGCGGCGGCTGGACCTGGCGATGACCCTGGTGCCCGGCCCCCGGCTGATCTTCCTCGACGAGCCGACCACCGGCCTCGACCCGCGCAGCCGCCGCGACCTGTGGGGGATCGTGCGCGAGCTGGTGGCCGACGAGGTCACCGTCTTCCTCACCACCCAGTACCTCGAAGAGGCCGACCAGCTCGCCGACCGGATCGGCGTGCTCGACGGGGGCAGGCTCGTCGCCGAGGGCACCGCCGCCGAGCTGAAACGGCTGATCCCCGGCGGCCATATCCAGCTCCAGGCCGCCGGCGCCGAGCAACTGGCGGAACTTCTGCGGCAGTTGCCGGACGCGAGCGCGAACGCCGAGACGCTCACCGTGACCCTGCCGCACGACGGGAGCCTCACCGCACTGCGAAGGCTCCTGGACAGGATCGAGGACGACGGGGCGGTCACCGGACTCGCCGTACACACCCCGGATCTCGACGACGTGTTCCTGGCCATCACCGGGCGCTCCACCACCCACGAACCGTCCCAGGAGGTGCCGGCATGAGCGCCGCGACATACACCGTCCGCGACTCGGCGACCATGCTGCGCCGCAATCTGACACACATGGCCCGCTACCCGTCGATGACGGTGATGCTGGTCGGGCAGCCACTGCTGTTCCTGCTGCTGTTCGTCTACGTCTTCGGCGCGGCCATGGGCGCCAGTCTGCCCGGCGCCCCGTCGGGAGCCCCGGCAGGGGACCGCGGTGACTACCTGGCGTACATCACTCCCGGGATTCTGATGATGACGGTCGCCAGCGTCTCCATCGGCACCGCGGTGCTGGTCGCCACCGACATGAAGAACGGGATCATCGACCGGTTCCGGACCATGCCCATCGCCAGGTCCGCCGTACTGACCGGCCATGTGCTCGGCGCCATGATCCAGACCGCCCTCGCACTCGCCGCCCTCCTCGGGGTTGCGTTCCTGATCGGCCTGCGGACCGGCGCGTCGGCGACGCAGTGGCTGGGGCTGACGGGGCTGCTCGTGCTGCTCTCCCTGGCGATGACCTGGTTCACCGTGGCGCTGGGACTGGCCAGCCCGGACCCGGAGACGGCGAGCAACCTGCCCATGATCTTCGTACTCCTGCCGTTCGTGGGCAGCGGCTTCGTGCCGGTCGAGTCAATGCCGGCCGGACTGCGCTGGTTCGCCGAACACCAGCCGTTCACACCGATCATGGACGCCTTCCGCGGCCTGCTGGCCGGCGCGCCGGCCGGTCCGGACACTCTCCTGGCCGTCGGCTGGTGCGCGGTGATCGGACTGACCGGCTATCTCTGGTCACGGCACCTCTACCGCACCCGCGCCGCCACCTAGGAGACTGATCCGATGCTGACCATCGGCGAGCTGGCCTCGTACGCCGGAGTGACCGTGCGCGCGGTGCGGCACTACCACGCCAAGGGCCTGCTGCCGGAACCGGAGCGGGACCACTCCGGCTACCGGAGGTACGACGCCGCCGCCGTGGTCGAGCTGATCAAGATCCGCACCCTCGCCGACGCGGGTGTCCCCCTGGGGCGGGTACGGGAACTGCTCCAGGCCGACGAGGACGAGTTCGCCACGGCGGTCGCGGACATCGACAGACGGCTACGGGCGGAGATCCGGGAACGGCGGCGGCACCGCGAACGGATCGCCCGTCTCACGGCCGGGGACAGCCTGGTGCTCCCGCCGGAGGTTGTCGCCTTTCTCGACCAACTGCGGGCGCTCGGGGTCGACGAGCGCATCGTCCAGGTCGAACGCGACGGCTGGATTCCGCTGGCCGCACACTCACCCGGGCGCATCCCGGAGTGGACGGCCCGCAAACGGCGGCAGATCGCCGACCCGAGGCTCATCGACTTCTATCTCACCCTCGGCCAGGCACTGGACCGGACCGACGACGATCCCCAACTGGTCGAGCTGGCCGACAAGATGGCGGCCTACATCACGGAGGTGGCCGACGAGCGGGGCGAGGACTACGTCGACGATGCCGACATCGAACCGCCGATCGCCAAGCTGCTCGACACGCTGGCCTTCGACACCGCACCGCCCGCCCGTCGGCTGATCGAGCTGCTGAGGACACGGGGCTGGACGGGCTGGACGAAGGTCGAGCGAGTGGATCCTCCCGGGGGCGCGCCGGGGGACGCGACCGGAGCCTGACAGGGCGATGTCGCGTCGCCGCACACAACTGCGCGGTCGGCCAGGTCAGCTGGGCCCACGGGAGCCGCCTGATCGTTCGGGCCCATCGGGTCCGTCGGGTCCGATCGTCCACCCGTCGATGTCCCCGGCCTCGATGCCCTCGGAGTCGGAGTCGGAGTCCACGGCCTCGGCGCCAGGAGACCGGCCGTCCGGCCCTGGCCCCGACTCAGGCCCCGGCCCCGACTCCGGCTCGGGCCCCGGCTCCGTATCGGCGGTGCCGGACGCTCGCCGCAACCACACCACGGCCTCTTCCATCGCACCCCGCATCTTGAGGACCTGCGCGAGGTTGAGCATGCCGGTGGTGTTGCCCGCTTCCGCCGCCGCCCGGAACCAGCGTTCGGCTCCCGCGAGGTCGCCGCGCTCGGCGGTCAGCGCGCCCAGACTCGCCATCGCCATGGTCTCGCCCGCTTCGGCGGCGCTGCGCCAGTGCGGTTCGGCCGCCGCGTCGTCGCCACGGTCGTGCAGCACGTTCGCCAGGTTGTTGTGGGCGTGCGCCCGGGTGGCGGGGTCCGCGACGTCCAGCGCCCTGCGGTAGTACGTCTCGGCGCCGGACTGGTCACCCTTCTGACGCAGGAGGACACCCAGATTCAGCAGCGATTCGTCGTGTCCGGCGGCGACAGCGCGCCGGAAGTAGCTCTCCGCGTCGGCCAGTCGGCCCTCCCGGCGTCGGCTCTCGGCGTACCGGTGCATCGCGGGTGCGCTGCCCGCGTCGGCCGCCTTCCGGAAGAGCGGTTCGGCCCGCGCCCTGCCGAAGCGCTCCTCGACGACCTCGGCGACATACAGCATCGCCGCCGGATCGCCCTCGTCTGCGGCACGCTCGAACCACGCCTGGGCGGCGGCGAGATCGCCCTCGTGGGCGGCGCGCGAACCCAGTAACTTGGCCGCCTCCGTACGGACTTGGCCTCCGGTTCCGGACATGCCCCGGCTGCGGCCCTCTTCGGCCGCCACGCACCACGCGTGCGCCAGCGCGACGTCCCCCTCGGCGATCCGCATCACCAGCAGCGCCGGGATGGTCTGCGAGGAGTCCGTGGCCGGGTGCGGGTCCAGCTCGTCCCGCAATTGCGCCCAGGCGAACGGCGAGTTCCCCGCGCGGGCCACCTGGCGCACGTGGGCGGTCGGCGACGGAGGAAGCGCCGGATCGGGTACGCCCTCCGGAAGCGCCGCCGCGTCGAAGGGAACGGTGCGGCGTGTCCACACCTGGAGCAGCGCGATGCGCATGCTGAGCGCCCCGAACGTCGCTCCACCCGAGCGGAGCAGGGACAGCGCGTGCTGCTCCTGCCCGTGGTCGAACTCAAGAGTCGCCAGCGCCGCGAGGCCGACGGGATCGCCCGCCGCCGCGGCCTGCGCCAGCCAGGTGCGTGCTTCCTCGTGCCTGCCACTGAGCGCGATCCCGAGCCCGTACACGGTCATGCCCTTGGCGTGGCCGGCTTCGGCCGCCTTGCGGGCGCGGTGCTCGCTGACGCGTTCGTCGCCCCTGTGCGCCATCTCGACGGCCATCCGCAGCCGGAAGCCGATACGGGGTGTGCGGCCGGACATCTGAACCCCCGTTGTCCGTCGGCGGGTTGAGCCTCAGGGTAGTGCTCAGCCGCCGCTGTGGACATGGCCCGCCCAGTGGGACGGAGCGAGCGGATGGGCGTCCCGGGCGGCGACGATCGTGTCGTGCAGGGCCAGTGCCGGATCGGTGGACCACAGACGGTGCCCGTAGAAGTCCCGGACGCGTAGCAGCGATTCGGTGTCGTCGACGGGCCACAGCGTGCCCACCACATGGCGGAATCCGGCCATCTGCACCGCGCTGGACAGGTGGAGAGCCTCGTCGGGCAGCCGCAGTCCGGCGTGCGCGGTCGCGCAGGCGGACAGGTACGCGAGGCGCGCGTCGGGCAGATCGAGAGCGGCCAGGTCGGCGACGGTGAGGGGCCCGTCGGCGGCGAGCAGACGCCCCGCCGAGGGCGCGACGGGGTCGGCGACGCCGTGCCCGCTGAAGTGGAACGTGGCGGGGTGCGCGCGAAGGCCCTTCTGGAGAGCGTCGCGATGTGCGGTCTCGTCGAGCAGCAGACGGCAGTCGGGCAAGAACTGGGCGACGTGCCGGGCCTCCTCGGCGGCGCGTTGGAGACGGCGGTGGCCGGGCGCCATCGGCACGGCGGCGATCAGCGCCGAGGAGCCCGCCGCCCGCTGACGCGACAGACCGGCCCGACGGGTCCGAGCGGGGCGGCGGGTGTGTGCCAGGACGGTGACGGTGGGGGCGTACGAACTGGTGACGGCGTCCAGTACGCCGGGTCCGCCGTGGGGCTGCGCGGCGTGCAGCGGCAGCGTGGCCAGGGGGCCGGTCGGTACCCACCAGAGGCGTTCGACCGGCCCCAGGGCGTCGAGTACGGGGGAGGCGACGGCGTCCCACAACCACGCCAGCACGTCGTGGATACGTGCCTGCTGGGCCGGGTGCTCCAGCAGATCGGTGTCGGGGTCGGCCAGGCGGGAGAGCGCCAGCCGTAGAGCGGCGGAGTGGGTCTCGGCCGCTTCCGGGGTGAGGAGGGGCAGCGGGAGTACGCGCAGTCCGCCGTCCGTACGCGCGGGGGAGAGCAGGAACGCCGCAGAACCGTACTGGCTGACATTGACCACGACGACAGGTCCGTGTGCCGCCTGCCCGAGGAGTGCGTCGAGCGACGGCGGTCGCCAGAAGTCGGGGAGCAGGACGCGTATCTCGGCGAGCAGTTCGTCCCACTCGCGGGCGCGGATGTGCCGCAGATCGCCGTGCGGGGCCGGTTCGCCTCGGTCGAAGAAGGTTTGCAGGCCGGTGAGGCGGCGGGCCGATTCGCTGTCCAGGGAGCGCAGTTCGGCCAGATCATCGCGGTTGCGGATGCCCTGGGCGAGGAGTACTCCCCGCCCCATTTCGAGCAGGCGCAGCGCCTTCGCCGCGTCCCCGGCGCGCAGGGCGCAGGCGGCGGCGTCGCCGGCGAGCGAGGGCACGCTCGCGAGGCCGAACTCGGAGTCGGACAGGGCGAGATGGGGGCGGGCGAGCCGGGGCAGCAGCTCCACGGCGAGTGTGTAAGCGTCGGACGCCTCGTGCGGTGATTCCAGGACCGTGGCCGCGGCGCCCCAGAACACGGCGGCGACGATCCGTAGCCAGGTGTCGGCGGTGCTCTGCCGGGCGGCGGCGCGGTGCAGTTCGAGCGCTTCGGGCAGCTGCCGGTACT
Organism: Streptomyces sp. NPDC006643; assembly: GCF_042870175.1. NCBI lineage: Bacteria > Bacillati > Actinomycetota > Actinomycetes > Kitasatosporales > Streptomycetaceae > Streptomyces > Streptomyces sp. NPDC006643. The sequence goes on along the minus strand of NZ_JBIAHA010000025.1, from coordinate 44,607 downwards.
CGCGTTCGTCGACGGACTGCTCGATCAGCAGCCTGCCCAACTGGTGGCGGCACTTGGCGAGTAGCGGGTGCCCTTCGGGCAGGGCGGCGAGAGCGCGGCGTAACTCGCCCGTGGCCGTGGCGTATTCCGTACGGTCTCCGTGCCCTTGTCCGTCCCCGCGCCCGCGCCCGTGCCCGTGTGCGTTCGCGTTCGCCAGGGCGCCCGCGCGGGCGGCCAGTGCGGCGGCCACCGTCTCGGGGGAGCTGCCGTGGGCGGCGGCCGAGGCGTAGGCAGCGACCTGCTCGGCTCGGGCGTGCGCGATGTCCTGCGGCGAGCCGAAGAATGTCCGCGTGTCGGCCAGGGCAAGCCTCAGAGCGTTCCCCAACCCCAGCTGGAACACGGCGAGACCGGGTGTGACGGCCGCGGTGCTGCGGGCCACCGCCGTACGGTGATGGTGCAGCGCCTGCGTCAGGTCGTCGCTCGCACGCAGCCGCTCGTAGCGCAGCCGCAACGCCAGCCCCAGATTGTGGTGGTGTCCGGCGGTCGTCTCCGCCTCGGCGACCAGGCTCTCCGTGCCTTCCGTGCTCTCCGTGCCCTCCGTATTCTCCGCGGTCGAAGCCAGCTCCGCAGCCGTGCGGCAGTGGCGAATCGCCGCCTCCAGGTCGGAGAGTTCGCCGGCGTGCTCGTAGCGCACGCGCAGAGAGACTCCGAGCGTGCTGACGACCGCCCTGCGGTGCGGATGTCCGGGGCCGGCGAGTGCCAGCGCCTCGCGCAGCTTCGCGATGCAGGTGTGCAGGTCGGCGGGGTCCCCGGCGCGCTCGTAGCGCAGACGCAGAGTCAGGGCCCACAACTGTAGTGGCAGCGCCCGCAGATGGGGCAGAGCGTCGGGGACGGCGTCGAGGGCCGTCTCGCAGGCGACGCGTGCCCGGGAGGTGGCCGCACTGTCGTCCACGGCTTCCGCGACGGCTCGCGCGGCCGTGTCGGTGAGCTTCACCGCCCGGCGCGCGGCGGCGGTCAACCGCTCGGTGTCCGGCCCGCTCTCCGTAGCGGGTCCATCGGCCCATCCGGCTCGTTCCGTGAACCGGACCAGTGCGTCGACGATCAGCTGTTCACGCTGTGCCGCGGCGGTGTCGTTCCGGATCTGGCAGGCGAGCACGCGGGCCCGGTACAGGTCGAGAAGAAGCCGGACCGCCTCCTGGTCGCGGTCCGGTCGCGGCAGCGCCCGCTGAAGCTGGGCGGCCTGCCGTGTCGCGTCCGCGTCCAGCACGGCCCCCACGTCCTGGCTCGTCAGGAAGAGGCCCAGCCGCGCCTGGAGCGCGCGAACCAGCGCGTCGCGTGGGTGTGCCGGTTCCCCGGGTGTCGCCATCGCCCCTCCTCCGCCCGTCGCCCCGTCGTTATCGTGAGGCGGATGCTTCCGACTGCGGCGAGGGTGACGTGACTGTGGCCAGTGCACCGGATGAGGCAGCTCTGGCGTGGATATGCCAACGCTATGAGCAGATACGGCAGTTGGGTAGGGCGGGAGGGGTGAGCGGCGCGCTGGACGGCGCACTCGCGGCACTGGCCCGGCCGGACGCCGATCTGCCGGCCCTGCTCGACCGCGTCGAGGAGTTGCTGCGCCACTGCGGCTGGGGCGGCAGCCTGCGCGGGGACACGGGCGTGGTGCCCTGGCCGGGGTCGCCCCAGGGCGAGCCGTTGGTGGAGGCGTATGTGTGCCCGGCGGCGCGATGCACGCGTATCGCGTTCCCTCCCCGCCCACCGGTGTGCTCCTTCACGGGCGGGGCGCTCGTACTGAAGCGGTACGGGGGATACGGCGACGCGGACAGGCCCGGACACGGCCACGGACACGGGCACGGGTACGGGGTCGGTTCGTCGTGACGGCGTTTCTCGCCGCGCTCGGTGGCAAGCTCGCCGACAAGTGGGTGTCGCTGCTGGTGCTGCCCGGGTTCCTGTTCACGACGCTGGTCGCCGTCGCCGTCCAACTGGGCCATACGCACGCGGTGGACGCGGCGCGTCTGGTGCGCCGCCTGAACACGCTGGCCGCCGAGCCCGCCGCGCGTACACCCGGCACGGTCGCCCTCGTACTGGCACTGGTCCTCGCGGCGTCCGCCGGCGCGGGACTGCTCGCCGCGGCGGTCGGGGGATGGGTGGAACGCTGGTGGGTGGGGGACTGGCCGTTCGCGCGCCTGCTGGGGCGGCGGCTGAGTGCCAGGCGGCGCGCGAGATGGGAGCGGGCCGACCGGCTGTGCGTGGAGGAACGGCGACGTCTCGTCGTGGACACCGAGGCCACCGAGGCCGCCGTGACGGGCGAGGCGCGGTCACGGGACGCCCTCGGGATGCTGGGTCCGGGCCCGGCGGCCGGCGGTGATGCTCCCGACGGGCCTGCCGGGACTGCCTCGGCCGCCGCCGACCTCCTGCCGCTCGCCGAGCTGTACGAGGCCCGCAACCGCATCGCTCCGACCCGCCCCGTGCTTCCGACCTGGATGGGAGACCGCATGGCCGCGGCGGAGTCCCGGCTCCGTAAGGCGTACGCCGTGGATCTGCCCACCGCCTGGCCCCGGCTGTGGCTGCTGCTGCCGGACGCGCCGCGCGACGATCTCCGCTCGGCCCGCGCCGAACTCACATCGGCGGCCCGCTGCGCCGGCTGGGGGGTGCTGTGTCTGGTCCTCGCGGTGTGGTGGTGGCCGGCGGCGGCCGGGGCCGTGGTGGCGATGGGGTCCGGTTGGCGGCGAGGACGCCAGGCGGTGGACGCGTTCGCCGCGCTCGTCGAATCGTGTGTGGACGTGTACGGCCCTGAACTGGCGCGCGCCCTCGGGCTGTCCGGCGACGAGGGACTCTCACGGGAGACAGGGGTTCGCATCACGCGGATCACACGCAAGGGGGAGTGAGGCGCGGCAGGTCCGTCGCGGAGCGGACGGACCACCCCCGGTCCATCAAGAATAAGTTGCGCGGCTCGTAAATTTGCGTGGCCCGCAATATTGCTGTAACTTGGAGTCATGGCAAGCGGATCGGAGACTCCCATCGCCCTGAGGGAGAGAAAAAAGATGGCCACAAGGGCGGCGTTGAGCGAAGTGGCTCTCAGACTCGCCGTCGAACGTGGCTTCAGTCAGGTGCGGGTCGAGGAGATCGCGGCGGAGGCCGGGGTGTCGCCACGGACCTTCAACAACTACTTCTCCAGCAAGGAGGAGGCGATCGTCTCCTTGATCACCGCGCGTGTGCGGGGGTTCCGTCAGGCGATCGCCGCCCACCCCGCCGACGAGCCCCTGTGGGACGTCATCAGCGAGTCGGTCGTCGCCCTCGTACCGCCGGAGGACGAACTCGACCAGTGGCGCCGGTGGGTGCAGCTCATCAAGGGCACCCCCTCGCTGGAAGCCGAGTATCTCCGGGCCAACGCCGCGCTGGAGGGCGACCTGCTGACGGAGATCGCCGACCGCACCGGTACGGATCCGCAGAGCGAACTCTTCCCCCGGCTGGCGGCCTGCGCCGCCGTCGGAGCGATACGAGCCGCGCTCCAGTTCTGGCTGGACAACTACGAGAGCACGTCGTACCGCTCGCTGCTCCAGCGCGCGATCAGGGAAGTCGGTGCCGGACTGCCGGCGCCCTGACGACTGGGATGGGTGATCGAAGTGCGGGCTACGACGATGCGTGCGGTGCGGTACGAGCGTTATGGGCCGCCCGAGGTGCTGACGGTGCAGGAGGTTCCGGTACCCGCGCCGGGACCCGGACAGTTTCTCCTCAAGGTCCACGCGACCAGCGTCAACCCCGCCGAAGCGATGGTGCGTTCAGGCAGGATGAAGGTCATGAGCGGGTTCCGCTTCCCCAAGGGAACGGGTGAGGACTTCGCCGGCACCATCGTTGCCGGGGGCCCCGACGCCGACGAGAATCTCATCGGCGAACAGGTCTGGGGCCTCGTCTACGGTCTGAACGCCGCCACCGCCGCCGAGTACATCACGGTGAAGGAATCGCAGTTCGCCCTCGCACCCACCACGATCGACCTGGTGACGGCGGCTGCCCTGCCCACCGTCGGATCCACCGCGCTCACGGCACTTCGCGCCGTACGCCTCGCGGCGGGCGAGCGGCTGCTCGTGGTGGGCGCGAGCGGCGGCATCGGCAGCAGCATCGTGCAGATCGCCGCCGCCAAGGGCGCTGTCGTCGCCACCGTGTCCAGCGGGGGCAACGCCGACTTCCTCACCGGACTGGGCGCCAAGGAGACGTACGACTACGCGAAGCTCGAAGACCTGGCCTCAGCACCGGAGTTCGATGCGGTCGTCGATCTGCACGGCACCGAACTGGACACGTATCGAAGGCGCGTCCGCTCCGGCGGACGGATCGTGACCTTCGCGATGAAGGGCATGGCCGGCGCGATGGCGTCGATCGTCAAGCCCGGAGCGCGGGTGGGCGTCGCCCAGTTGAAGCCACGCCGTGCCGACCTCGAAGAACTCACCCGGCTTGTCGAGAGCGGCGAACTGCACCCCCAGGTCGAGCGGATCTATCCGATGGACGCCATCGCCGAAGCCCACCGATCGGTGGAATCCGGCCATAGCCGCGGCAAGCGCGTCGTGCGGATCGCCAGAGCCTGACCAGCGCGGAATCCCCCCGACGCGCTGTTCGGCCGAAGCCCCTTGCGGATTTCTCGCAAGGGGCTTCGGGTTCTGCCCCAGGGATTTTCCGCCAGTTACGTTCCCGTGTTCTTGTGTTCTGGTGCGCTTCGTTGTTGTGGGTTTCCTGACGTTCTGGCGGAGAAAGTTCTGGCAGAGAAATAGGTTCTGTTGCTCCATGCGGAATCACACTAGACTCGTGACAGTGGGAAATTCCCAGGACGAGGGGGTAGTTGTGACCGGTTCAGAAGGCGTGACGGGAACCATGGAGGCGGTTGTCGCCGAGGACTACTGTCGACCTGAAAAGTTCTCCGTCCGACAGATCGATATTCCGCTGGCAGGACCTGGACAGATTCAGGTCCGCATTCGGGCCGCAGCCGTGAACCCGCTCGATACACACTTGGTGAGCGGTGATCTCCGCGAGTCGATCCCCATGGAATTTCCGCAGATCCTGGGAAATGACTTCTCCGGCACGGTGAGTGGCGTGGGCGAGGGCGTCATGAGGTACGCGGTGGGGGACGAGATCTTCGGCGTGGCATTTCCGCGCTGCACCGTCGAGCGCGTACGGATTTTCTCCGAACCGCCTTCGCTGACGACGGGCACACTCGCCGAGTACGCGGTTTTCGAAGCGGACTCACCCGTGATCGCCCCGCGCCCCGCCGAACTGGAAGCCGAACAGGCCGCGGGTCTGCCGATGGTCGGGCTGACAGCCATCTCCGCCGTCCGGGCGGGGGAGTTCAAGGCCGGTGACACCGTGCTGGTCATCGGCGCCACCGGCGGCGTCGGCAACGTGGTGGTGCCGCTGCTGGTCTCCGCCGGTGTCAAGGTGATCGCCACGGCCATCGCCGAGGACCAGGGATACATACGGGACCGGGGCGCCCACGAGGTGATCGACTACCGGGCCGACGACATCGCCGACGAGGCGCTGAAGTACAGCCCGGACGGCGTCGACGGCGTGATCAACCTCGCCCTCGGCGACACTCTCATAAACGTGGTCGGACGGGCCGTACGTCCGGGCGGGCGGGTCATGACGGTCTCGTACACGAGCCCGCAGGGCGCGACCTTCCGCGAAGACCTCACAGTCAAGATCATCTACGCGGCGACCCAACCCGGCGACATGACGGAGCTGATTCGGCAGGCCGTCGACGGATCGGTGCCGCTGCCGGGTATCCGCCGCTACCCGCTGGGCGAGGGGGCCAAGGCGTTCACCGATCTGGTGGGCGTGCACACCTGCGGCAAGCTCGTCGTGCTGCCCGCTTGACGACCGCACAACGCAGGACTGGCCGCGTACCACCGGAGGGAGGGTGGTGCACGGCCAGTCCTGCGTTGTGCTGGACCCAGTGTCGGTGCCCAGTGCTGGACCCAGTGCTGGAACCTTGTCCCGGGTGCTCAGCTGTCGGTGACGCTGATGGCGCGCGCGGGGCACATCAGCGCCGCCTCGTCCGCCTCGTCCAGCCGGCTCTCGGGGGGCGTACCGTCCACGACGACGACCAGGCCGTCGTCGTCCTGGTCGAAGATCTCGGGCGCGGCCAGCACACACTGCCCTGCCCCGATACACAGATCACGATCCGCCGTGACACGTACCGGTGTCTCCGCCGTGACACGCACGGGCGTTTCCGCCGTGACATGCACCGGTGTCTCCGTCGTGTCCGCTGTCTCACCGTCGCCCATCGTCGTCCCTGCCTCTACCAGGCCACCGGGAGGGACAGGACACCGGCGAGCATGCCCTCGCGCGGCTTGACCTCGTCCAGCGGAATCGCGAGCCGCAGATCCGGGACGCGCTTGAACAGGGTCCGGTAGGCCACCTCCATCTCCAGCCGGGCGAGGTTCTGCCCGAGACACTGGTGATTGCCGTAGCCGAAGCCGATATGACGGCGGTCCGTCCGATCGACCCGGAACTCCTCCGGGTGCTCCATCACCGTCGCGTCGTGGTTCACGGCAGGCGGTGAGACGAGAATACCGTCACCGGCGCGGATGGTCCGGCCGGCGATCTCGATGTCCTCCGTCGCCACACGCGACAGTGAGTTGACGATGGCGAGCGACCGCAGCAACTCCTCCACGGCGCCGGACAGCGCCTCGTCGCTCTCCTTGACGGCGGCGAGTTGCTCGGGGTGCTCCAGCAGCGTGAGCACGCCGAGCGCGATCATGTTTGCCGTGGTGTCGTGTCCGCCGATCAGCAGCTCCAGAGCGAACATCACCAGACCGGCGTGGTCGAGCAGACCCTCCTTGACCTGATTGGCGAGCAACTCGTCCAGCAGGCCCGGCCGGCCCTCCCCGGGGTTGGCCGTTTTACGGAGGATCAGCGCGTCCAGGTAGTCGTACAGCTTGATCATCGCGTCGCCCTGCACGGGGTCGAAGCGACGGAGCGACTGCTCCTCGAAGAACTCGTGGTCCTCGTAGGGCACGCCGAGCAATTCGCAGATCACGATGGACGGAATCGGCAGCGCGAACTGCGCGACCAGATCCGCGGACGTCGCACCGTCGGCCAGGATCTCGTCGACACGGGAATCGACGATCGCCTGAATTCCAGGCCGCAGGGTGTTCATACGCTTCACCGTGAAGTGGGGTATGAATATTCGTCTCCGAGTGCCGTGTTCCGGCGGATCGGTGGCGATGAGCGGGCTGCGTACGGGCCGTTCCTGGTCCAGCGACGGCAGAGAAGGGATCGGAACCGGGAACGTGAGATTCGCGTACTTCCGGCTCGACGAGAGGCGCGTATCCGCCAGGAGCGTACGCGCCTCTTCGTAACCCGTGACCGCCCACATGGTACGTCCGTCGAAAAGCCGGACCTGCGTCACCGGGCCGCCGGCGCGCAGTTCGCTGTACTCGGCCGGCGGGCGGTAGGGGCACTGCCGCTCGATCGGATATCCCGGCAGTGAATCGGGAGCGTCTACGGTGGAGCTCTCGGCCATGATTCCTCGCTTTCCTGTCAAGTGGATCAAGTGGATCAAAGGGATCAAGTGGATCGATGTGTCGTGGTGCCTTGAGGAATTCATCAAGGCAGCGCGCAACGGTGGTACGCGCCCCTGTCGGGACGGATCAGGCCGAGGAGGTCTGGCTGTCCAGATACGCCGTGATCTTTTCCTTGCCACCGCGCTGTTCCAGCCACGTCTCGAAGTCCAGCAGCCCCGGGTGCAGCTCACGCAGAGCGGGAATGTCGGCGAGCGTCATCTTGCGCTCGTTCAGCCACTCGTAGCCCTTGGCGGCCTCTTCGCTGCGCTCGCGCAGCGACTCGATGGGGATCTGGACGTACTCGACGCTGCGGCCGGTGGACCTGCTGATGGCCTCGGCGATCTGCGGGGACGTCAGATCGTCGCCCGCGATGTCCAGGCTCTTGCCACGGAAGATCTCCGGCTTCGCGAAGGCCAGCGCGATGAACGCGCCGATGTCCTCGGCGGCGATCAACTGCTGGCCGACCTCCGGCCGAAGCGCCGTCATCAGCTTGCCGTTGCGCAGGCCCACCAGCGGGTGGAAGTTGTTCTCCATGAAGGATGTCGGCCGGATGACGGTGGCCGGCAGACCGAGGGAACGGATGTGCTCCTCGATGGCCCACTTGGCCTCCAGGATGGGCAGGTCCATCGGGGTGTCGGCGCCGTTCGCCGAGGAGTAGACGAACGCCTCCACACCTGCGGCTGCCGCTGCGTCGGCCAGGTTCTTCCCCCAGCGCGCCTCGGTCTGCCACTCGAAGTCGGCCGGGACGTCGGAGCCGGCCGCGGCCTGCACGCTGAAGACGCCGTACGCGCCGCGTACCGCCTCGGCCAGAGCCGCCGTGTCGTCGAGATCCGCCTTCACCACGTCCACGCCCAGCTCGGCGAGCGCCTGGGCGGCGGGCCGGCCGGTGTTACGGGTGATGGCCCGCACCCGCCAGCCGTCGGCGAGCAGCTTCCGGGTCGCGGAACCGCCCTGCACGCCGGTGGCGCCGGTGACCAGGATGGTTTTCGATGCCCTGTCCATGGTGACTCTCCTCGTTCGGATCGAATTCGTATCGGTCGTGCGGTTGAGCTCAGGAATCGGAAGAGATCCCCAAGTCGTGGTCGATGAGGCTGAAGATCTCCTCATCGGAAGCCGTGTCGAGGTCCGCTCCACGCAGGCCGTCGCCGCTGTGGTCGCCGTCGGCGTGACCTGCGGTGAGCTGCGAGATCAACGTCTGGAGCCGACCGGCGAGCTGCGTACGATCGCCGCTGTCGGAAGGAAGCCGTCCGGCAAGGGCCTTTTCCAACTGAGCGATGACGGAGAGCGGATCGGGTGAACCGGCACCGTTCGTCCCGTTGCCGTTGCCGTTGCCGTTGCCGTTCCCGGTGCCCGTCCCGTTGCCGGTCGCGTTCGACGCGTTGGCGCCTGACGGGGCCGGGGACGCGGCCAGTTGGTTGCCGAGGTACGCCGCGAGCGCGGACGACGTCGGATGGTCGAAGACCGTGGTGGTCGGCAGCCGCAGGCCCGTGCTGACGTTGAGGCGGTTACGGAGTTCGACCGCCGTCAGGGAGTCGAACCCGAGGTCGAGAAAGCCCTGGTCCGGGTCGATGGACGCCGACGAACTGTGCCTCAGCACCCCGACGACGGAACCGACGACCAGATCGAGGATCACCCGGTCCCGCTCACTCTCCGTCGCCTCGGCCAGTTTCGCGGCGAACCCTTCCTTGGCCTGCGCCGCGCCCTCGGAGCCCGCCGGGCCGGGCCGGGAGACCGAGCGGAGCGCCGGGCCGCTGCGGACGAGTTCCCCGAGAATCGGCGACAGGGTGCCGGCCGCCGCTTCGTCCCGGAGAGCACTGTGCTGGAGACGGGCGGTGACGAAGAAGGGGTCACCTGCGGCCAGGGCCTGATCGAGGAGCCCCAGAGCCTCCTCGGCGGTGACCGGCGCGATGCCGGCACGCGACAGGCGCTGTTGGTCGGTCGAGTTCAGATGCCCGGTCATACCGCTGGCCTCGGCCCACAAGCCCCATGCGAGCGACTGGGCGGGAAGCCCCTGGGCGCGACGCAGATGGGAGAGCGCGTCGAGGTAGGTGTTGGCCGCGGCGTAGTTGGCCTGTCCGGCGGCGCCGACGACTCCGGCGAGCGAGGAGAAGAGGACAAAGGCGCTGAGCTCGATGCCGCGTTCCTGGGTGAGTTCGTGGAGATTCCAGGCGGCGTCGGCCTTGGGGAGGAGAACACGTTCCACGTGCTCGGGCTTCATCGCCTCGACCGTCGCGTCATCGAGGACGCCGGCCGCGTGGACCACGGCGGTGAGGGGGTGGTCGGTGGAAACGGTGTCCAGCAGCTCTGCCAGAGCCCGACGGTCGGCCACATCGCACGCGGTGACGGCGACATCGTCCGTGCCGAGCGCGGTCAGCTCATCGATGAGCTCATCGATCCCGTTGGCGTCCGGACCTTGCCGACTGACCAGCAGAAGTCGTCGGACCTTGTGCTCGGTGACCAGATGCCGGGCGATCAGCCGACCGAGCGTGCCGGTGCCGCCGGTGATGAGCGTCGTCCCCGCTGAACTGAACGGTGAGGAGATGGAGTTGGTGGGCCGAGTGGAACGCTGCGTGAGGTGGGGGGTGTGGGGTGTGCCGTTGCGGAGGGTGATTTGGGGGTGGTGGTGGGTGAGGGCGGTGGTGATGGTGGTGGTGAGGTTGTGTTGGGAGGTGGGGTGGTCGTCGGTGTCGATGAGGGTGATGCGGTTGGGGTGTTCGGTCTGGGTGGTGCGGATGAGTCCCCAGATGGGGGCTGCTGTGAGGTTGACGGTGCTGTTGTCGTTGTCGTTGTTGTTGTCGGGGGTGGGGGTGGCGTGGTGGGTGAGGATGACGAGGTGTTCGTCGGTGTGGTCTGGGTTGGTGAGCCAGTTCTGGACGTGGGTGAGCGTGGTGTTGAGCGTGGTACGGAGTGCGGTGAGGTGGTCGTCGGCCGTTACGTCGCCGGTGACCTCGTACACGGTGTGGGCCGGGGCTTCGCCTGCGGTGTCGATGGTGAGGGGCGACCATTGGAGGTCGTAGAGGGGGAGTCGGGTGGTGAGTTGGTGGGGGGTGGTGGGTCGGGTGGTGAGGGTGGTGGTGAGGAGGGGTTGGTAGTCGGTGGTGGTGAGGTGGAGTGTGTGGGTGTTGTTGTGGGTGGTGAGGTGGGCGCGGGTGTGGGTGGCGTGGGTTGCGTGGGGGCGGGTGTGGGTGAAGGTGAAGGGGAGGTGGAGTTCGGTGGTGTCGGTGGTGGTGAGGAGTGCGGTGTGGAGGGCTGCGTCGAGGAGGGCGGGGTGGATGGTGTGGCCGGTGGTGTCGGTGTTCTGGGGGAGCACGATCTCGGCGTAGAGGTCGTTGCCGTGTTTCCAGGCGGTGGTCAGGCCCTGGAAGAGCGGGCCGTAGTGGTAACCGCGGGCGTGCAGATCCTCGTAGAGAGAGGTGACATCGACGGGCTCGGCCCCCGGGGGCGGCCAGGCCGTGGACGGCTGGGCCGGGACCGGCTGGTGCTGGGTGAGGAGGCCGTCAGCGTGCTGAACCCACTCGGTACCGGTGTCGGTGTCGTCGTCGGGGCGGGAGTGGATGATGAGAGCGCGTGTTCCGTCGCGGGCGGGTTCAAGGTTGACATGCAGTTGGCGGGGTGTGGCGGGGTCGAGGATGAGGGGTGCGTGGAGGGTGAGTTCGGCGAGGTGGGGGTGGTTGGTGTGGAGTCCGGCGTGGAGGGCGAGGTCGACCAGGGCTGCCCCGGGGAGGAGGACGGTGCCGGCGACGGCGTGGTCGGCGAGCCAGGGATGGGTGCTGAGGGAGAGTCGGCCGGTGAAGAGGGTGGTGGTGTCGGCGAGATCGATCCGCGCCCCGAGCAGGGCGTGCTCACTCCCCGACAGGCCCAGCGACGTCGCGTCTTGGAGGTGCGTCGGGGCCTTGAGCCAGTACGACTCACGCTGGAACGGATAGGTCGGCAGGTCGACCGTCCCGGCTGTCTCAGGCAGGAGACGCGTCCAGTTGATGGGGGTGCCGGTGGTGTGGGCCTGGGCGGCGGAGGTGAGGAGTTGCGTGAGGGTGCCGTGCTGTCGCCGCAGTGTGCCGATGACCGTGACGCCGGGGTTGCTCTCGGTGGTGTCGGTGGTGTCCTGGATGCCGATGGTCAGGACGGGGTGCGGGCTCGCTTCGATGAAGAGGCCGTAGCCGTCGGCCAGGAGAGTGCGGGTGGTGGTCTCGAACCGGACGGTCTGTCGCAGGTTCTGGTACCAGTAGGCGGCATCCAGGGTGGTGGTGTCGGTGATGCGTTCGCCGGTGACGGTGGAGTAGAACGCGACGTCCGTGACCGCTTGTGGGGTGACCGGGGCCAGGAGTTCGGCAAGCTGGTCGGCGAGTTGGTCGATGTGGGGGGTGTGGGAGGCGTAGTCGACGTCGATACGCCGTGCCCGTACGTCTGCGGCCTGGTAGTGGGCGAGCACGTCCTCCAGCGCGGTGACGTCTCCGGCTATGACGGTGGACGCCGGACCGTTGATCGTGGCAATCGTCAACGTGGGTGCGTGGGTGTCGAGGTGAGCCTGGACCTGGTCGGCCGGCAAGGGGACGGAGACCATGCCGCCGGTGCCGGCGAGTGCGGTCAGTGCCTTCGAGCGCAGGGCGGTGATGCGGGCGCCGTCCTGGAGGGTCAGGATCCCGGCGACGGTCGCCGCCGCGATCTCACCTTGGGAGTGACCCACCACCGCGTCGGGGACGACTCCGAGGTCGGCCCACGCTGCGGCGAGTGACACCATTACCGCCCACAACACGGGCTGGACGACGTCGACCCGGTCCAGCGAAGCCGCACCCTCGCCTTCGTTGAGAACGTCCCACAGGTTCCAGTCCGTGAACTCCGCCAGCGCCGCCGCGCATTCATCGAGTCGTTCCCGGAAGGCGGGCAGCTCGGCGGCGAGTTCGACCGCCATGCCCGCCCACTGCGAGCCCTGGCCGGGGAACACCAGTACCGTCCGCCCGGCATCCGACCCGGCCTGGCCCGTCACCACATACGGCGACGGCTCACCCGAAGCCAGAGCGTCGGCCGCGGCCAGCAACTCCTCCACCGACTCACCGAGCAGCACCGCACGGTGATCAAACCGCGCCCGCGAGGTGACCAACGCCCGCCCCACCGCCACCGGATCAGCACCCGCCAACGACCCCAACCGCGCTGCCTGTTCCCGCAACGCCACCGCCGACCTCGCCGACAACACCCATGGCACCGGCCCGTTGAGGGAATCGGGTGCGTCTGCGGGAGCGTCCTTGGGGGAGTGCTCGACGACGACGTGGGCGTTGGTGCCGCTGATGCCGAAGGAGGAGATGCCGGCGCGGCGCGGGCGTTCCACGTTGGGCCAGGGGCGGGCGTCGGTCAGGATCTCGACGGCTCCCGCTGTCCAGTCGACGTGCGTCGATGGTGTGTCGACGTGCAGCGACTGCGGCAGTACGCCCGCCCTCATGGCCATCACCATTTTGATGACGCCGGCGACGCCGGCGGCGGCCTGGGTGTGGCCGATGTTCGACTTGATGGATCCGAGATACAGCGGCCGGTTGTCGGGGCGGTTCTGTCCGTACGTGGCGAGCAGTGCCTGGGCCTCGATGGGGTCGCCGAGGGTGGTGCCGGTGCCATGGGCCTCGACCGCGTCCACCTCGGCCGGAGTGAGTCCGGCACCGGCCAGCGCCTGGCGGATGACGCGCTCCTGCGAGGGACCGTTCGGCGCGGTCAGACCGTTGCTCGCACCATCCTGATTGACGGCAGAGCCGCGTATCACGGCCAGCACCGGGTGTCCGTTGCGTTCGGCATCGGAGAGCCGCTCCAGCACGAGGAGTCCGGCGCCTTCCCCCCAGCCCGTGCCGTCGGCGGCGTCGGCGAACGGCCTGCACCGTCCGTCGGCGGAGAGGCCTCGCTGGCGGCTGAACTCCACGAAGAGTTCCGGTGACGCCATGACCGTCACCCCGCCCGCCAGCGCCAGTGTGCTCTCGCCCTGGCGCAACGACTGCGCGGCCATGTGCAACGCCACCAACGACGACGAGCATGCTGTGTTCACGGACACCGCCGGGCCTTCAAGGCCCAGCGAGTACGAGATACGACCCGAGGCGACACTGCCCGCGCTTCCGGTCAGTAGCTGGCCCTCGAACCCCTCCGGTGCGCCGTTCAGCCGGCTCGCGTAGTCGTCGTACATGACTCCGGCGAAGACGCCGGTCCGGCTGCCGCGCAGCGAGTCGGGCGCGATGCCGGACCGCTCAAGTGCCTCCCAGGCCGTCTCCAGCAGCAACCGCTGCTGCGGATCCATCGCCATGGCCTCACGCGGGCTGATCCCGAAGAAGACCGGGTCGAACTCGTCGGCCTCGTAAAGGAATCCGCCCTCACGGGAGTAGGACGTTCCGAGGTGTTCGGGGTCGGGGTGATAGAGGCTTTCCACGTCCCAGCCTCGGTTGGTGGGGAACCCCGAGATGGCGTCCGTGCCCTCCGCGACCAGCCGCCACAGATCCTCCGGCGACGACACACCACCGGGGTAGCGGCACGCCATGCCCACGATCGCCACCGGCTCGTCCGGGTTCGTGGCAGCGACCGGAGGAACCGTTCCGGAGACCGGCGTGCTGCTCGTGCCCAGGATGCGCGAGAGCAGGTGGCCGGTGAGCCTGATGGGTGTCGGGTGGTCGAAGATGAGGGTGCTGGACAGGGTGAGCCCGGTGGCCGCGTTGAGGCGGTTACGGAGTTCGACGGCGGTCAGCGAGTCGAAGCCCAGCTCCTTGAAAGCCCGCTCCTCATCGATCGTCCCCGGCGAGGAGTGCCCGAGTACAGCGGCGATCTCGCCGCGTACGACGTTGAGCAGGAACGGCTCCCGCTCCACGTCCGGCATCGCAACCAGCCGACCGGCCAGACCGTCCGCCGCCGCAGGAGCCGAACCGGCACGCGCCAGCGCCCGGACCCCTGCCGACGGCACCAGCTTTCGCAGCATCAGCGGCACCGTGCCGCCCTGCTGCGCGCGTGTACGCAGCCCACGTATGTCGAACGCAGCCGGGACGAGCACTGCCGAGTCCATACTCCACGCCGCGTCCAGCAGCGCGAGTCCCTGCTCCCCGGGCAGCGCCCGGATGCCTCCTCGGGCGAGCCGCTCGTGGTCCGTCGCGTCGAGTGCTCCGGTCATGCCGCTGGCCTCGGCCCACAGGCCCCACGCCAGGGACTGGGCGGCCAGCCCCAGCGAGCGTCGGTGATGTGCGAGCCCGTCCAGGTACGCGTTCGCCGCCGCGTAGTTGGCCTGTCCGGCATTGCCCAGTACACCGGCCACCGACGAGAACATCACAAACGCGCTGAGCTCGATGCCGCGTTCCTGGGTGAGTTCGTGCAGGTTCCAGGCGGCGTCGGTCTTGGGGACGAGGACGCGTTCGATGTGCTCGGGCGTCAACGCCTCGACCGTCGCGTCGTCGAGGACGCCTGCCGCGTGGATCACGGTCGTGAGGGGGTGGTCGGTGGACACGGTGTCCAGGAGGTCCGCCAGGGACTGGCGGTCGGCCACATCACACGCCTCCACCGTGACGGTCGCACCGAGTTCACGCAGCTCCGCAGCCAGCTCTCCGGCCCCGTCGGCGTCCGAACCTCGTCGGCTCACCAACAGCAGATGCCGCGCACCGTGCTCTGTCACCAGATGCCGCGCGACCAGACCGCCCAGGCCACCTGTGCCACCGGTGATCAGGGTGGTTCCCTCGATGTCGAGGGAGTTCCTTACGTCTTCGGTGGTGGTGGTGTGGGTGAGGTGGGGGGTGTGGGGTGTGCCGTTGCGGAGGGTGATTTGGGGGTGGTTGTGGGTGAGGGCGGTGGTGATGGTGGTGGTGAGGTTGTGGTGGGAGGTGGGGTGGTCGTCGGTGTCGATGAGGGTGATGCGGTTGGGGTGTTCGGTTTGGGTGGTGCGGATGAGTCCCCAGATGGGGGCTGTTGTGAGGTTGACGGTGTCGTTGTTGTCGGGGGTGGGGGTGGCGTGGTGGGTGAGGATGACGAGGTGTTCGTCGGTGTGGTCGGGGTTGGTGAGCCAGTTCTGGACGTGGGTGAGGGTGGTGTTGAGTGTGGCGCGGAGCGCGGTGAGGTGATCATCGGTGTGGGGAGTTGTGATGTCGTAGATGCTGTGCGGCGGGGTTGTTGCTTCAGATGTCTGTGTCTGTGGGATGGGCGACCACTGGAGGTCGTAGAGGGGGAGTCGGGTGGTGAGTTGGTGGGGGGTGGTGGGTCGGGTGGTGAGGGTGGTGGTGAGGAGGGGTTGGTTGTTGTTGGTGGTGAGGTGGAGTGTGTGGGTGTTGTTGTGGGTGGTGAGGTGGGCGCGGGTGTGGGTGGCGTGGGTTGCGTGGGGGTGGGTGTTCGTGAAGGTGAAGGGGAGGTGGAGTTCGTCGGTGGTGGTGGTGAGGAGTGCGGTGTGGAGGGCTGCGTCGAGGAGGGCGGGGTGGATGGTGTGGCCGGTGGTGTCGGTGTTCTCGGGGAGGGCGATCTCGGCGTAGAGGTCGTTGCCGTGTCTCCAGGCGGTGGTGAGGCCTTGGAAGAGGGGGCCGTAGTGGTAGCCGCGGGTGTGCAGGTCCTCGTAGAGACCGGTGACGTCGACGGGATCAGCGCCGGGGGGTGGCCAGGTGGTTGAAGGCTGGGGTGGTGTGGGCTGGTGCTGGGTGAGGAGGCCGTCAGCGTGCTGGGTCCATTCGGCCCCGGTGTCGTTGTCGGGGCGGGTGTGGATGGTGAGGGTGCGGGTGCCGTTGTGGGCGGGGTGGAGGGTGAGGTGGAGTTGGCGGGGTGTGGCCTGGTCGAGGGTGAGGGGTGCGTGGAGGGTGAGTTCGGCGAGGTGGGGGTGGTTGGTGTGGAGTCCGGCGTGGAGGGCGAGGTCGACGAGGGCTGCGCCGGGGAGGAGGACGGTGCCGGCGACGGCGTGGTCGGCGAGCCAGGGATGAGTACTGAGGGAGAGCCGGCCGGTGAAGAGGGTGGTGGTGTCGGCGAGGTCGATCCGTGCTCCGAGCAGGGCGTGCTCACTGCCCGACTGACCCAGCGACGTCGCGTCCTGCGGACGGGAGGAAGACCTCAGCCAGTACGACTCACGCTGGAACGGATAGGTCGGCAGGTCGACCGTCTGGGATGTTTCAGGCAGGAGACGGGTCCAGTTGATGGGGGTGCCGGTGGTGTGGGCCTGGGCGGCGGAGGTCAGGAGCTGCGCGAGCGTGCCCTGCTGGCGCCGCAGAGTGCCGATAACCGTGACGCCAGGGTCGCTGTCGGTGGTGTCCTGGATGCCGATGGTCAGGACGGGGTGGGGGCTCGCCTCGATGAAGAGGCCGTAGCCGTCGGCCAGGAGAGTGCGGGTGGTGGTCTCGAACCGGACCGTCCTGCGCAGATTCTGGTACCAGTACCCGGCATCCAGGGTGGTGGTGTCAGTGACGCGTTCACCCGTCACCGTGGAGTAGAACGCGACCTCGGTCACGGCTTGTGGGGTGACCGGGGCCAGGAGATCGGCGAGCTGGTCGGCGAGTTGGTCGATGTGGGGGGTGTGGGAGGCGTAGTCGACGTCGATACGCCGTGCCCGTACATCTATGGCCTGGTAGTGGGCGAGCACGTCCTCCAGCGCGGTGACGTCTCCGGCGATGACCGTGGACGCGGGACCGTTGACCGTGGCGATGCTCAGCGTGGGGGCGTGGGCGTCGAGGTGGGCCTGGACCTGGTCTGCGGGGAGTGGGACGGAGACCATGCCGCCGGTGCCGGCGAGTGCGGTGAGTGCCTTCGAGCGCAGGGCGGTGATGCGGGCGCCGTCCTGGAGGGTCAGGATCCCGGCGACCGTCGCCGCCGCGATCTCACCTTGGGAGTGACCGACGACCGCGTCGGGGACGACTCCGAGGTCGGCCCACGCTGCGGCGAGTGACACCATCACCGCCCAGAGAACGGGCTGCACGACGTCGACCCGCTCCAGCGAAGCCGCACCCTCGACTTCGTTGAGAACGTCCCAGAGATCCCAGTCCGTGAACTCCGCGAGCGCTGCTGCGCATTCGTCCAGGCGGTTCCGGAAGGCGGGCAGCTCTGCGGCGAGTTCCACCGCCATGCCCGCCCACTGCGATCCCTGGCCGGGGAACACCAGTACCGTTCGGCCCGTACCTGACGGGACCTGGCCCGTCACCACATACGGCGACGGCTCACCCGAGGCCAACGCCCCAGCTGCGGCCAGCAGTTCCTCCGCCGTTTCACCGATGAGGACCGCGCGGTGATCGAACCCGGCCCGCGAGGTGACCAACGCCCGCCCCACCGCCACCGGATCAGCACCCGCAACCGCCGACAGACGACCCGCCTGCTCCCTCAACGCCACCCCCGACTTCGCCGACACCACCCACGGGACAACAGTGGGGCTCAGTACTGGAGTGGCCGTATCGGAAGCCGGTTCTGCCGTCGGTATTTGCTCGATGATGACGTGGGCGTTGGTGCCGCTGACGCCGAAGGAAGAGATGGCCGCCCGGCGTGGATGCTGGTCGTTCAACCAGGGGCGTGCCTCGGCAAGCAGCTCGACGGCTCCCGCTGTCCAGTCGACATGCTCCGACGGCTTGTCGACGTGCAGCGACTGCGGCAGCACACCCGCCCGCATCGCCATCACCATCTTGATCACACCCGCCACACCCGCGGCAGCCTGGGTATGGCCGATGTTCGACTTCACCGACCCCAGATACAGCGGCCGGTCCTCCGGACGCCCCTGCCCGTACGTCGCGAGCAGCGCCTGCGCCTCGATCGGGTCGCCCAGCCGCGTACCCGTGCCGTGCGCCTCCACCGCGTCCACCTCGGCCGCGGCCAGCCCCGCACCCGCCAGCGCCTGCCGGATCACCCGCTCCTGCGACGGACCGTTCGGCGCCGTCAGACCATTGCTCGCACCATCCTGATTCACCGCCGAACCCCGCAACACCGCCAGCACCCGATGCCCATGACGCTCCGCATCCGACAACCGCTCCAACACCAGCAGACCGACACCCTCACCCCACCCCGTACCATCCGCCGCATCCGCAAACGGCTTGCAACGACCGTCGACGGACAGGCCCCGCTGGCGGCTGAACTCCACAAACAGACCCGGCGACGACATGACCGTCACCCCACCCGCCAACGCGAGAGAACTCTCGCCCTGGCGCAACGACTGCGCCGCCATGTGCAACGCCACCAACGACGACGAACACGCCGTATCCACCGACACCGCCGGGCCCTTGAGACCGAGCGAATAGGCGATGCGACCCGACGCCGCACTGATGCTGTTACCGGTCAGCAGGTATCCGCCGACGTTGTCGACGGGTTCGGCGAGCCGGGGGCCGTACTCCTGTGCCATCGTTCCGATGAAGACTCCGGTGGGCTCGCCCACCAGCGAGTCGGGTGCGATGCCGGAGCGCTCAAGTGCCTCCCAGGCCGTCTCCAGCAGCAACCGCTGCTGCGGATCCATCGCCAGCGCCTCTCGCGGACTGATCCCGAAGAACTCAGGGTCGAACTCGTCGGCGTCGTAAAGGAATCCGCCCTGCCGGGTATAGGTACTGCCGTCCTTCTGCGAGTCAGGGTCGTAGAGACCGTCAAGGTCCCAGCCTCGGTTGGTGGGGAACTCGGAGATGACGTCCGTGCCTTCCGCTACCAGGCGCCACAGGTCCTCCGGCGACGACACACCGCCCGGGTAGCGGCACGCCATGCCTACGATCGCCACCGGCTCATCGGTGACGGCCGACGGCTGGATCAGTGGATCGAGGTGGCTGGTGTCGCCGCCGACGAGGCGGCTCAGCAAGTGACGTGCGAGTTCGTTCGGAGTCGGGTAGTTGAAGATGCCGGTGGGCGGCAGCCGCAGACCTGTCGCTTCCCCGATCCGGTTACGCAGTTCGACGGCTCCGAGAGAGTCGAACCCCTGCTCCTTGAAGCTTCGGTCGTCGTCCACCGAGGTCGAAGATGCATGGCCGAGCACAATGGCCGAGTTCGAACGGACCATGTCCAGCAGGATCTTCTCCTGCTCGGGACGCGGAATCCCGACCAGACGGGCGACCAGAGCGGGGGCACCGTCCGGGGCGTCCTCGGTGAGATCAGGAAGCTCGACCGCAGGCGCCGCCTCGCCGGCTGCGACGACAACGGGCCCGCCTGAGGGGAGCGGGAACTCCTGATGCTGGAAGGGGTAGGTGGGGAGGTCGACCGTCTGAGATGTTTCAGGCAGGAGGTGCGTCCAGTTGATGGGGGTGCCGGTGGTGTGGGCCTGGGCGGCGGAGGTGAGGAGTTGTGTGAGGGTTCCGTGCTGTCGCCGCAGTGTGCCGATGACCGTGACGCCGGCGTTGCTCTCGGTGGTGTCGGTGGTGTCCTGGATGCCGATGGTCAGGACGGGGTGCGGGCTCGCTTCGATGAAGAGGCCGTAGCCGTCGGCCAGGAGAGTGCGGGTGGTGGTCTCGAACCGGACGGTGCGGCGGAGGTTCTGGTACCAGTAGGCGGCGTCCAGGGTGGTGGTGTCGGTGATGCGTTCGCCGGTGACGGTGGAGTAGAACGCGACGTCCGTGACCGCTTGTGGGGTGACGGGGGCCAGGAGGTCGGCTAGCTGGTCGGCGAGTTGGTCGATGTGGGGGGTGTGGGAGGCGTAGTCGACGTCGATACGCCGTGCCCGTACATCTATGTCCTGGTAGTGCGCGAGTACTTCCTCCAGCGCGGTGACGTCTCCGGCTATGACGGTGGACGCCGGACCGTTGATCGTGGCAATCGTCAACGTGGGTGCGTGGGTGTCCAGATGGCTCTGGACTTCCTCGGCCGGCAGGGGGACGGAGACCATGCCGCCGGTGCCGGCGAGTGCGGTCAGTGCCTTCGAGCGCAGGGCGGTGATGCGTGCGCCGTCCTGGAGGGTCAGGATCCCGGCGACCGTCGCCGCCGCGATCTCACCTTGGGAGTGACCCACCACCGCATCCGGCACCACCCCGAGGTCGGCCCACGCGGTGGCGAGTGACACCATCACCGCCCACAACACGGGCTGGACCACATCCACCCGGTCCAGTGAGGGGGCACCCTCGCCTTCGTTCAGGACGTCCCACAAGTTCCAGTCGGTGAACTCCGCGAGCGCCGCCGCGCATTCGTCCAGCCGTTCCCGGAACGCGGGCAGCTCGGCGGCGAGTTCGATCGCCATGCCCGCCCACTGCGAGCCCTGCCCGGGGAACACCAGCACCGTCCGCCCGGCACCCGACCCGACCTGACCCGTCACCACATGCGGTGACGGCTCACCCACCGCCAACGCCCCAGCTGCGGCCAGCAACTCCTCCGCCGACCCACCGATCAGCACAGCGCGGTGATCGAACCGCGCCCGCGAGGTGATCAACGCCCGTGCCACCGCCACCGGATCAGCACCCGCAACCGCCGACAGACGACCCGCCTGCTCCCGCAACGCCACCGCCGACCTCGCCGACAACACCCACGGCACCACACCCACACCCGGAATCGCACCGACCGGCTCCGCGACCGGCTCAACCGCCGGCGCCTCCTCCACAATCACATG
This sequence comes from Streptomyces sp. NPDC006643, assembly GCF_042870175.1. Taxonomy (NCBI): domain Bacteria; kingdom Bacillati; phylum Actinomycetota; class Actinomycetes; order Kitasatosporales; family Streptomycetaceae; genus Streptomyces; species Streptomyces sp. NPDC006643. Next base: position 23,616 of record NZ_JBIAHA010000025.1, on the reverse strand, counting down.
CGCATTCGTGCCACCCATCCCGAACGAAGAGACCCCCGCGACCAAGCGCCCTTCCCCACCGGGCCAGGCGCCGTGCTCCGCGTGGACCTGGAGGTTCAGCTCCTCCAGGGGGATCTGTGGATTCGGCGACTCGAAGTTCAGGCTCGCGGGGAGTTCCCGATGGGTGAGGCTGAGTACGGTCTTCAGGAGGCCCGCGATGCCCGCGGCGCCCTCCAGGTGGCCGATGTTCGTCTTGACCGAGCCGACGTGCAGGGGTGCCGCGTCCGCCGCGCGTTCGACCCCCAGCGCGGAGCCGAGTGCCGCCGCCTCGATCGGGTCGCCGACCGGCGTACCTGTGCCGTGGAGTTCCACGTACCTGACCTCGGACGGGGAGACCCCCGACCGCTCGTAGACCTGGCGCAGCAGCTCTTCCTGGCCCTGACGGCTGGGGGAGCTGAGGCTGTGGCCGCCGCCGTCATTGTTCACCGCGCTGCCGCGGATCACCGCGTGCACACGGTCGCCGTCCGCGAGCGCCCGGGACAGAGGCTTGAGGACGACGAGGGCGCCGCCTTCGCCCCGTACGTAGCCGTTCGCACGCGCGTCGAACGTGAAGCACCGGCCGTCGGGGGAGTAGCCGCCGAGCTTGCCCGAGGCGATCTGGCTCTCCGGGGCGAGGCTCAGATTGACGCCGCCGGCGATGGCGAGGGTGTTCTCTCCGTTGCGCAGGCTCTCGCAGGCGAGGTGTACCGCCACCAGGGAGGAGGACTGTCCCGAGTCGACGGCGAGACTGGGGCCTCGCAGCCCGTACGTGTACGAGATGCGGTTGGCGATGATGCTGCGGTGGACACCCGTCAGGGAGTGCCGGGTGATCGCGTCGAGTCCGCCGCGGTTCAGCAGGGTCGCGAAGTCGTTCCAGATGGACCCGACGAACACGCTGGTGCGGCTGCCTGACAGCTGGTCGGGGACGATGCGGGCGTTCTCGAACGCCTCCCAGCTCAGTTCCAGCAGCAGCCGCTGCTGCGGGTCCATGGCGAGCGCTTCGCGCGGTCCGATGCCGAAGAAACGGGCATCGAAGCCGACGATGCTGTCGCGGTCGAGGAAGCCGCCGTAGCGGGAGTTGATCTTGCCGGGCACGGTGATGTCGCTGTCGTACAGAGCGTCGGCGTCCCATCGGTCGGCCGGGGTCTTCGTGATGGCGCTCCGGCCCTCCTTGAGCAGGTCCCAGTAGCTGTCGGCGTCGGGGGCTCCGGGAAGACGGCAGGACAGACCGACGATGGCGATCGGGTCGTTCGCCGCGGACTCCGCAGGCTTCACGGACCCCACAGACCCCGTAGACCGCACGGACCCCGAAGCCCCCACGGACTCCGCAGGCTCCACGCCCTGCGCCCGCATCTCCTGCGTGGCCTGTGCCGCCTGCTCGCCAGTGGCGTGAAGGTTCGTCTGCTCAGTCGTCATCGCGTCAACTGCCCCTTGGAATCGACTGCTTGGCGGGCCAGGCCCTCCGGGGCGCGCCCACGGGAAGCTCCAGTGGTCCGGGTCGCGACCACAGTCGGTCGGGTTGCTAAGGAGGACCTTTCCGTGATCTAAAGCGCCTTGGGTGCGCGGTAAGAAATATTGCTAGTTGGGAAAACTTGCGTAGCGCGCACAATCATAGCTACGGTTGCCGCATGGCTGAAGACCACACCGAGGGCCTGGGGTTGCGGGAGCGCAAGAAGATCGCCACGCGAAAAGCGTTGGGCGAAGCCGCTCTGCACCTCGCGGCCGAGCGGGGCCTGGACGGCGTTCTGATCGAGGACATCGCCGCAGCGGTGGGAGTGTCCCCCCGGACCTTCAGCAACTACTTCTCCAACAAGCACGAGGCGATCGTCAGCCTCGTCCTGGCACGGGCCGCCGGCCTTCGCCACGCCGTCGCCGGCCGGCCCGACGACGAACCTCTCTGGGACTCCATCGCGCACGCCGCCGCCCTGTACATCCCGGAGCGCGACGCGATGTCGGAGGAGTGGCGGATGAGCGCACGCCTGATCCGGAGTTCACCGGCGCTGGAGACGGAACAGTTCAAGGCGTACGCGCAGATAGAGCGGGCGCTGACGCAGGAGATAGCGGTACGCACCGGCACCCATCCGCAGGACGATCTCTTCCCCGCGCTGGCCGCAGGCGTCGCGGTCTGCGCCATAAGGGCTTCGCTGCGGCACTGGCTCGACACCGCGGATGACGGCATCCCCTACTCCGAGCTGCTCCGTTGTGTGATCCAGCAGGTCGGTATGGGGCTGCCGGAGCCCGAGGCCGTCAAAGTCCGGATCGACCGGCCGCCGCCGTCCGGTACGTGAACTTCCGGCCCCTCAACTCCTCCTACCTCGCCCAACTCCTCGTACGTCGCCCAACTCCTCGTACGTCGCCCAACTCCTCGTACCTCGACCCGGTACCGGAAGTCCAGGAACTCGGAACTCCGGTACGTGCACCTCCCGTACGTGAACTAAGGAGCTTTACGTGTCCACTTCGTCAGCCACCGCTGCGACCCCGGGAGCAGCGGCAGGAGGTGCGGCGACTCCGCCGCCCACGTCGTCCTGGGCGGTCACCCTTCGTGCGGTCGTCATCGTCACCCTCTTCCTGGCCGGCATCCTCGTCGCCTTCGCCCTGCCTCAGATCCATCTCGGGCCGCGTGACATCCCGATCGCGGTCGTGGGCGAGCAGGCTGCCGCCGACGCGCTCGGCACGCGACTGGAGAAGGAGCGGCCAGGAGCGTTCGACATCACCCAGGTGTCCGACACGCAGGAGGCGCGCCGTCTCATCGACGATCACGAGGTGTACGGAGCCGTGGTCACCCACGGTGCCGAGGATCCCTCGATGATTATCGCCAGCCAGGCCGGCCTGCCGGTGGCCAATGTGCTGAAGGAACTGGGCTCACAACTGCGCGGCGGGACCCCGCCCGGCGCGGTGGAGGACGTGAAGCCGCTGCCCGCGGACGATCCCACCGGCGCCGGTCTGAGTTCCGGCTCGCTGCCGATGGTTCTCGGCGGCTGGCTGGCCGCGGTCCTGATCCTGATGCAGGTCCGTGGGCTGGGGCGGCAGGTGAGCGGTGTCTTCCTGTTCTCCGTGATCGGTGGCTTCGTCCTCAGCGCGATGATCAAGTACGTGTTCGGCTCCGTGGACGACGGCAACCTCTTCCTGATGACGGCCGCCGCCGCGCTGAGTCTCGCGGCGACCGCCTGGATGATCCTCGGGCTGCGGGCGGCCTTCGGTAATCCGGGACTCGGTGTCGGCGGTCTCCTCGTCATCCTCATCGGTAATCCCCTGTCCGGGCTGAGCAGTGCGCCGGAGATGCTTCCCGACGGCTGGAGCACGCTCGGCCAACTGCTGCCGCCGGGCGCGGGCGGCACGCTGCTGCGGTCCGTCGCGTACTTCGAGGGCAACGGCGCTCTCGTACCCGTCCTGGTACTCACCTCCTGGATGGCCGGGGGAGTGGTCCTGTTCCTGTTCGGGATGGCGCGGGCCCGTAAGAAGGCCATGGCCTCTTCTCAAGCCGCATCGACCGGCGGCCCGCAGAATGCCGCGGCGCCCGCTTCCTGACGGGCCGTCTGATCGACGTCCCGCCCGATGTCCCGACGGACATCCCGCCCGACGTCCCGACGGGCGGAACCGCGGGCGGAACCGCGGGCGGGACCTCGGGCGGGACGATCGTGCGGCACGACCATCGTCGTCAGTGAAGGCGGGCCCCGCCGTGCGATGGTGGAGCCTGCCTTCACGTCGGACGTCCAGCGACGAAGCCGCACACGCGACAGGGCTTTCGTCTGTTTTGTTTCCATGTGCTGAACGGCGCCCAATTACGGACCAGTTGTCCGGTTCGAGAGATGCGGGCAACGTGGATACGGGGGAATGGCAATGCTGGTGGAGAGGGAGGTGGAACTCGGGGCGTTGCGGCTGGCAATTGCCCGTGGCGCACCGGGGGCCGTGAGCGTGGCTCTCGTCGAGGGAGCTGCCGGATGTGGGAAGTCCGCGTTGCTGGACGCGATTGTGGCGGAGGTGTCGGCCGCCGGGGCGGCAGTTCTTACGGTGTCCGGTTCGGGCTTCGTCAGACTGTCCGCCGGAAACGCGTGGCGCGAGTTGGCCGAAATGCCGCGCTCTTCTCTGGACGTAGAAGATCTACTCGGTGATCGCTCCTTGGTTATACGCATGGACGATGCACACAAGGCGGCCCCGGAACGCCTCGATGCCGTACTGCAAATGATCGAGGCGTTTCGGCCACACGGTATTACGTTGCTGATGGCGCAGACCCTGGAGCCTGATCTTCAGGGGGCGTCATTTCACACCGAGATCTGGCGGCAGCAGCATTTTCGCAGAATTCATGTCAGCAGGCTCAGTTGTGGCGGCGCCGCCCGCATGATCGCTCAGCATGGCGACGGCGGTCCACCGGCGGGAACGGCCGGCGCGAAGTTCGCCGGAGAGATTTCCGCGGTGAGCGGCGGGAATCCCCTGTTGTTGCGCGCGCTGCTCGCCGAGTGCGCGCCGCCGGCCGGCCGGGCGGGCGAAGTACGCCTGGAGCCCGGCCTGCGCGGTCCGTTCGCCCGGTCGGTGCTCACCTGCCTGGCCCGCGGCGGCGCCGTGACGCATGACGTCGCCGTCGCCATGGCCGTCCTCGGCGAGCGCAGCGGTCTCGATCTGCTCAGCGCCCTGCTCGACGTCACGCCCGCGTCCGCGCACCAGGGCACGCAGATACTCAATGCCACCGGCATCGCGGACGGCTACCGGTTCCGCCACCCGATCGCCGAGGCCGCCGTACTGGAATCGCTGCCCGCGCAGCGCCGTGCCGCGCTCCACAGCAGAGCCGCCGCCCTGCTGTACGCGCGCGCCGCCGACTCCACGGAGATCGCGCGCCATCTCACGGCGGCCGGGCGGGCCGAGGAACCCTGGGGAGTCGCGGTTCTCCAGGACGCGGCCACCCACGTGATCGCCGGCGACGACGCGGAGGAGGCCCTGCGGCTGCTGAATCTCGCCGAGCACGCGTGCGGGGACGAGAAGCAGCGGGCGGTGATCCGTCTCAGCGCCGCCATCATCACCTGTCGGCTCAACCCCTCGGTCGGCGAACAGCAGTTGACCGATACGGTACGGGCCCACCGCACGGAACTGCTGACCCCGATGGCGGGCAGCCTGCTCAGCCGGATGACCTTGCGCAGCGCGGGCGAGGAGCAGCCCCCGCCCGGACCGCTCCCCTCCACATCCGCACCGCCCGCCCGACAGCCCGCCTCCCCACCCGGACCCCCGGGGCCACCCGCCCCGCAGGCCCCCTCGACAACCGGGCGCGGCAAGGTCCAGCCCTACGTCAGGGAACTGTGGAGCACGCTGCTCATGGTGCACCAGGGCGGGACGCCCCCGGCTCCGGCCGTGCCTGACACGGCGTCGGCCGCTCCCGTACCGACGCCGCCGCGGCCTCGGGCGGGCATGCTGATCCCGGCCCAGTCCGCCGCGAGTTCACTGTGGCTGGCGGCGGACGCGGACCTGGAGGAGACGGCCGCTGCCGCCGCCGAGCGGAGTCTGCACATCTCCCCGCTCGTCGACTCCACGCTTCCGGCGCTGATCAACCACCTCAAGGTGCTCGCCTTCACGGGCCGCTCCGGCTCCGCCGAGGAGTTCGCCCTGCGCTTCGACAAGGAGGCGGGCCGGCGCAACGCCCCTGGCTGGCAGACCCTGTTCGCCTCGGCCCTCGCCGAGATCGCCCTTCTCCGGGGCGCGTTCCCCGAGGCCCTGGCGCACGCGCTCCGGGCCACGGAACTGGTGCCGCTGCGCAGCCACAGCGTGTTCGCCGTCGGGGTCAAGGTCAGCCGGATCGTCGCCCACACGGCCATGGGCCAGTACGCCGCTGCCGGCGTACTGCTGGAACAGGCCGTGCCGGAACAGCTGTTCGCGAACGCCGACGTGTTCGCGTATCTGCGCGCCCGCGGTCGCTACCACCTGGCCACCGACAACGCCGCCGCGGCGATGAACGACCTCGGCCGGATCGGTGAACTGGCCGGGGAATGGGGCATGGACCGGCCCGCCCTGGTGCCGTGGCGCCTCGACGCCGCCGAGGCCCGGCTCGCACTCGGCGAGACGGAGCGGGCCGCCGAACTGATCACCGGCCAGCTGGAGTCGTACGACACGAGTACCCACCGGGTGCGCGGGATGTCGCTGCGGCTGCGAGCGGCGGTGTCCCCGCAGAGCAACCGGATCCGGCTGCTGCGCCAGGCCGTCGGTGAACTGCACTGGTCCAGGGACGGATACGAGCTGGCGCGGGCGCTCGCGGACCTGGCCAGGGCGTACGAGGAAGCCGGCGACGACGTGAAGGGCCGGATGACCAAGCGCCGCGCCTGGCGGCTGGCGAAGGAGCGCTCGGCCGAGCCGCTGTGCGCACAGATCCTGCCCGGTTTCGAACTCGGCAGTGATGAACTCGCCGCCGAGGAAGAAGCGACCCTGGAACGCCTCAGCGAATCCGAGCGGAAGGTCGCCATTCTCGCCACCCGTGGGTATACCAATCGGGAAATAGCGAGCCGTCTCTATGTGACCGTAAGCACGGTCGAGCAACATTTGACGCGGATTTATCGAAAGCTGGAAATCGCCGGTCGGCGCGAGTTGCAGCGCGTGACCGTCGATATGGATGAAGCTGTGTGATGGCTCACACCATGCCGTTGTTAACTGCTCATGGCAGGTCGGTTGACTTTGTGGAAGAACCCCTCGTGGGGGCCGGTTAGGGGTCGATATAGGGGTTGAGTGGCGGGTGCAGCCATGGGAGCGTTGCTCCTGGTCGATTTCATCGAATTCGACAACTGGGGGATAATTGCGTTACGACATTCTTGGCCCATTACGGGTGGTTGACGTGCACGGCATGAGATTTATCAGTGCACGCAAGATGGAAGTTCTGCTGGCCGCGCTGCTTTCGCGGTCAGGTCAGGTCGTCACTACCGGACAGCTATTCACCGAGCTGTGGGGGGAGAACCCGCCCCGTCGGGCGAGCGCTTCGCTGCACGTCTACATCTCGCAGCTCCGCGCGTTCCTCAGCCGTCCCGGTCAGTCACAGAGCTCCATCGTCACCCGGTCACCCGGCTATCTGATCCAGGTCGGCGCCGACGACGTCGACGCCCTGGACTTCGCAAGCAAAGTCGAGGAGGGGCGTACCCACGCCGCCTTCGGCCGCCACGAAGAAGCGGTGGCCTCTCTTGAGGCGGCGCTGGCACTCTGGCGAGGCCCGGCCCTGCACGACCTGCGCGACGGCCCGCTCGTCAACACCTATGTGACCTGGCTCGAAGAGACCAGGGTCGAGTGCCACGAGATGCTCATCGAGAACTACCTCAGGCTCGGACGCCACCGGGAGGTGGTGGGCCGGCTACAGATGCTCATCGTCGAGTATCCACTCCGCGAGGTCTTCTACCGCTATCTCATGATCGCTCTGCACCGCGCGGAGCGACGGGCGGAGGCCCTCCACGTCTACCAGTTGGTGAGGCGCGCTCTCAACGAAGAACTCGGACTGGAGCCGTGCCGCTCTCTGCGGGAGCTGCAACAGGCAATCCTCAACGGCGAGGACGCGCCAGACATGCTCCTGGACGGGCCGCGCAGTCCGCTGCTCAACGCCCGTTGACCAAGAGAGCCCCCCACAAGAGCGGCCCCTGCCCGGAAGGGCGGGGGCCGCAGTCGCGTGCGTACCGGATCAGACGCGGCCTCCCACGAAGGCGCCCATGGACACGGGCACCCGCACCGTGTCGAGTACGTCCCGCAGCCGGCCCAGGAACGCGGCCTCCGACTCGCGGGTGAAGAAGTGACCACCGGGGAACCAATGGGCACGGAACGCGCCCGTCGTGCGGTCGGCCCACTGTTCCGCCTCCTCCACGGGGACCAGCGAGTCGTCGAGCCCCGCGAACACATCGACCGGGCAGCTCAGCAGCGCGCCGCCGGGGCGCTCCGGCCGACTGCCGCACAGCCGCAGGTCGTTACGGAGCAGCCCCAGCGCCCACTTCATCCACTCGGGGTGGTTCAGCAGCGCGGCGGACGTCCCGCCGCCGGCCAGCATCAGCTCAAGCAGCTCCCGGTCGGCCAGCTCGGCCAGCGCCCCGAGCCCCGCCACACCGGCGCGCCCCGGCGCCGCACACGCGCCCGCGATCAGCCGCTCCGGCGGCCGGGAGCCACGCTCCTGGCGCAGCAGCGTCAGATCGTGCGCGATCAGTGCGCCCATGCTGTGCCCGTACAGCACATACGGACCGTCCAGGAACGGGCCGAGCTGCGCGTCGAGTTCGTCGACCAGCACATCCATGGACCGGACCGCCGGCGTCCTGACACGCTTCTCCCGGCCCGGCAGTTGTACGGGCATCACATCGATGTCCGGCCCCAGCTTCTCCTGGAGACCCCGGTACGCCGACGCGGCGCCGCCCGCGTGATGGAAGCAGACGAGCCGCAGCGCGGCGTCCGCCACGGGCGGGCGTACCAGGCACGGCGCGGTCATCGGCCGCCCGCCAGGTCGTAGACCTCCTTGAGGCTCCCGGCCTCCAGCATGTCGGGCAGCGAGACGGGGCGCCGCGTCTCCCGCTCCAGCAGGGAGAGGAGGGTGATCAGATGCACCGAGTCCCAGCCGGGCACGCTGTCCCAGCTCTTGCCGACCGTCTCCACGGTCACCTCGATGCCCAGTTCCTCATGGATCAGAGTGACGAATTCAGCCAGGCTGTTCACTCGGGATTCCCTTCGAGCCGTTGAAGTGGAAACTGAGCCGCACATGGGGCGCCGGGCCGGGCAGTGCGTCGAGAGTGTGACGGAACGTCACCGTCTCGCCGTCGTCGGCCACTTCGGCGAATCCCGCCTGCGGGTAGAAGGCCGCGACCTTGCCGTTCTTGGCGGACCGCCGGTACGACGCGATCACCTCGGTCGCGCCGTCCGCCTTCGCCTGTTCGAGCACGACGGCCAGACAGCTCCGCTCGATACCCCGGGAGAACACCCGGCAGCTGAGGAGGAAGTTGTCGATGTACGTGGTCGTGCCCTCCTGGCGGGTGAAGACCGCGCCCACCAGCCCGTTGTCGCCGAACCGGTCCGCCGAGGCGATGGCCAGCACGCGTGACGCCGGATCGGCGGCCAGCTCGCGGACCTGCTGCTCCTGGAGCCGTACCGTGGTGAGGTTGAACTGATTGGTACGCAACGTCATCTGCGAGACACGTGGCACGTCGCGCGGTTCGGTCTCGCGCAGTTGGACGGTGACACCGAGGTTGGCCAGATACTCGTCGAGCGAGTCGAAGCTGCCCAGGAAGTCGTTGCGGACCAGCTCGTCTCGGTAGCGGCTGGGACGTACCCGGTCCTCGGCGGTCAGATTCCGTACGTCGAACCAGCCGTCCCGCAGCAACTTCTCGACATGCAGGGCCGGTTCGGAGTCCAGCTGCACCACCGCCACCTCGGGCAGCTCGTGCCGCACCAGACCGCACTCGAAAGGACTGTCGTCGACGAACACGAACGAGTCGACACCCAGATTGAGATCGGCCGCCAGCTGCTCGATGTTCCCGTGCTTGGGATCCCAGTTGGCCACCACCCGCACGAAGTCGTCCTCGCGCAGCGCCATCCGGGGATGCGTCGACAGCACCTCGCGCACCGCGTCCTGGTCGTTCTTGCTCACCGCGGTCAGCAGCACGCCCTGGGAGGAGAGTTGCTTCAGCACCCGCTGGAAACCGTTGAACGCCTCACCCCGGTAGGTGTCGGCGACCTCGATGCCGTCGATGCTGGCGTCACCCAGGATGCCGCCCCACACCGTCTCGTCGAGATCGACCGCCAGCACCTTCTTGGCCCGGCCGGTGAGATGCCGTACGAGATGCCCGGCCTCCTTCGCGTACGCCGCGAGCAGACCGGACGACAGATGCGCCTTCGCGTACACACTGAGGCGCGCGTCGGCGGCGGGCACCCCGGCGGCCAGCCACGGTGCCACGTCGAGGACCGTCAGATGCGGATGCTCCGCGGTGAGCCGCAGCAGCCGCGCGTTCGCCTCGTGCCACAGCGCGGACACCTCGGCCCGCGACGTGTGATCCACCAACTGCGCGGTCACCGAACCCAGCAGCGGCAGCGTGTTCAGCACCAGCGGGCCCGACGCGACGGCGCCGTACCGCACCACCAGCCGCTCCAGCAGCGCGACCTTCTCGGCCAGCACCCGCTCCAGATCCGCCGGGCGCCACGGTACGGGCAGCTCGTCCAGCACGACGCGCTGATCGAGCAGACACAGCGTCAGATCGGGTGCGTAGGCGTACAGTCCGCTGTCCGGATCGGACAGATCGAAGACGTAGGAGTCGAACTCACTGACCCGGACCCGCAACAGCAGTCCCGCCCGGGCCAGTTGAGCGGTGAGGGCAGGCACCAGGTCACCGATCGTCCCGTGCCCCGTGACCGCGGCCTTGACCACCGGCACCGACGGGTGCAGGCGCCGTACCTCGTCGATGTCGACCCGTGCCAGCAGCCGTCCCGCGGCGCCGAGCTGATTCTCCGTCAGGTTGGTCAGCAGCCCGCGCACCCGCGGATATTGCTCCGCGAGACGTCCGTCCTTGTGCAGGGCGCGCAGTTCGTCGAGGGCGTCGTCAGCCGTGGCGGTGTAAGAACCGGAGGAGGACATCGGCGATCAGACCCTCTCCAGGGCGAAGCCCGCCTTGATCCACTTACTGGACTCCACCGTGATGCCCAGCGCCCGGTCACCGCCGACCATCTGCGGCAGCACCCGCTCCAACTGGATGAACGGCACGGCGTTCCCGGTGTTCGCGGTCTCCCGCACACAAGTGATCTCCTCCGCGCCGTTCATCTTCAGCGTCTCCGTCACACGCTCGGCCATCTTCCCCGACAGCTGGGGCGGCAGCAGATAGTCGACCTCGTGCTCGGTCCAGTGGAGATCGTCCAGGATCTCTTTGACGATCTCCGCCGACATCAGCGGCACCGACTCCTCGATCGCCTTGTAGTCCTCCTTGGCGGCCGGCTTGTCGAGATGCCGGTCCGCCAGACCGAACCACTCCACGGACTGCCCCGGCGCCCGCCCCTCACCGGTCACCCGGTGCACGACACGGCGCAGCGCGGTCGTGCCGGGCAGCTTGTCCCGGGTCAGGACCGCGGCACCCGCCCCGTCCCCGAACAGCAGCATGTTGACCAGCTCCGCCGGGGCCAGCTTGCGCATGTCGATCGTCAGATCGAAGTGCTTCACCAGCACATCGCCGCCCAGCACGAGCGCGTTGCGGCAGTCGCGGGCGAGAAGCAGCTGCCGGGCCAGCGCCAGTGCCTGATACGCCCCCGAACACCCCGACTGGAGCTGATAGCTCGGTATGTCATTGATACCCAGCCGCTCGGCGACCAGATTGACGGTGGTGGGCAGCAGCGCGTCGGGCGTGGCGGAGGCGAACACGATCACATCGATGTCGGACGGCCGCAGATCGGCCCGCTCCAGGGCCAGCCGGCCCGCTTCCGCACCCAGATCGACCAGCGAGGACGTGATCTCACCGCTGTCCAGGTCGACCGCCAGATGCCGGGTGCCCGTACCGATGAACGTGTCCACCCACTGCTCCCAGAGCCTGTCCAGGCCGAACCTCCTGGCCAGCGCGGCATTGTCCACCGGCGGCCCGGGAAGTGCGGAGGCGGCCGACAGGATTCGGATGTCTGAGGCGTCCATTGGCGGTCCTTTCTCACAGGTGCCGTACGGCTTGACATGCTGGTCGTGCGTGCTAAAGCCGCCCTTGCCCGGGCCTTTCCCTGTCCCTGGCAAGGGCGTGTCGCGAGGGCGTGTCGCAAGGGCGTGTCGCGAGTGCTTGTCGCGAGGGCCGGACACCGGTCGCGCGTGCGCCGGCCGGGCGCGGTCAGCCGGGCAGCAGCGTGTAGTCGGGGTAGTTGCCCGGCAGACGCTCACCCGCCGGGCCGCGGGACACCGCGTGCATCAGCAGGTCACCGCCGACGAAGGCGCCACGCCAGGAATTGCCCTGACCGCCGAAGTGCTCCTCACGGTCACCACGCGAACGAGGCCTGTTGACGCCCAGCTTGAACGACCTGACCTCCGCGCCGATACGCAGCGCCGTCGTCTCGTCGTCGCAGGAGACCGTCGCCACCAGCGAACCGTTCGAGACGTTCATCGCCGACAGCAGCTCCGCCTCCGTGTCCACGACGACGATCGTGTCCACCGGACCGAACGGCTCCGCGTGGAACAGCGGCGACGAGTTCGGCGGTGACAGGATCGCCGCCGGCGGCAGATACGCGGACGTCTGCTGCCCCGGCAGGAACAGCCCGTCGGCCATCGACCCGCGATACAGCGGCAGACCACCGCCCGCGACCGCACCGTCCGTCAGATCCGCCAGCTCCTTCGCCTTGGCGTCGTTGATGAGCGGACCGAAGTCCAGCTCCGGATACGGGTCATCGGGCAGCTCCACGGCCAGCGGATGCCCGAACCGTACGCCCCGGACCGCCGGCAGATACGCCGCGAGGAACCGGTCGAGCAGCGAACGCTGCACCACGAAACGGGGATACGCCGTGCACCGCTGCTTCGCGTAGTCGAAGCTCTTCCGGATCTGCTCGGACAGCAGCCCCCAGTCGCTGTACTCCCACACACCCCAGGAGTTGAGGCCCTCCTGCTCCAGGAAGTGCCGGCGGCCCAGGCCCGCGAGACCGGCCGCCACCCGCGCCCCGGCGGCCCGCCCGCCGACGAACGCCACACATCCGATCTCCGGCGACCGCACGAGCGCCGGCGACAGCGCCGAGCCGCGCCCGCTGATGAGGGAGAGCGGCAGCCCCTCCCGTACGGCCAGCGCACCGGCCAGCGTCAGACAGGACAACCCGCCGTTGGTGGGCACCTTCGCGATGACCGCGTTGCCCGCCAGCGTCTGGACCAGCATCGCGTGCATGAGCACGCTCATCGGGTAGTTCCAACTGGCGATGTTGCTCACCGGGCCGTCCAGCGGGGCACGGCCCGCGAGCTGCCGCTCGCTCTGCACCACGTACCACCGCACCCCGTCGACACACCGGTCCACATCGGCACACGCCTGCTTCCACGGCTTGCCGATCTCCCACACCAGCAGCCGCGCCAGCAGCTCACGGTGCGACTCCAGCGCGTCCAGCGCCGCCGATACCCGCGCCTGACGCTCCCGCAGCGGAGTCCGCCGCCACTGCTGATGCAACTGGTGCGCCGCGCGCACCGCCTCGGCGGCCTCCGCGCCACTCAGCAGGGGCGGACCGGGAATCGGTGTGCCGTCGACGGGGGAGAGGGCCGGGGCGGCCTCTCCGTCGTGCTGCCAGGCGTCCGCCCAGCGGTTGCGTACGTGGTCGGGGCCGAACGCCTCGGGCGCCACCTGCACACAGCGCTCGTACGTCGCGGCCCAGGAGGTGCCGGCCTTCAGGGTCAGCTGGGGAGGCTGCATCGTTGGGGGTCCTCTCGTCGGTGTGTGCCTCGTGCGTCGCGGTCCGGCTGACGGTAAGGAGACGCCTTCAGCGCTCCTAAAGGCCAAGGCCGCCGTGACCCGCCCGGGTGCTCTTTAGAGCGCGGTTAGGGATGCGCAAGTCCCTTCGGCGACCTTTCTGGCGACCGGCCGTACCCGCTCGGCTCCGCCCGTACGGCCACACACTTCCTGGTTACTCCGGCCGCCAAGGGGACTGCTGCACATGGCGAATGAAGACAAGCTCCGCGCTTATCTGAAGCGGGTCACCACAGACCTCCAGCAGACGCGCGACCGTCTGCACCAGGCCGAGTCCCGGAATCACGAGCCGATCGCCATCGTCGGCATGGCATGCCGCTACCCCGGCGGCGCCCGGTCCCCCGAGGACCTGTGGCGGCTCGTCGCCGACGGCACCGACGCCATCACCGAACTCCCCGCCGGCCGGGGCTGGGACCTCGACGCGCTGTACGACCCGGACCCGCGGCGCTCCGGCACCTGCTACACGCGGCACGGCGGATTCCTCCACGACGCGGACGAGCACGACCCGGAGTTCTTCGGCATCAACCCGCGCGAAGCCCTCGCCATGGACCCCCAGCAGCGGCTGCTGCTGGAGACCAGCTGGGAGGTCTTCGAACGGGCGGGCATCGACCCGCTCGCCCAACGCGGCAGCCGGACCGGGGTGTTCACCGGCGTCATGTACAACGACTATGGCTCCCGCTTCGGCGACGCCGGCCGAATCCCCGAGGGCCTCGACGGATACATCGTCAACGGCAGCGCGGGCAGCGTCGCCTCCGGCCGTATCTCGTACACCTTCGGCTTCGAAGGCCCGGCCGTCTCCGTCGACACGGCGTGCTCCTCCTCCCTCGTCGCCCTGCACCTGGCCGTACAGGCACTGCGCCGCGGCGAGTGCGACCAGGCCCTCGCGGGCGGCGTCTGCGTCATGTCGACCCCCGCGTCGCTCATCGACTTCAGCCGCCAGCGCGGACTGGCCGAGGACGGCCGCGTCAAGGCCTTCGCGGACGGCGCCGACGGCACCAGCCTGGGAGAAGGCGCCGGGCTGCTCCTGGTGGAACGGCTCTCCGACGCCCGCCGGCTCGGACACACCGTGCTCGCCGTGGTACGCGGCTCCGCCGTCAACCAGGACGGCCGCAGCAGCCAGCTGACCGCCCCCAACGGCCCCTCCCAGGAGCGGGTGATCCGCCAGGCACTCGCCGACGCCCGGCTCACCCCCGCCGACATCGACGCGGTCGAGGCCCACGGCACCGGCACCTCCCTCGGCGACCCCATCGAGGCCCGCGCCCTGCTCGCCACCTACGGACAGGGGCGCCGCGACGACCAGCCCCTGTGGCTCGGCTCGGTCAAGTCCAACATCGGGCACGCGCAGTCCGCTGCCGGAGTCGCGGGTGTGATCAAGATGGTGATGGCGATGCGCCATCGCGTCCTGCCCGCCACGCTCAACGTGGGCGCGCCCACGTCCCATGTGGACTGGACCGAGGGCGCGGTGTCCGTGCTCGCCGAGGCACGCCCGTGGGAGAAGGAGACGGGACCACTTCGGGCCGGCGTCTCCTCCTTCGGCATCAGCGGTACGAACGCCCACGTGCTCCTGGAGGAACCGGCCGCCGATGACGCCGACGCGGCTGCGGCAGGCGGTGTGCCGGTCGGCGGTGCGAGGGCTGGCGGTGCGAGGGTTGGCGGCTCCGGTGACGGGGCGGAGACCGCCGAGGCTTCCGACAGCGTTTCCGGTAGCACCGACGGCAGCGTTTCCCCGGCGGCCGGTCCCGGCCCCCTGCCCTGGGTGCTCTCCGCTCGCAGCGCCAAGGCCCTCGCCGGCCAGGCCGAACGGCTGCTGAAGCACCTGGACGACGAGCCCACCGCGCGCCCCGCCGACATCGGCCAGGCGCTCGCCACCACCCGCGCCCGCCTCAGCCACCGCGCTGTCATCGTCGGCGAGGACCGTGCGGAGTTCGTACGCGGCCTCACCGCCCTGGCCGCCGGTATGTCCGCCCCGCACCTGCTGACCGGCACCGCCGCGGGCGGACTCGCCCGTACCGCCTTCCTGTTCACCGGACAGGGCAGTCAGCGGCCCGGCATGGGCGGCGAACTCCACGCCGCCTTCCCCGTGTACGCGGAAGCCTTCGACGCCGCGTGCGCACAACTCGATGTCCACCTGGCGCCGCAACTCCGCCACTCGCTGCGCGACATCGTCTTCGCCGCCGCCGGAACGCCCGAGTCCGCCCTGCTCGACGAGACCGTGTGCACCCAGGCAGCGCTCTTCGCCGTGGAGACGTCCCTCTTCCGGCTCGTCACGTCCCTCGGCGTGCGCCCCGACGTCCTGATCGGCCACTCCATCGGCGAGCTGGCCGCCGCCCATGTCTCCGGTGTGCTGTCACTGGCCGACGCCTGCGCCCTCGTGGCAGCCCGCGGCCGGCTCATGCAGGCCCTGCCCAAGGGCGGCGCCATGGTCTCGCTCCAGGCCACCGAGGACGAGGTGCTTCCGCTCGTCGACGACGCGGCGCGGCGCGACAAGGTGTCCGTCGCCGCGCTCAACGGCCCGCGCGCCGTCGTCGTCTCCGGCGACGAGGAGGCGGTGACGGAGATCGCCGCACACTTCACCGCACTCGGCCGCAAGACCAAGCACCTGCGGGTCAGCCACGCCTTCCACTCACCGCTCATGGACCCGATGCTGGACGAATTCCGCCGCGTCGCCGAAGGACTGACCTACCACCGCCCCGAGATCCCCCTCGTCACCAATGTGACCGGACGGCGGGCCACCGCCGACGAACTGACCTCACCCGAGCACTGGGTACGCCACGTGAGGGGAGCGGTGCGCTTCCACGACGGCATCCGCCATCTCGCGGACGACGGCGTCACCCGCTACCTCGAACTCGGTCCCGGCGGCGTCCTGACAGCGGCGGCACAGGACTGCCTCGACGCCGACGCCGACGCCGACAGTGTGGGCGCCCGGCGCGACGACGGGCCGGTGACGGCACTCGCGCCCGCCCTGCGCAAGGACACCGGCGAAGTCCGCTCCCTCCTCACCGCACTCGGCCGGATCCACATCAACGGCGCCACCGCCGACTGGGACGCCGTCTTCGCGTCCGCCCACCCCCGCCGCGTCGCACTCCCCACCTACGCCTTCGAACGCAACCGCTACTGGCTGAACGTCCCCCCGGGAGCGTCCGACGCCACCAGCCTCGGTCTGACGGCCGCCGACCATCCGCTGCTCGGCTCGGCGATCTCCCTCGCCGACAGCGACGGGGTCGTCCTCACCGGCAGGCTCGCCCGCGACACCCACCCCTGGCTCACGGACCACGCGGTCGGCGGCACCGTCATCCTGCCCGGCGCCGCGTTCGTGGAACTCGCGATACGGGCGGGCCACGAGGTGGGCTGCGACCAGGTCGCCGAACTGGCCCTGGAAGCACCCCTGTTGCTGCCCGAACGCGGCGGCGTCCAGATACAGGTCCTGATCGGCGCCGCCGACGAGACCGGCCGGCGCGGCGTAACCGTGCACTCCCGCGACGACGATACGGCGGCCGACGACACCTGGGTCCAGCACGCCACCGGCCTGCTCGCCAACAGCCTGCTCACTCCCGCGGCCGGTCCCGGCGCCGGCGCCGGATGGGACCTGACCGCATGGCCGCCGCCCGCCGCCGAAGCCCTCGCCGTCGAGGACTTCTACGACGACCTCGCGGCTGCCGGCTACCACTACGGCCCGGCGTTCCGCGGCGTACGCGCCGCATGGCGCGCCGGCGAGGACATCTATACCGAGGTCGAGCTGCCGACCGGCCCCGGGGACGACGGCCGGTCCCCGTCCGGCGGTGACGACGCGGCCCGCTTCGGTCTGCACCCCGCCCTGCTCGACGCCTCGCTGCACGGCATCGGACTGTGGCGTGAGGGCGACGACGATCCGCAGGTGCTGCCATTCGCCTGGAGCGGAGTGACCCTGCACGCGGCGGGCGCGACCGCGCTGCGGGTACGGCTCACCCGCCAGAGCCCCGAGAAGATCACCGTACGGGTCGCCGACCCGGCCGGAGCCCCCGTGGCCACCGTCGACACCCTTGCCCTGCGCCCCGTCACCATGGAGCAGCTGACCGGCGCCGCAACCGGGCCGCGCCGCTTCGAGGACCTGTACCACCCGACGTGGACCCCGCTCGCCGTCCTGCCGACCGCCGGAAGCGCCGACACCGGTGCCGACAGGGGGAGTTGGGCGGTTCTCGGCGACGCTTCGTCATTGCCTGACCTGGGCGCCCGCGCCCGTACGTACGCCGACGTGGACGCACTCGCCTCTGCCGTCGAGGACGGTGAGCGGGCACCGGAACTGGTGCTGCTGCCGTACGCGGCGACCACCGGCGCCGCCGACCCCGACGCCGTACGGGACATCACCACGCACCTTCTCGGCACCCTCCAGCGCTACCTGTCCGACGAGCGGCTCACCGGCGCCCGGCTGGCCGTCATCACCCGGGGCGCCGTGGCCACCGACGGGCGGGAGCACGCCGACCCGGTGCACGCCGCGGTATGGGGCCTGGTCCGTACGGCGGAGCTGGAGCACCCCGGCCGACTGCTGCTCGCCGACCTGTCGGCATCCGAGAGCGACCTGCCCGAAGACTTCCGCACGACGTTCACCGCCGCCGTCGCGGCCGTCCTCGCCGCCGACGAGCCCCAGTTCGCCCTTCGGGGCGACACCGCGCGGATCCTCAGACTGACCCGGATCAGCGGCGAGCAGGCCGCCATGGTCCCACCGGCCGGCGCCGCCGCCTGGCGGCTCGACACCAGCTCCCGCGGCACGCTTGAGAACCTCGCCCTCATCCCCGCCCCGGAAGCCGGATCCCCCGCCGGCCCCGGGCAGGTGAGGGTTGCCATGCGTGCCGCGGGCCTCAACTTCCGTGACGTACTGATCGCGTTGGGCGTCTACCCCGGTGACGCCGCCATGGGCGGTGAAGGCGCCGGAATCGTCATCGAGACCGGCGAGGGAGTCACCGGGATCGAGACCGGCGACCACGTCGTGGGCATGTTCCCCGGCTCGTTCGGACCGTACGCCGTGACCGACCAGCGCATGATCACCCAGCTGCCCCACGGCTGGAGCTTCGAGGACGCCGCGTCCGTACCGATCGCCTTCCTCACCGCCTACCTCGGTCTCGCGGACATCGCCCGACTCGCCCCCGGCGAACGGGTCCTGGTGCACGCGGGCGCCGGCGGCGTCGGCATGGCCGCCATCCAACTGGCCAAGCACTGGGGCGCCGAGGTCTTCGCCACCGCGTCCGAGGGCAAGTGGGACACCCTGCGCGCCCTCGGCCTCGACGACGACCACATCGCGTCGTCCCGCACCCTCGACTTCGAGGAGCGCTTCCGCGCCGCCACGGACGGACGCGGAATGGACGTCGTACTGGACTCGCTGGCCGGAGAGTTCGTCGACGCCTCGCTGCGCCTGCTCGCGGAAGGTGGCCGCTTCGCCGAGATGGGCAAGACCGACATCCGTGATGCCGGTGAAGTCCTCGCCGAACACCCACAATTGACGCTCTATCAGGCATTCGACCTACTGGACCTGGCGAACGACGACCCCCAGCGCATCCACTCCATGCTCACGGACGTCGTCACGCTCCTGGACGCCGGGCTCATCAACGGCCTGCCGGTCGCCACCTGGGACGTACGCCGCGCACCCGAGGCATTCCGCTTCATGAGCCAGGCACGCCACACCGGCAAGATCGTGCTGACGCTGCCCCCCGCCCTCGCCCCCGCCCCCGGCATCGAAGGGACCGTCGAGGGGAGCACGGACGGGATCACCGAGGGGACCACTCTCATCACCGGTGGCACCGGAGGGCTGGGCGCGGTGGTGGCGCGGCACCTGGTGACGGAACACGGCGCGCGGCACCTGCTGCTGGTCAGCCGGCGCGGCCCGGACACGGCCGGAGCCCGCGAACTGGCCGCCGAACTAGGCGAATTGGGCGCGACTGTCACGGTCGCGGCCTGCGACGTCGCCGACCGCCAGGCCCTGACCCAGCTGCTGGACACCATCCCCGACGAGCACCCCCTGACCGCCGTGATCCACGCCGCGGGCATCCTCGACGACGGGCTGCTGGAAGCGCAGACCCCCGAACGCCTCGACGCCGTCCTGAGGGCGAAGGCCGACGCCGCCTGGAATCTGCACGAACTCACGCGGGACTCGGCTCTGTCGGCGTTCGTCCTCTTCTCGTCGGTGGCAGGCGTACTGGGCAATCCCGGACAGGCGAACTACGGCGCGGCGAACGCGTATTTGGACGGGCTGGCGAGCCACCGCCGCTCGCTGGGGATGACCGGTCAGTCCCTGGCATGGGGCATGTGGGCCGACGCAGGAGGTATGACGGGCGCACTCGGCGCTGCGGACCACGAGCGGCTGGCCCGAGGCGGCATCCGGGCACTGTCCCGGGAACAGGGACTCGCCTTGTTCGACACGGCGTTGAGCGCCGAGGCGGCGGTACTCGTACCGGCCGGGTTCGATGTCCCCGCGCTACGGGCGCGGCTCCAGCGCGGCGATGCGGTGCCGGCGGCACTGCGAGCCCTGGCGCCGTCGACCGGTCGGACAATGGCACGCGCCGGCACCGGGTCGACCGGTGCGAAGGGCCTGGCGGGACGGCTGGCCGTGATGCCGGCCACGGAGCGGGAACGGTTCCTGCTCGACGTCGTACGCGGCGAGATCGCGGCGGTCCTCGGCCACGCGTCGCCGGACACGGTGGACACCGGACGGGCCTTCAAGGAGCTGGGCTTCGACTCCCTGACCGCAGTCGAACTCCGTAACCGCCTCAACGCCGCCACCGGCCTCACCCTGTCCAGCACCCTCATCTTCGACCACCCCACACCGCGGGCACTGACCGACCACATCGCGTCCGGCCTCGGCGTACTGGGCGCCGACACACCGGACACCGCAGCCACATCAGCCGCGCAGACCGCCTTCGTCGCCGATGAGCCGGTGGCGATCGTGGGCATGGCGTGCCGCTTCCCGGGCGGTGTGTCGTCGCCGGAGGACCTGTGGCGGCTGGTCGCGGAAGGCACGGACGCGATGTCCGGCTTCCCCACCGACCGAGGCTGGGACCTGGACGGCCTCTTCCACCCCGACCCGGAGAACTCCGGCACGTCCTACGTACGAGACGGCGGATTCCTCCACGACGCGGGGGAGTTCGACGCCGCCTTCTTCGGGATCAGTCCGCGTGAGGCCATGGCGATGGATCCGCAGCAGCGGTTGCTGCTGGAGACGGCCTGGGAGGCGCTTGAGCGCTCCGGCATCGCGCCCGACTCGCTGCGCGGCAGCCGGACCGGCGTCTTCGCCGGAGTCATGCACGAGGACTACGGAGCGGGCCTGGCCGAGCCCGGATCACAGGCGGCACCAGAACTTGAGGGCTACTTCGCGACCAGCACCTCGGTCAGCATCGCGTCGGGCCGTATTTCGTACTCGCTGGGTCTCGAGGGTCCGGCGGTGTCGGTGGATACGGCGTGTTCGTCGTCGTTGGTGGCGCTGCACATGGCGGCGCAGTCGTTGCGCCAGGGCGAGAGCACGCTGGCGCTGGCGGGCGGAGTGACCGTCATGGCCGCACCAGCACCCTTCATCGCGTTCAGCCGCCAGCGGGGCCTCTCCGTCGACGGTCGTTGCAAGCCGTTTGCGGATGCGGCGGATGGTACGGGGTGGGGTGAGGGTGTCGGTCTGCTGGTGTTGGAGCGGTTGTCGGATGCGGAGCGTCATGGGCATCGGGTGCTGGCGGTGTTGCGGGGTTCGGCGGTGAATCAGGATGGTGCGAGCAATGGTCTGACGGCGCCGAACGGTCCGTCGCAGGAGCGGGTGATCCGGCAGGCGCTGGCGGGTGCGGGGCTGGCTGCGGCCGAGGTGGACGCGGTGGAGGCGCATGGTACGGGTACGCGGCTGGGTGACCCGATCGAGGCGCAGGCGCTGCTCGCGACGTACGGGCAGGGGCGTCCGGAGGACCGGCCGCTGTATCTGGGGTCGGTGAAGTCGAACATCGGTCATACCCAGGCTGCCGCGGGTGTGGCGGGTGTGATCAAGATGGTCATGGCGATGCGGGCGGGCGTACTGCCGCAGTCACTGCACGTCGACAAGCCGTCGGAGCATGTCGACTGGACAGCGGGGGCGGTTGAACTGCTCGCGGAGGCACGCCCCTGGCCTGACGTGGAACGCCCGCGCCGGGCCGGCGTCTCCTCCTTCGGCATGAGCGGCACGAATGCGCATGTGATTGTGGAGGAGGCGCCGACGACGGTAGTGGATGTGGCGGAGCCAGGGGAGTTGGGGCCGGTGCCGTGGGTGTTGTCGGCGAGGTCGGCGGTGGCGTTGCGGGAGCAGGCGGGTCGTCTGTCGGCGGTTGCGGGTGCTGATCCGGTGGCGGTGGCACGGGCGTTGGTCACCTCGCGGGCCGGGTTTGATCATCGGGCGGTGCTGCTCGGTGAGTCGGTGGAGGAGTTGCTGGCCGCAGCCGGGGCGTTGGCCTCGGGTGAGCCGTCGCCGTATGTGGTGACGGGTCAGGTCGGGTCGGGTGCTGGGCGGACGGTGCTGGTGTTCCCCGGGCAGGGCTCGCAGTGGGCGGGTATGGCCGTGGAGCTGGCCGAGGCGCTGCCTGCGTTCCGGGACCGCCTGGACGAATGCGCGGCGGCGCTGGCGGAGTTCACCGACTGGAACTTGTGGGACGTCCTGAACGAAGCTGAGGGTGCCTCCTCACTGGAGCGGGTGGATGTGGTCCAGCCGGTGTTGTGGGCGGTGATGGTGTCACTGGCCGCCGCGTGGGCCGACCTGGGGGTGGTGCCGGATGCGGTGGTGGGTCATTCGCAGGGTGAGATCGCGGCGGCGACGGTCGCGGGGATTCTGACGCTCCAGGACGGCGCCCGCATCACCGCCCTGCGGTCCCAGGCCCTCACCGCGCTCGCCGGCACCGGCGGCATGGTCTCCGTCCCGCTACCGGCAGATGAGGTCCAGGCCCATCTCGACGCCCACGCACCCACGCTGACGATTGCCACGATCAACGGTCCGGCGTCCACGGTGATCGCCGGTGACGTCACCGCGTTGGAAACCATCCTGGACTGGTACGAGTCCCAGGACGTCAGGGCACGGCGTATCGATGTCGACTACGCCTCCCACACCCCCCACATCGACCAACTCCAGAACACCCTCAACGGCCTGCTGGCCCCGGTCACCCCCCGGGCGGTGACGGACATTGCGTTCTACTCCACCGTCACCGGCGAACGCGTCACCGACACCACCACCCTGGATGCCGGGTACTGGTACCAGAACCTGCGACAGACCGTCCGGTTCGAGACCACCACCCGCACTCTCCTGGCCGACGGCTACCACCTGTTCATCGAGGCGAGCCCCCACCCCGTCCTCACCATCGGCATCCAGGACACCACCGACAGCGACCCTGGCGTCACGGTTCTCGGCACTCTGCGGCGACAGCAGGGCACGCTCGCGCAGCTCCTGACCTCCGCCGCCCAGGCCCACACCACCGGCACCCCCATCAACTGGACCCGTCTCCTGCCTGAAACATCCGAGACGGTCGACCTGCCGACCTATCCGTTCCAGCGTGAGTCGTACTGGCTGAAGTCCTCCTCCCGTCCGCAGGACGCGACGTCGCTGGGCCTGTCGGGCAGTGAGCACGCCCTGCTCGGGGCGCGGATCGACCTCGCCGACACCACCACCCTCTTCACCGGCCGGCTCTCCCTCAACACCCATCCCTGGCTCGCCGACCACGCGGTGGCCGGCACCGTCCTCCTGCCCGGGGCAGCCCTGGTCGACCTCGCCCTCCACGCCGGACTCCACACCGGCCACCCCCACCTCGCCGAACTCACCCTCCACGCACCCCTCATCCTCGACCCCGCCACGCCGCGCCAACTGCATGTCAACCTTGAACCCGCCCGCGACGGAACACGCGCTCTCATCATCCACTCCCGCCCCGACGACGACACCGGTGCCGAGTGGGTTCAGCACGCCGACGGCCTCCTGACGCAGACTCAACCGGTCCCGGCCCAGCCGTCCACGACCTGGCCGCCCCCGGGGGCCGACCCCATCGACGTCACCTCTCTCTACGAGGACCTGCACGCCCGCGGCTACCACTACGGCCCCCTCTTCCAGGGCCTGACCACCGCCTGGAAACACGGCAACGACCTCTACGCCGAGATCGTGCTCCCCGAGAACACCGACACCACCGGCCACACCATCCACCCCGCCCTCCTCGACGCAGCCCTCCACACCGCACTCCTCACCACCACCGACACCACCGAACTC
>NZ_JBIAHA010000024.1:0-151421 GCF_042870175.1 Streptomyces sp. NPDC006643 | reverse complement strand
GCGGGGCCGGCTTGGGCTCCCCGGGGGGGGGGGGGGGGGGGGGGGGGGGGGGGGTGTCTGGGGGGGGGGGGGGGGGGGGGGGGGCGCCGGGGCCGGCCCCCCCCCCCCCCCCCCCCCGCCGCGCGCGCAGGATCGATCGCATGCTGTGGTCCGATCCCGAGAACGAACCTCCCAAGGAGATGCGGGACATGCAGGCGATGATGCGTCGCGCCGGCATGATCCTCGCGTTCGCGATGGTTCTCTGGATGATCGTCTCCGGGGTCCGCTGACGCCGTCCGCCGCGTGCCCGGACGGGTGTCGCGTCGTTGAGCGGGGCGTACGGGCCCGGTACCGCCTCCGGGCGTGAGCTGCCCTCCCCGGAGTGTCCATGACTGTGTCCCAGGTGATCGTCGTCTCACTGCCGGGCAGCGGTACGCCGCTGCTGGCCGACCTCACGTCCGCGCTCGGTTTCCTCTCGTACGGCACGATGAGCGCCACCCCGCCCGTCGGCGGGCGGACCACCGGCACCCCCGAACTCGTGGCGATGCGCCCGCTGTTGACGGCCGCCCACGGCGAGGACGAGGCCGAACTGCTGCTCAAGCGCGGCGCCGAGGACCGGGAGGCGCTGGACTCGGCCTTCCGGGACGCGGCCGGCGCCCTGTGGCGGGTGTGGTGGATGCGGCTGGGGCAGCCGGTCGCCGTCGCCTCGCCCGCCGATCCGGGGCTGGAGGGCCGGCTGGCCAGGCTGCCGGACGCGGAGCTGCCCGGCCTGCTGCCGGGCCGCGGCTGCTGGTACGTCGACAGTCTCGACCTCCGGCGCGCGGACGCGGGCCTGCTGCGGGCCTGGCACAACGGCGGGCAGCCGCCCGTCGTCTTCCACCACCGGGACGTCCGGGACCGGATCATCACTCAGCTCCGTTCGCTGTCCCGGCCGGGCGACCCGGCCGGGGCCCCGCCGGAGCACCTGATCTACCGCGACATCGTGGGCGCGCTGCCGACGATGGAGGCGAAGATCACCTTCGCGCTGACGGACCCGGGCTTCCCGGGCATCGAGGAGGCCCGGCGCTGCCAGTGGCTGCTGCACCACCCGGCGGTGACGGTGATCACCCACGAGGACCTGGCCGGTCCCGGCCACGGAGGTACGGCGGCGGGCCGCGAGCGGGCCGTGTCCCAGCTCCTGGAGGTCGCCGGGCTGACCCCGGCCTCGGCCGGCGCCGCCGTCACCGCCCAACCGATCCGCGAGGACGAGGACTTGACGGTCGGCCAGTGGCGGGGCCTGTTCACGCCCGCCCACGAACGCCTGCTCGACCGCCGCCACGGCGACCTGCTGACCGCACCCACGCCGACGACCGCACCGACGACCTGGGCCGCGTCCACGGCCGCCGCGCCGGGCCGGTCCGGCGGCTGAGGGCGGCCCCCGGCACCGGGCGCCCGGGGCGGTGGCTACGCTCCTCGGCATGACAGCTCAGCGCCGCCTCGTCCTCGCCTCCGCATCGCCCGCCCGTCTCGGACTGCTCAGGCAGGCCGGCCTCGCGCCCGAGGTGATCGTCAGTGGCGTCGACGAGGACGCGCTGTCGGCCGCCACACCCGCCGCCCTGGCGCGGGTGCTGGCCGAGGCCAAGGCCGCCGCCGTGGCCGCCCGGCCGGAGGCCGCCGGGGCGCTGGTCGTCGGCTGCGACTCGGTGCTCGAACTGGACGGCGAGGCCCACGGCAAGCCCGGCGACGCGCGGACCGCCACGACGCGCTGGAAGGAGATGCGCGGGCGGTCGGGGGTGCTCCAGACCGGGCACTGCGTGATCGACACGGTGACCGGGCGCAGCGTGTCGCGGACCGGCTCGACCGCGGTACGGTTCGGTGAGCCGACGGACGCGGAGATCGCGGCGTACGTGGCGACGGGTGAACCGCTGCATGTGGCGGGGGCGTTCACGCTGGACGGCTTCGGGGCGCCGTTCGTGGAGAGGATCGACGGCAACCACGGGAACGTGCTCGGACTGTCGATGCCGCTGCTGCGCGCGCTGCTGGCCGAGCACGACGTGGCGATCACCGATCTCTGGACCTGACCGGCCCGGCGGGGCACGCAACCTGCCGGGGTTGCTCAGGCGGCGGAGGTCCCGGTCCCGGCCGGCGCCGTGGTGGCCGGCTCGCCCGCCTTCGCCCCCTCGCCGTACGCGACCAGCGTCAGCACGAGCAGCCCCAGCACGACCATCATGAACACGAACGCCGCCCAGCCCACCAGGCCGACCGCCAGCGCGCCGAGCACTCCGTGCAGGATCGCGCAGCCGATCAGGACGGGCCGCGCGACCCGGCCGAACCCCCGGTCCGTGATCGCCGCGCGCACCAGCACGGCCGCGCATCCGACGAGATAGAGGCCGAGGGCGAAGCCCGCCCCCCAGGTCCCGGTGGACATGGCGTCCGGGTCGAGTCCGGCGAGGGACATCTGCTGGTTGTCGACGACGGTGGCCATCACCCCGTTGACGAAAACGAAGCCGACGGCCTCGACGAGCAGCACGATCGCCGCCACCCCGGCCACGGGTCTGCGCACCACGGCACCCACCTCTTCCCCTGTTACCCCAAGTACGTACGGCATCGGGAAGGCTACTCACCGGTAAACCCCCGGACAAGGGCCCGGACAGAGGCAAAGAATCCGGCAGGCGTTAGTGGGATCTCAACAAAGAATCGCGAGACGCGCCGGGGCGCACTGACAGAGACCTTGACCACATACGGCGATTACTGTGCCGTGGAAAGTCCCGGCGTACCCTGGCGTCACAAGGGATTTCGCGACTTGAGCGGGCCTCGGATCACACTGCGTGTGGGCAAGCTCACCACTGGGGACGGGTCGAACGGTCGTGTCGGCAGTCCCTA
This sequence comes from Streptomyces sp. NPDC006643, assembly GCF_042870175.1. NCBI lineage: Bacteria > Bacillati > Actinomycetota > Actinomycetes > Kitasatosporales > Streptomycetaceae > Streptomyces > Streptomyces sp. NPDC006643. The sequence goes on along the minus strand of NZ_JBIAHA010000024.1, from coordinate 148,580 downwards.
AACTCAGCTTGTTTCCAGGAGGGAGCCATCGTGCGCAAGGTGCTCATCGCCAATCGTGGCGAAATCGCTGTCCGTGTTGCTCGTGCGTGCCGGGACGCCGGGATCGGCTCGGTGGCTGTGTACGCGGACCCGGACCGGGACGCGTCGCATGTGCGCGCGGCCGACGAGGCGTTCGCCCTGGGTGGTGACACCCCCGCCGCCAGCTATCTGGACATGGCCAAGGTCCTCCAGGCGGCGAAGGACTCCGGCGCCGACGCGATCCACCCCGGCTACGGATTCCTGTCGGAGAACGCGGAGTTCGCGCAGGCGGTCATCGACGCGGGTCTGACCTGGATCGGTCCGCCGCCGCAGGCGATCCGCGACCTCGGTGACAAGGTCGCCGCCCGGCACATCGCCCAGCGCGCCGGCGCCCCGCTGGTCGCGGGCACCCCCGACCCCGTCTCCGGGGCCGACGAGGTGGTGGCGTTCGCCGAGGAGCACGGCCTGCCGATCGCGATCAAGGCGGCCTTCGGCGGTGGCGGACGCGGTCTGAAGGTCGCCCGCACCCTGGAGGAGGTCCCCGAGCTGTACGACTCCGCGGTCCGCGAGGCCGTGGCGGCGTTCGGGCGCGGTGAGTGCTTCGTGGAGCGCTACCTCGACAAGCCCCGGCACGTGGAGACCCAGTGCCTGGCCGACACCCACGGCAACGTGGTCGTCGTCTCCACCCGCGACTGCTCGCTCCAGCGCCGTCACCAGAAGCTGGTCGAGGAGGCCCCGGCGCCGTTCCTCTCCCCGGCGCAGAACGAGGAGCTGTACGCGGCGTCCAAGGCGATCCTGAGGGAAGCCGGCTATGTCGGCGCCGGCACGGTCGAATTCCTCGTCGGCACCGACGGCACGATCTCCTTCCTGGAGGTCAACACCCGCCTCCAGGTGGAGCACCCGGTCACCGAGGAGGTCACCGGCATCGACCTCGTACGCGAGATGTTCCGTATCGCCGACGGCGAGGAGCTGGGCTACGACGACCCGGCGGTGCGCGGTCACTCCTTCGAGTTCCGTATCAACGGCGAGGACCCCGGCCGCGGCTTCCTCCCCGCCCCCGGCACCGTCACCCTCTTCAGCCCCCCGACCGGCCCCGGTGTGCGCCTGGACGCGGGCGTGGAGACCGGCTCGGTCATCGGCCCGGCCTGGGACTCCCTCCTCGCCAAGCTGATCGTCACCGGCGCCACCCGCGAGCAGGCGCTCCAGCGCGCCGCGCGGGCCCTGGGCGAGTTCCAGGTGGAGGGCATGGCCACGGCCATCCCCTTCCACCGCGCGGTCGTCACCGACCCCGCCTTCACCGCCGACCCGTTCACGATCCACACCCGGTGGATCGAGACCGAGTTCGTCAACACCATCCCCGCCTTCGCCGCCCCCGGCGACACGGACACCGACGACGAGCCCGGCCGCGAGACGGTCGTCGTGGAGGTCGGCGGCAAGCGCCTGGAGGTCTCGCTGCCCTCCAGCCTCGGTATGAGCCTGGCCCGCACGGGCCTCGCCGCCGGCGCCCGCCCCAAGCGCCGCGCCACGAAGAAGGCGGGCTCGGCCGCGTCGGGCGACACACTCGCGTCGCCGATGCAGGGCACGATCGTGAAGGTGGCGGTCGAGGAGGGCCAGCAGGTCGAGGAGGGTGACCTGGTGGTCGTCCTGGAGGCCATGAAGATGGAACAGCCCCTCAACGCCCACCGCGCGGGCACGATCAAGGGCCTCACCGCCGAGATCGGCGCCTCGCTCACCTCGGGCGCCACGATCTGCGAGATCAAGGACTGACGCCATACGCCGCGAAGGCCCCGTCCCCCCGGCAGGGGGGCGGGGCCTTTCCCGTATGCGGATCAGCCGCGGTCGCGGGCCGGCGGCAGCGTGAACGACGCCTCACCCGCGGGCAGTTCCACCGTGTACAGGCCCAGATAGGTGTCCAGGTACGGTGAGCGGTCGCCACCCGTGGCGATGTCGCCGGCCGGGTCGTCCAGGGCCAGTTCGAGTCGCGCGTCCTTGATCGTGATCTTCTGCTTGGACGGTGTGTCGAGCCAGTCGCCGGTCCGGACGGAGCCGATCTCCACGGCCAGGGCGTGTCCGGCCGCCAGGGTCCAGTCGGTCGACTTGAGTTCGAGGTCCAGCCGGTCCGAGTCCAGCCGGGAGACCTGCTCGTCGAACATGACGGCGGTCCCGTCCTTGGCCACGTCGTACAGCTTGACCATCACATTCCCCTCTCCCTCGGCGGTCATCGCTATCCGGGGAGTGCCGGTGACCCGGGTGGGCCGGCCGACCGGCTCGGACCGTACGAGGAAACCGGACCCGGTGGTCTTCGAGCCGGGCTTCGCGGAGGCGCCGTCGTCCACGTACGAGCCGCCGCCGAGCCGGAGGGAGGCGGTGCGGTCCTCGGCCGGCCAGGTCTTCTCCGCGCGCCAGGTGCCGGTGCTGTCCTCGACGGCGTACGCGGGATATGTGACCTTCGGCTCGACGCCCTTGAGGAACTGGTCGTAGAAGGACATCGTCTCCTTGAACCAGCCCTTACGCCCCATCTTCAGGCGTCCGTCCTCGGTCTTCTCGTTGCCGCGCACGTGCTCCCACTGGCCGACCCAGCCGCGCTGGGGCCCCTCGTGGTTGTCGAGGAACTCCCGCATTCCCTCACCCTTGGTGTTGTCCTCGATGAAGCCCTGGGTGAAGAACAGCGGGGTGTCGGTGCCCTTGGCCTTCTTCGCCGGGCTGCGTGAGGTCCAGTACGGGTCGGCGGGGTCGGCGATCCGGTATCCGGCCGCGTTCTCCGTCAGACACTCCGGATGCTTCTCCTCGTAGCGGGAGTTGGCGAGGTAGCGCTTGTCGTCGTCCGGCAGCTGCGGGTTGAGGGCGATCCCGTTGTAGGTCTGGGCGGTGAGGACGGCGTTGGGACGGAACAGGCCGTTCGACTGGAGATGCCGCTGGGCGTCCCAGACGGGCTCCTGGGCGACGACGGCCTTGAGCGCGTCCTGGTCCAGGTTGTTGCCGATGAGACCGGTGTACGCGTCGAACGACTTGCCGTACATCCCCACCGCGCCCGTCGACCACGGCTGCTTCGCGCTCCAGTCGATCGCGGCCTTGACGTCGGCCTGGTCACCGGGCCCGCCGAAGTCGAGGCAGCCGGTGGATCCGCCGAAGCCCCGGGTGTCGACCATGACGAAGGCGTAGCCCTGCTCGAACAGGTCGGTGCCCTTGATGAAGTCGTTGAAGCGGCCCGAGGGGCCGGTGCGCTCGAAGCCCTCGGGGTAGATCTCCCCCGAGTGCCCGAAGTAGGCGCCCGCGGAGAGGATGACCGGCACCTTCTTGCCCTTGGGGAGCTTCTCCGGCAGCAGGACGTCGGCGTGCAGCTCGGTGTCCGAGCCGTCGGAGGACGGGAAGTAGTGCTGCGTCCAGGCCGCGCCCTCCGGCACGCGGTCGTTCTCCTCGTGGGTGACGGGATCACCGGCGGTCGCGGTGGCGCCGCCCTTCTCCGGCGGGGCCGCGGCGGCCGGCCCGGTGAGCGTGCCGGTCAGGGCGACGGCGGTGACGAGTGCGCAGGCGGCCCATGCCGTCGCGCGGAGGTTCTTGACGGGCGCGACCGCCACCGATGCTCGGGAGGTTCGGGAACCGTTGATGTCCATGTCCTCCACCCTCCCGGGCACCGGACGCCGTCGGCAGTGCCCTCTGTCATGGGACCGCATGACATCCCTCATGCGATCCCATGACAGAAAGCACCGCTGCTCCGCCCCGCGTCGACGGCGCCCCTGGGGCTGATCCATGAGGATCAGCAGGCCCGCGGTGGCATCCTGGAGGACCACAGGCCGTGCCCACCGGGCCCCGGGCCACGTAGCGACAGGAAGGACCGCGATGGCGAGCAGCAGCAGCGGCGCGCCGCCCCGGCCCATGCGTGCCGACGCGCGGCGGAACTACGAGCGGGTGCTCGGCGAGGCCCGTGCCGCGTTCGCCGAGCATGGCACCGACGCCTCGCTGGAGGATGTCGCGCGCCGTGCCGGGGTCGGTATCGGCACGCTGTACCGGCACTTCCCCACCCGTCAGGCCCTGATGGGCGCGGTCTTCCAGGAAGCGCTCGCCGACCTGCTCGACCGCTCACGTGAACTCGCCGGCGCCGACCGGCCGTGCCAGGCGCTGGTGGCCTGGCTGCGCGCGCTCATCACTCACGCGGGTGAGTACCGGGGCCTCTCCCGCGCGCTCATGTCGGCCTCGCACGACGCGAGTTCGGCCCTGACGCAGTGCAGCGCGAAGCTTCGTACGGCGGGTGAACTGCTGCTCGTACGGGCGCAGCTGAGCGGGGACGTACGGGCGGACACGTCCATCGACGACCTGATGCAGCTGACGAACGCCATCGCACTCGCCGCCGAACAGGCGCCGGACGACCCGGAGTTGGCCGACCGGCTGCTGACGTTGACGCTGACCGGCCTGAAGGGCCTCCGCGACACCGCCCCCGGCGCCGGCTGAGCGGACGGGGGAACGGACCGGGGAACGGCTGCGGCCAACCACCCCGCCACCCCGAGCCCGTCCGGCGGCGGCCCGTCCTCGGCTGGCGGCCCGGAACGAACCCACCGGCGAGTGACGGCGGAACACCTGTCCGCCCGGCCGGGCCCGTCAGCGGCGGCGCAGATCCGCGACCCGCGCGCGGTCGCCCGGCTGCTCCGCGAGCGCCCCGGCGGATGCCCCGGCGCTCCGCAGCGCCTGCGGTCCCGGCCCGCCTCCGCCGTGCGTACGCCGCTGGGCGGGCAGCGCGGCGTCCCGTCGGGGCTGGCGCCCCGGCGGGACCGCTTCCGCGCCGGACCCCGATCCGGCGGCGCCCGCCACCGTGATCTGTACGCCCTGGTCGGCGAGGGCCTGTAGCTCGGTCCCCGCGCGGTCGTCGTGCGCGGGCGGATCGTCGGTGACCAGCCGGGTGATGACGTCGGTCGGCACCGTCTGGAACATCGTGTCGGTGCCGAGCTTGGTGTGGTCGGCGAGCACCACGACCTCGGCCGCCGCCTGCACCAGCGCGCGATCGACGCTGGCCGAGAGCATGTTGGAGGTGGACAGACCGCGCTCGGCGGTGAGCCCGCTCCCGGACAGGAACGCGCGGGAGACCCGCAGCCCCTGGAGCGACTGCTCGGCACCGCTGCCGACCAGCGCGTAGTTGGAGCCGCGCAGGGTGCCGCCGGTCATGACGACCTCGACCCGGTTGGCATGGGCCAACGCCTGTGCGACCAGCAGGGAGTTGGTGACGACGGTCAGTCCGGGGATCCGCGCGAGCCGGCGGGCCAGCTCCTGCGTGGTCGTACCGGCGCCGACCACCACGGCCTCGCCCTCTTCGACGAGACTCGCGGCGAGATCGGCGATGGCCGTCTTCTCCGCCGTGGCGAGATGGGATTTTTGCGGAAAGCCGGATTCTCGCGTGAATCCGCCCGGCAGTACCGCACCGCCGTGCCGGCGGTCGAGGAGTCCTTCGGCCTCCAACGCCCGCACGTCCCGCCGTACGGTCACTTCTGAGGTCTGGACGACGCGGGCGAGCTCACGGAGCGACACGGCTCCGTTGGCGCGCACCATTTCGAGGATTAACTGGCGACGTTCTGCAGCGAACACGAAACTGACAGTAACCCGCCCCGCCGCCCGCTTTCAGCGGTTCACGTCGAAAAACGGAAGGTGAACGTGCGGGGCGGCGCCAAGTGGTATAGGAGCGTGGCCCGGTGGCCCGCGCACGCCCCATGACCTGGGTCAACCCTCGTCGTCGCTCTTACGGCTGTGCAACTGCCGTGCCACTTCGGCGATCGAGCCCGACAGAGAGGGGTACACAGTGAAAGCGTTTGCGATCTGTTCGACGGTCATATTGTTGTCGACCGCGATCGAGATGGGATGAATCAGTTCGCTGGCGCGCGGCGCGACGACCACACCGCCGACGACGATCCCGGTGCCCGGACGACAGAGGATCTTGACGAAACCGTCCCTGATTCCCTGCATCTTGGCGCGCGGGTTACGCAGCAGCGGCAACTTGACGACCCGCGCGTCGATCTTCCCGCTGTCCACGTCCGACTGGCTGTAGCCGACGGTCGCGATCTCCGGGTCGGTGAAGACGTTGGACGAGACGGTCTTGAGGTTGAGCGGGGCGACCGCGTCGCCGAGGAAGTGGTACATCGCGATCCGGCCCTGCATCGCGGCGACCGAGGCGAGCGCGAAGATTCCGGTCACGTCGCCCGCCGCGTAGACGCCGGGCGCGGACGTACGCGACACCCGGTCGGTCCAGATGTGGCCCGAGTCCTTGACCCGGACCCCGGCCTCCTCCAGGCCCATGCCCTCGGCGTTCGGGATCGCGCCGACCGCCATCAGGCAGTGCGTGCCGGAGATGACCCGGCCGTCGGCGAGGGTCACCTCGACACGGTCGCCGACCCGCTTGGCGGAGGCGGCGCGGGAGCGCGACATCACGTTCATGCCGCGCCGCCGGAAGACGTCCTCCAGTACGGCGGCGGCGTCCGGGTCCTCGCCGGGCAGCACGCGGTCGCGGGAGGAGACGAGCGTGACGCGTGAGCCGAGCGCCTGGTAGGCACCGGCGAACTCGGCGCCGGTGACACCGGATCCGACCACTATCAGCTCTTCGGGCAGCTCGTCGAGGTCGTAGACCTGCGTCCAGTTGAGGATGCGCTCGCCGTCGGGCAGCGCGTCCGGGATCTCGCGCGGGTGCGCGCCGGTCGCGATCAGCACCGCGTCGGCGGTCAGCGACTCCTCCGTGCCGTCGGCCGAGGTCACGATCACCTGGCGGGAGCCGTCGGTGGCCTGCCGGCCGTCGAGCCGGCCCCGGCCGCGCAGCACACGGGCGCCGGCCCGGGTGACGGACGCGGTGATGTCGTGGGACTGGGCGAGCGCGAGGCGCTTGACCCGTCGGTTGACCTTGCCGAGGTCCACGCCGACAACGCGGGCGGCCTGTTCGAGCGGCGGGGTGTCGTCGGCGACGATGATGCCCAGCTCCTCGTACGAGGAGTCGAAGGTGGTCATCACCTCGGCCGTCGCGATGAGGGTCTTGGACGGTACGCAGTCGGTGAGCACCGAGGCCCCGCCGAGGCCGTCGCAGTCCACGACGCTCACCTCGGCGCCGAGCTGTGCGGCCACCAGGGCCGCCTCGTATCCGCCGGGTCCGCCGCCGATGATCACGATCCGGGTCACGAAAAAGTCCGCCTCGCGTATGTCGAACCCGACCCGTCTGCCGTCCCGGCCGGGAGTCCGGGGAGCCCCCGGAGGATGCAGTACGTACGCCATTGTCCCGCACTCTTCAAGCTGCTTCGCCCCGGGTCCCTCCGCGGGGGACCCGGACGGCCCGTGGACGGGCCGCGTGCACGGGATTCGCCGGGCACGCGCGTCCCTCCCGTACCCTCGTCCCCATGTCGCTCTACGCCGCGTACGCCGGCAACCTCGACGCGCGGCTGATGTCCCGCCGCGCCCCGCACTCCCCGCTGCGCGGCACCGGCTGGCTCAACGGCTGGCGGCTCACCTTCGGTGGGGAGCAGATGGGCTGGGAGGGTGCGCTGGTCACCCTCGTGGAGGCACCCCGTTCGCAGGTCTTCGTGGCGCTGTACGACATCGCGCCGATGGACGAGGACTCGATGGACCGGTGGGAGGGCGTCGGCCTCGACATATACCGGCGGATGCGGGTGCGCGTGGACACGCTGGACGGCAAGGAGCCGGCCTGGCTGTACGTCCTGAACGGGTACGAGGGCGGGCTGCCCTCCGCGCGCTATCTCGGCGAGCTGGCCGAGGCGGCGGAATCGGCCGGGGCGCCGCACGACTATGTGATGGAACTGCGAAAGCGCGCGTGCTGAACCGACACCCCACCCGCACGGGGAGAGCCGCGCCCGCGTGGTGACGGCCGTCACGGTCGCCATGGCCGCGCGGGGCCGCTGACCGGCGCGTTCGTCGGAAACGACAACACAACGATCCGAAGACCGTGCACTCGATCATCTACGCGCGTAGGGCAGGAACGGTTACCCTCGTCCGCGTGAACGCATCTGTAATCCCGGCCTCGGCCGACGGATCCGCCGACCCCCACGCCGCCGCCTCCGCAGCCGCGGTGCGCCTGCGCGAGCTCACCGGCGCCGAGACCCACGACGTCGCCCTGGTGATGGGCTCCGGCTGGGCACCCGCCGTCGACGCGCTGGGAGCACCCGAGGCCGAGTTCCCGGTGACCGAGCTGCCGGGCTTCCCTCCGCCGGTCGTCGAAGGACACGGCGGGACGATCCGCAGCTACGAGATCGCCGAGAAGCGCGCGCTGGTCTTCCTGGGCCGTACGCACTACTACGAGGGCCGCGGCGTCGCGGCCGTCGCGCACGGTGTCCGTACGGCGGTCGCCGCCGGCTGCAAGACGGTCGTGCTGACGAACGGCTGCGGCGGGCTGCGCGAGGGCATGCGCCCGGGGCAGCCGGTGCTGATCAGCGACCACATCAATCTGACGGCCGCCTCACCCATCGTCGGCCCCAACTTCGTGGACCTCACCGACCTCTACTCGCCGCGGCTGCGCGCGCTGTGCAAGGAGGTGGACCCGGGCCTCGAAGAGGGCGTGTACGTCCAGTTCCCCGGCCCGCACTACGAGACGCCCGCCGAGATCAACATGGTCCGCGTGCTGGGCGGCGACCTCGTCGGCATGTCCACCGTGCTGGAGGCCATCGCCGCGCGTGAGGCGGGCGCGGAGGTGCTGGGCATCTCGCTGGTGACGAACCTGGCGGCGGGGCTGTCGGGCGAGCCGCTGAACCACGAGGAAGTCCTTCAGGCGGGCCGTGACTCGGCCACGCAGATGGGCGCCCTGCTGGCACGGGTGCTTGAGCGCATCTGAGCGGGGCGGCCCGGCCGGGCGGTGGATCCGGCCGGCACGGTCGGACGATCCGACCGAACGGTGCGGCCCGAACGGTCCGGCCGTACGGTCCGACCCCGGGTGAACGCGCGCGCCGAGGGCGCCGCCCCGGGTCCAGGAAGGGGAACGCACAGTGCAGCAGGACCTCATCGCGCGGGCCGAGGCATGGCTGGCCGAGGACCCGGACGGCGACACGCGGACCGAACTGCGGGCGCTCATCGACGCCGCCGCCTCCACCGGTGATCAGGACGCGCTGGCCGAACGGTTCGGCGGCACGCTCCAGTTCGGCACCGCCGGGCTCCGCGGCGAACTGGGCGCCGGGCCGATGCGGATGAACCGCTCGGTGGTCATCCGCGCCGCCGCCGGACTCGCGGCGTATCTCAAAGCCACCGGGCAGGGGGGCGGCCTCGTCGTCGTCGGCTACGACGCCCGCCACAAATCGGCCGACTTCGCGCGCGACACCGCCGCCGTGATGACCGGCGCGGGGCTGCGCGCCGCCGTACTGCCGCGTCCGCTGCCGACACCGGTGCTGGCCTTCGCCATCCGGCATCTCGGCGCCGTGGCAGGCGTCGAGGTCACCGCCAGCCACAACCCGCCGCGCGACAACGGCTACAAGGTGTACCTCGGCGACGGCTCCCAGATCGTGCCTCCCATGGACGGCGAGATCGCGGCCGAGATCGACGCGGTCGGCCCGCTGGACTCGGTGGCCCGCCCGGAGGACGGCTGGGAGGTCCTGGGCGAGGAGGTGCTGACGGCGTATCTGGAGCGCACGGACGCCGTGCTGAGCGCCGGTTCGCCCCGTACGGCACGTGTGGTCCACACGGCGCTGCACGGCGTCGGTACGCAGACGCTGAACGCCGCGTTCGCGCGGGCCGGCTTCCCCGCGCCCGTACCGGTGGCCGAACAGGCCGAGCCCGACCCGGACTTCCCCACCGTCGCGTTCCCGAACCCGGAGGAGCCGGGCGCGATGGACCTGGCCTTCGCGACGGCCCGCCGCGCCGCCCCCGACATCGTCATCGCGAACGACCCGGACGCGGACCGCTGCGCGGTGGCCGTCCCGGACGCCGACGCCGTTAGCGGCTGGCGGATGCTGCGCGGCGACGAGGTGGGCGCGCTGCTGGCGGCGCACCTGGTGAACAAGGGCGCGACCGGCGTCTTCGCCGAGTCGATCGTGTCGTCGTCCCTGCTCGGACGGATCGCGGAGGCGGCGGGCGTCGGTTACGAGGAGACACTGACGGGCTTCAAGTGGATCGCCCGGGTGGACGGCCTGCGGTACGGCTACGAGGAAGCCCTCGGCTACTGCGTCGACCCCGACGGCGTACGCGACAAGGACGGCATCACGGCGGCGCTGCTCGTCGCGGAGCTGGCGTCCGAACTGAAGGAGCGGGGCCGGTCGCTGACGGACCTCCTGGACGACCTGGCGCTCGCGCACGGCCTGCACGCGACGGACCAGCTCTCGGCGCGCGTGGCGGACCTGTCCCTGATCACGGCGGCGATGAACCGCCTGCGCGACGACCCGCCGACGGCCCTGGCGGGCCTGCGGATCACCTCGACCGAGGACCTCTCGACGGGCACACGGGACCTCCCCCCGACGGACGGCCTGCGCTACCACCTGGACGGCGCGTACCGGGCCCGGGTGATCGTCCGCCCGAGCGGTACGGAGCCCAAGATCAAGTGCTACCTGGAGGCAGTGATCCCGGTCCCCACGGCACGGGACCTGCCGTCGGCACGGACCCGGGGAGCGGAACTGCTGGCGTCCCTGAAGCGGGACCTGGCGACGGCGGCGGGCATCTGAGCCTTGGCGGTCCGAGGGAGACCGCCCCGGGCGCGGGCTGCCGGGCGGCGAGTCCGCGCACGGAGCGCCCGATCCGGGGTCCTCAGGGGTGGCCCCCAGGCCCGGCTCAGCCCGTCGCGAGCAGGACCAGGAGGACCACCAGGCCCGCCAGGGCCGGGGCCAGGACCTCGTAGGCCCAGCGCACCTGGGGGTCGCCCTGGGCCTCGGGGCGGGACGCGCAGCGCTCCGCCTGGTCGCGCAGGCCCGCGACCGTGTGGTCCGCGTCCGCCGTGCGCGCGCGGGAGTCGGTCACGTCCGCGCTCACGGACGTACGGCTGTGCGGGTCGTCGTGCGCGCTCTGCGACTGCCGTCGCGCCGCGCGCTTGCGCTTCCGCAGCGACACCGGCACCGCCCAGAGCTGGAACTTCGCGCCGCCCCGGGTGAACACCTCGCTCGAATACCCGGCCCGCACGTCGGCCACGGACGCCCACGGCAGCACGACCGTGCGGAACGGGTTCCTGATCCGCAGCCGGTCGTCGTTCGCGTACACCGCCGGGCGGATCGTGAAGGCCACCACGATCGGCACGGCGAGCAGCAGGCCCGCGAGCGCGAGCCAGGGCGTCCTGCCGTGGCCCCGGACCACCGCGTCGATCCCGATCCACGCGCCGAGCGCGAGCAGCAGCGCGCCGCCCGCGATGGCGGCGGGCGACCGGAAGACGCGCTCCGCGTAGGTCGGCTCGGAGGGCTGCTCGGGACTCGTCATGCTTTCGATTCTGCCGTACGCCACCGACAGCGCCGGCACGACTCCCGTCCGCCGGACGATCGACACCGGCCCCCCACCCCCTGTACATGCTGCTACGCGCGTAGATATGCTCATGTGGTGACCATGCCCACGACTGCACCCTCGCCCACAGGCTCCGCCGTGGGCGGTGCCCCCCTCGCCGACGTGACCTCGTCCGACAGTTCGCTGCGCCGGTTCCTCCACGGGCTGCCCGGCGTCGACGCCGTCGGCCTGGAGGCGCGCGCCGCCTCGCTCGGTACGCGTTCGATCAAGACCACGGCCAAGGCGTACGCCATCGACCTGGCCATCTCGATGATCGACCTGACGACCCTCGAAGGCGCCGACACGGCCGGCAAGGTCCGGTCCCTCGCCGCCAAGGCCCTGCACCCGGACCCGACCGACCGCACCGTGCCGACGACGGCCGCGCTCTGCGTCTATCCGGACATGGTCGCCACGGCCGTCGCCTCCCTCGCCGGGAGCGACGTGAAGGTCGCCTCCGTCGCGACCGCCTTCCCGGCCGGCCGTAGCGCCCTGGCCGTGAAGCTCGCGGACGTGCGCGACGCCGTCGCCGCCGGCGCCGACGAGATCGACATGGTGATCGACCGCGGCGCGTTCCTCGCGGGTCACTATCTGAAGGTGTACGAGGAGATCGTGGCCGTGAAGGCCGAGTGCGGCGCCGCCCGTCTCAAGGTCATCTTCGAGACCGGTGAGCTGTCCACGTACGACAACATCCGCCGCGCCTCCTGGCTCGGCATGGTCGCCGGCGCGGACTTCATCAAGACGTCGACCGGCAAGGTCGCCGTCAACGCCACCCCGGCCAACACGCTGCTGATGCTGGAGGCCGTACGGGACTTCCGCGCCCAGACCGGCGTCCAGGTCGGTGTGAAGCCCGCGGGCGGCATCCGGACCAGCAAGGACGCGATCAAGTTCCTCGTGCTGGTCAACGAGACCGCCGGCGAGGACTGGCTGGACAGCCACTGGTTCCGCTTCGGCGCCTCCAGCCTCCTGAACGACCTGCTGATGCAGCGCCAGAAGCTGGCGACCGGCCGCTACTCCGGCCCCGACTACGTCACGGTGGACTGATACACGATGGCTTTCGAATACGCACCGGCCCCCGAGTCGCGCTCGGTCGTCGACATCGCGCCGAGCTACGGCCTGTTCATCGACGGCGAGTTCACCGACGCCGCCGACGGGAAGGTCTTCAAGACGGTCAGCCCTTCCACGGAGGAGGTGCTGTCCGAGGTCGCCCAGGCGGGCCCGGAGGATGTCGACCGCGCCGTGAAGGCGGCCCGCAAGGCGTTCGTGAAGTGGTCGGCGCTGCCGGGCGCCGAGCGTGCCAAGTACCTCTTCCGGATCGCCCGGATCATCCAGGAGCGCTCGCGCGAACTGGCCGTCCTGGAGACCCTCGACAACGGCAAGCCGATCCGGGAGACCCGCGACGCGGACCTCCCGCTCGTCGCCGCGCACTTCTTCTACTACGCGGGCTGGGCCGACAAGCTCGACCACGCGGGCTACGGCGGCGACCCCCGCCCCCTCGGCGTCGCCGGCCAGGTCATCCCGTGGAACTTCCCGCTGCTGATGCTCGCGTGGAAGATCGCCCCGGCGCTCGCCACGGGCAACACGGTGGTCCTGAAGCCCGCCGAGACCACCCCGCTGAGCGCCCTGTTCTTCGCGGACATCTGCCGCCAGGCCGGTCTCCCGCGCGGCGTCGTCAACATCCTTCCCGGGTACGGCGACACGGGCGCCGCCCTCGTCCAGCACGAGGACGTCGACAAGGTCGCCTTCACCGGTTCGACGGCCGTCGGCAAGGCCATCGCCCGGCAGATCGCGGGCACGCGCAAGAAGGCCACGCTCGAACTGGGCGGCAAGGGCGCCAACATCGTCTTCGACGACGCCCCGATCGACCAGGCCGTCGAGGGCATCGTCACGGGCATCTTCTTCAACCAGGGCCAGGTCTGCTGCGCCGGATCGCGCCTGCTGGTCCAGGAGTCGGTCCAGGAGGAGCTGCTGGACTCGCTGAAGCGCCGGCTGTCCACCCTGCGTATCGGGGACCCGCTGGACAAGAACACGGACCTCGGCGCGATCAACTCCGCCGAGCAGCTGGCCCGTATCAAGACGCTCGCCGACGCGGGCGAGGCCGAGGGCGCCGAGCGCTGGTCGCCCGAGTGCGAACTGCCCTCCTCCGGCTACTGGTTCGCGCCCACCCTCTTCACCAATGTCACGCAGGCGCACACCGTGGCGCGCGACGAGATCTTCGGCCCGGTGCTCTCCGTCCTGACGTTCCGCACGCCGGACGAGGCGGTCGCCAAGGCCAACAACACGCAGTACGGCCTCTCCGCCGGCATCTGGACGGAGAAGGGCTCCCGCATCCTCGCCGTGGCGAACAAGCTGCGCGCGGGCGTGGTGTGGGCCAACACGTTCAACAAGTTCGACCCGACCTCGCCGTTCGGCGGCTACAAGGAGTCGGGCTACGGCCGCGAGGGCGGTCGCCACGGCCTGGAGGCGTATCTCGATGTCTGAGTCCGAGCGGCAGCCCGAGCGAAAGTCCGAACGGCTGTCCGTCTTCAAGACCTACAAGCTGTACGTCGGGGGCAAGTTCCCCCGCTCCGAGAGCGGCCGGGTGTACGAGGTGACCGACCACAAGAGCAGGTGGCTCGCCAACGCGCCGCGGTCCTCCCGCAAGGACGCCCGTGACGCGGTCTCCGCCGCCCGCAAGGCGTTCGGCGGCTGGTCGGGCGCCACGGCCTACAACAGGGGCCAGGTGCTCTACCGCGTCGCCGAGATGCTGGAGGGCCGCCGCGACCAGTTCACCGCCGAGGTGGCCGCCTCCGAGGGCATCTCGAAGTCGAAGGCGGCGGCCGTCGTGTCCGCGACCGTCGACCGCTGGGTCTGGTACGCGGGCTGGACGGACAAGATCGGCCAGGTGACGGGCGGCGCGAACCCGGTGGCGGGCCCGTTCTTCAACCTGTCCACCCCGGAGCCCACCGGCGTCGTCACGGTCCTCGCCCCGCAGGACTCGTCGTTCCTCGGCCTGGTCTCGGTGCTCGCCCCGGTGATCGCCACCGGCAACACGGCGGTCGTGATCGCGAGCGAGCGCGCCCCGCTGCCCGCCCTGTCGCTGGGCGAGGTGCTGGCCACCTCCGACGTACCGGGCGGCGTCGTCAACGTCCTCTCGGGCCGTACGGCGGAGCTGGCCGCGCCGCTGGCGTCGCACCAGGACGTCAACGGCATCGATCTGTACGGCGCCGACGAGACGCTCGCCAAGGAGCTGGAGATCGCGGCGGCGGACAACCTGAAGCGGGTGCTGCGCCCGTACCCGGTGGACTTCTCCGCCGACCCCGGCACGGGCCGGCTGACGGCCTTCCTGGAGACGAAGACCGTCTGGCACCCCACGGGCAGCCTGGGCGCGTCGGGCTCCGGCTACTGAGCTGTCCGCCCGAGTAAGGAGGCCCGGCCGTCACGACGACGGCCGGGCCTCCTTACTTACGTACACGCGACTCACGTACACGCGACTTACGTACACGCGCTCACATACGCGCGCTCGACACTTTCTCCGGTCAGCCGGGCAGCAGCCCCACCACGGGCCCGACCACCGGCAGGTCCTTCAGCCCGCCGCCCTGGGTCACCGAGTCCGTCACGGCCGCCGTGGACAGCGGCTTGAAGTCGGCGATCTGGGTGCCGACCGCGTTGTCCAGCGGATCGACGCCCGTCTTGGCCAGCGGGTTGAGCTGGAGGTTCTTGACCGGTCCGAGGCCACCGGCCACGGTGTGGCCGAGCGCGCCCGCCAGGCCCGCGCCGGCCGCCTCCCCGGCCTCGGCGAGTTCGCTGTCGGGACCCGACGCGGGCACGGGCGTGGCGGGCGCCGCCTGGGCCGCGGCGCCGCCGAGCCCGATCGCCGCGCCCGCCGCGGTGAGCGTCAGCCCGGCGCGCAGCAGTGCGCGACGCCGGGGGGTGGGAGCTGAATGACGTGCCATGGGATTCCTGCCTGGGCGAGGGGGGTTGAGTAATCGGGATGACACGCACAGTAGTTGAGATGTGACTCCCGATACCAACACCGCAGGCGGGGGTCCCCTGCGCGGGTGTATGCCTCAGACTGGTGTCCCGTGAGTCCCCACCGAACCGCCTCCGCGCACGTCGTCCTGCTCGCGGGCCCCTCCGGCTCCGGCAAGTCGTCGCTCGCCGCCCGCGCGGGCCTGCCCGTGCTCCGTCTCGACGACTTCTACAAGGAGGGCGACGATCCGACGCTGCCGCTGGTCGCGGGCAGTTCGGACATCGACTGGGACTCCGCGCTGTCCTGGGACGCGGACGCGGCGGTCGCCGCGATCCTGGAGCTGTGCCGTACGGGGCGTACGACCGTCCCGGTGTACTCGATCTCGACCAGCTCCGTCGTGGACACCGAGACGCTCGACATCGGGCGTACGCAGCTGTTCGTCGCCGAGGGCATCTTCGCGGCCGACGTCGTCGCCCGCTGTGAGGAGCTGGGGGTCCTGGCGGACGCGCTGTGTCTGCGGGGCCGCCCGTCGACGACGTTCCGCCGCCGGCTGCTGCGGGATCTGCGCGAGGGCCGGAAGTCGGTGGCATTCCTGCTGCGGCGCGGCTGGCGGCTGATGCGCGCCGAGCGGGGCATCGTCGACCGGCAGACGGCGCTGGGGGCGTATCCGTGCGCCAAGGCGGAGGCGCTGGGCCGGATCGCCAACGCGGCGGCGGGCGGCACCCGCCCCCGGAGGACCGGGACGGTCACGGCGGCCGAAGCGACCGGAACAGCCGCGCCGGCGAAGACGATCGGGGCGCCGAGGGCGACCGACCCGTCCCCCTCCGTACGCCGTGCGAACAGCGGCCGTTGACCGGCTGAGGGCGCGGCCCCCTGAACGCGCGAAGACCGGACAGGCCCCCCAGCCTGTCCGGTCCTGCTCTGGTGCACCCCCGTGCCCCCGTGCTCACTGCCGTCTCCCCCGAGACGCCAGCCCCTCCCCCGGTCCCCCCGGACCTGCTCCCCCTGGTGTTGCTCCCCCTGCCTCAGGCCACCAGCTCGCCGAAGGACTCTTCCTCGTCACGTCCGAAGCTGAGGACGTCGTCCTCGCGGAGCCGGCGGAGCGACCGCCAGATGCTCGACTTCACCGTGCCGACACTGATGTTGAGGATGTCCGCGATCTCGGGATCGGTGCGGCCCTCGTAGTAGCGCAGCACCAGCATCGTGCGCTGCGTCTCGGGAAGGCGCGAGAGCGCCTGCCAGAGCACCGTGCGCAGCTCCGTGCCGCGCATCGCGTCGGTGTCGCCGACCGTCTCCGGCAGCTCCTCCGTCGGGTACTCGTTGAGCTTGCGCCTGCGCCACGCGCTGATGTGCAGGTTGGTCATCGTGCGGCGGAGATACCCGCCGACGGCCGCCTTGTCGCTGATCCGGTCCCAGGCGCGGTACGTGGAGAACAGCGCGCTCTGGAGCAGGTCCTCGGCCTCGAAGCGGTCGCCGGTCAGGTGGTAGGCGGTCGCGTACAGAGAGGCCCGGCGCTCCTGGACGTAGGCGGTGAACGCCGTCTCGGCGTCCGTGGCCTCCGTCCCCGTGGTGCGCTCCCCCGTGGCCACCGAGTACGCGGCGCCCTTGTTCCCCCGTGCCTCGGCGTTGTCCGCCGTGGACTTCCGCGTCGCGTCGACCACCGCGATGTACGGCGGCCGGTGCTGACGCCCGGCGCCGCGAACGCACCCCCGCCCGTTCACGGCGCCGGACTTCTCGGTGCTCCGCGCGACGTCGTGGAGCCGCGTGATTACTGCGCTTGAGGTCGTGCTGTGCAGTGAGTTCATCTGGCGCCCCCCGTCGGCTGGAGTCTGTCTCTTTCCGTCTGCCCAAGAGATTGCCGGGCCAGTTTCATGGGCCTGTCCGCCGACTGTCACAGGCCTGTCACAGGGGTTCTGGATCTTGGCGGAAGATGTGGCGGAACTGTGGGAGCGCTCCGACTGTCGAACTGTGGTCCCCCCATGGGCCAGAATGACCTCTGTGCCTTTCCTGTTGCTGATCGAGGACGACGACGCCATCCGCACGGCCCTCGAACTCTCGTTGTCACGCCAGGGCCACCGAGTGGCCACCGCGGCGACGGGAGAGGACGGCCTGAATCTGCTGCGAGAACAGCGGCCTGACCTGATCGTTCTGGATGTGATGCTGCCTGGTATTGACGGTTTCGAGGTGTGCCGTCGTATCCGGCGGACCGACCAGTTGCCGATCATTCTGCTGACCGCGCGCAGCGACGACATCGATGTGGTCGTCGGGCTGGAGTCCGGTGCGGACGACTATGTGGTCAAGCCCGTGCAGGGCCGGGTGCTCGACGCCCGTATCCGGGCCGTACTGCGGCGCGGGGAGCGGGAGTCGACCGACTCGGCGACCTTCGGGAGCCTGGTCATCGACCGTTCCGCGATGACGGTCACGAAGAACGGTGACGATTTGCAGCTCACGCCGACCGAGCTGCGGTTGTTGCTGGAGCTGAGCAGGCGGCCCGGACAGGCGCTGTCCCGGCAGCAGTTGCTGCGGCTGGTGTGGGAGCACGACTATCTGGGCGACTCGCGGCTGGTCGACGCCTGCGTGCAGCGACTGCGCGCGAAGGTGGAGGACGTGCCGTCGTCGCCGACGTTGATCCGTACGGTGCGAGGCGTGGGCTACCGGCTGGACGCCCCTTCGTGAGCGACGAGGAACCCAGGGCCGGGAGAGATGTCGAGGGACCGGCCGAGCCCGAGGAGATAGACGGCGCCGGCGGCGCCGACCGGGAGACGGCGGACGGCACGGCCGGGCGGCGCTCGCGGAAGAGGGCCATCCTCGCCGGACTGCGCTGGACGAGTCTGCGGCTGCGACTGGTGGTCGTCTTCGGGGCCGTCGCGCTGACCGCCGCCGTCTCGGCGTCGGGCATCGCGTACTGGCTGAACCGTGAGTCGGTGCTGAACCGCACGCAGAGCGCCGCGCTCAAGGAGTTCAAGCAGGAGATGCGGGACAAGGCCGCGCAACTGCCGCTGCTGCCGACCCAGGGCGAGCTGGAGTTCACGGCGCAGCGGATGGCCAACAGCAGCGCCGGGTTCAGCGTGGTGCTGATAGGTGAGCGCGCGGAGGACAAGCCGGTGGTCGGGGTCTCCGACCAGGACGCGTTCACGCTCGACGACGTACCGCGCTCGTTGCGGACGGCCGTGAACGAACAGCAGGAGATCACGTCGGGCAACTCCGCGCCGTACCACGTCTTCTGGCAGCGTACGCAGCGCGGCCAGACGCCTTATCTGGTCGGCGGCACCCGGATCGTCGGCGGCGGGCCGACGGGTTACTTCTTCCTCTCGCTCGAACAGGAGCGGGAGGACCTCAACGCGCTGGCGTGGTCGCTGGCCATCGCGACGAGCCTGGCGCTGGTGGGATCCGCGCTGCTCGCGCAGGCCGCCGCCACGACGGTGCTGAAGCCGGTGCAGCGGCTCGGACACGCCGCGCGGCAGCTCGGCGAGGGCAAGCTCGACACCCGGCTGCGGGTGTCGGGGACGGACGAACTGGCCGAGCTGTCACGGACGTTCAACAACGCCGCCGCCTCCTTGCAGAAGAAGATCGACGACATGAGCGCGCGGGAGGAGTCGAGCCGCCGCTTCGTCGCCGACATGTCGCACGAGCTGCGCACCCCGCTGACCGCGCTGACGGCCGTGACCGAGGTGCTGGAGGACGAGGCGGACACCCTCGACCCGATGATCGCGCCCGCCGTGACGCTGGTCGTGAGCGAGACCCGCAGGCTGAACGACCTGGTGGAGAACTTGATGGAGGTGACCCGCTTCGACGCGGGCACCGCGCGGCTCGTCCTGGACGACGTCGACGTCGCGGACCAGGTCACCGCGTGCATCGACGCGCGGGCCTGGCTGGACGCGGTGGAGCTGGACGCGGAGCGCGGCATGATGGCCCGCCTCGATCCGCGCCGGCTCGACGTGATCCTGGCGAATCTGATCGGCAACGCGCTCAAGCACGGCGGTTCCCCGGTGCGGGTCTCGGTGCGCTCGGTCGGCGGGGAGCTGGTCATCGAGGTACGGGACAACGGGCCGGGCATTCCGGAGGCCGTACTGCCGCACGTCTTCGACCGCTTCTACAAGGCGAGCGCGTCACGGCCCCGGTCGGAGGGCAGCGGTCTCGGTCTGTCCATCGCGATGGAGAACGCGCACATCCACGGGGGCGACATCACCGCGGCCAACATCCCGGGCGGCGGCGCGGTGTTCGTGCTGCGGCTGCCGCACGAGGTCTCGGAGGACTCCGACGACGACGGCGACGCACACGGGCACCGGCAGGCGCGGGGAGGCGAGGCACAGTGAGGTCAGCCAGTTCGAGGACACCGGCCGGCCGGTCGCTCGCCGTACTCGTGGGCGCGCTCGCGCTGGCGGGCGCCGTGAGCGGCTGCGGGATCAGGACGACGGTGCCGGTGAACGCGGGCGCCGCGCCCTCCCGGGTGCCGTGCGAGGTGTCCGAGGGGAATCTGACCACCCAGGCGCAGCCGGACGGCACGGTGATCCGGATCCATCTGGTGTGCGGGTCCGAGCTGGTGCCGGTGGAGCGCACGGCGGCCATTCCGCCCGAGAAGGCGCTCGGTGACCGCGTGCAGGTGGTGCGGGCGCTGCTGGACGAGTTGCTGAAGCAGCCGTCGGCCACGGAGCGGGAGGCGGGCTTCACGACGTACGTACGCGGGCCGCTGACGGTCTCCGAGGCGCGCGCGGGCGATCCCCCGGGGACGCTGCGGCTGAGCCGTCAGCCGGAGGATCTGCCGACGGCCGCGCTGGCGCAGATCGTGTGCACGCTGACCGAGGGCGCGGCGACGGACGGTTCGGTGGTGCTCGGCGGGCCGGGGGCGTACGGCGCGCGGGGGTACCGGTGCGACGACGACACCAAGCGCAGCCCCGAGTCGGCCGTGCCGACGACGGGTCCGCTGCCGTCCGCTTCCTGAGGAGGCGGCGTCGCTGGGCCGGGTGCGCCGGGGGTGTCCGGCGTACGGGGCCGGGCGGGCCCGCGGGGGGTGACCCCCGTCTCACGTGGCCGTCCATTTGGAACTACCCGGAACCGTTTCCCGCGATGGCCGCGTCTTGGGGTTCGTGCAGCGTCAAGGTTCGGGCGGCAGTGCCGCTTTCCGCTTCCGCGTGGCGGGGGTCACCCTCCTCCTCGTGCACTTGCTGCTCGTCGCGTGGCTGACGTTGCGCCCGCTGGACGTGGTGTGGATGACCGCGGCGAACTTCGAGCCGCTGGCGGGCATCAAGGCCGATCTCGCCCTCGGGCCGCTCCAGGCGGTCCGGCGGATCGGCGAGGGGCTGCTGCTGCTGGCGCCTCTCGGGGTTCTCCTCCCCATGGCGGGCGGCAGACTCGACGTCTCGCCGCTGGCGTCGCTGGCGCGCACGCTGGCCGCCGGCGCTTTCCTCTCGCTGGGGATCGAACTGCTCCAGACCGGGATCCCGGGGCAGGTCGTCGACGTGGACTCGCTGCTGCTCAACACCGTCGGGGTCGGTCTCGCGCACGTGCTGGTCGTCCCGGCGGGCCGGGCGAGGCTGCGGCGGATGCGCACCCGCGGGCGTGCGCCGGCGCCCGCACCGTGTCCGCGCGATGCCGGGGTCGTACGTGGGGATGACCGTCGGGCGGAGTCTCCTCAGGGGCCGCCCCCGACGATTACCAGGGTCGGCATCGCCCCGTAGAGCGACGCTTTGTCCGGTGCCCCGGGGCCACCATTGAGTCATCGGGAGCACACGAGGAGGCTCCCGCGAGAACTCACGAAGGAGCCCACCATGTCCGCGATTGCCCGTCCCCGTGAGGGTCGCATGATCGGTGGAGTGTGCGCGGCGCTGGCACGGCGCTTCGGCACCTCCGCGAACACGATGCGAGTGATCTTCCTGGCCTCGTGTCTGCTGCCCGGCCCGCAGTTCCTGCTCTACCTGGCGCTCTGGGCGTTCCTGCCCAGCCAGAAGAGCGCGACGCGGACCGCCTGGTAAGGCGCTCGTACGGACGAAGGGCGGGGCCTCACCCGAATCGCCGGGTGAGGCCCCGCCCTTACGCGTACGGCTGTCGTGCGTTCCGCCGTGCTTACTTGCCCAGCGCGCCGATCGGGAGGCCGCCCAGCAGGCCCGCGAGGGGGCTGGCGGCGGTGACGGTCGAGAGGGCCGAGGGGACGGTCCGGGTGACCGTACCGACGCCGGCGCCGAGCGCGCTGCGGGCGGCGGTCAGGCCCTCGGCGGTGCCGTCGGGAAGGCCGCTGGTGAGGGACTCCGTCGGCAGGTTCTTGGTGACGCTGTCGAGGGCGGCACCGGCGTCGGGGGCGGCGGGCGCGGCGGCGGACGCGTTACCGGCGGCGGTGGCGGCGAAGGCGGCACCGAGGGCGGCGACGCCGAGAGTCTTGGCAGCGGACTGCTTCATGAGGAGTTACGTCCCTTGGGGAATGGGGGGATATGAGCGGCCCTGCAAGTTAGCCATCGTCGCGTACCGCCCGCAAACACCTCGAAGCGGACCGGACTTCGTGTCCCGGCCCGCTTCCTCAGAAGGGTGATCGATCCGCTCAGCCCAGAGAATCGCTGGTCGTGGCGGTCTGCGTGAACAGCCATTCGGATTTCAACTCGGCGTATCCGGGCTTGATCACGTCGTTGATCATGGCCAGGCGTTCGTCGAAAGGAATGAATGCTGATTTCATCGCATTGACCGAGAACCACTGCATGTCGTCGAGCGTGTAGGCGAACGCCTCGGTCAGCAGCTCGAATTCACGGCTCATGCTCGTGCCGCTCATCAGCCGGTTGTCCGTGTTCACCGTCGCCCGGAAGTGCAGTTTGCGCAGCAGCCCGATGGGGTGTTCGGCGATCGAGGCGGCGGCGCCGGTCTGGAGGTTGGAGCTGGGGCACAGCTCCAGCGGGATGCGCTTGTCGCGTACGTAGGAGGCGAGCCGGCCGAGGGTCACCGAGCCGTCCTCGGCGACCTCGATGTCGTCGATGATGCGCACGCCGTGGCCGAGCCGGTCGGCGCCGCACCACTGGAGGGCCTGCCAGATCGACGGGAGGCCGAACGCCTCGCCCGCGTGGATGGTGAAGTGGTTGTTCTCGCGCTTCAGGAACTCGAACGCGTCGAGGTGGCGGGTGGGCGGGAAGCCCGCCTCCGCGCCGGCGATGTCGAAGCCGACGACGCCCGAGTCCCGGTAGCGGTTGGCCAGTTCGGCGATCTCCAGGGCGCGGGCCGCGTGCCGCATCGCGGTCAGCAGGGCGCCGACGCGGATACGGCGGCCCGCCCGGCGGGCACGGCGCTCGCCCTCCTTGAAGCCCTCGTTGACGGCCTCCACGACCTCTTCGAGGCTGAGGCCGCCCTCCAGGTGCTGCTCGGGGGCGTACCGCACCTCGGCGTAGACGACACCGTCCGCCGCGAGGTCCTCGGCGCACTCGGCGGCGACCCGGAAGAGCGCGTCGCGGGTCTGCATGACGGCGCAGGTGTGCGCGAAGGTCTCCAGATACCGCTCCAGCGAGCCCGAGTCGGCCGCTTCCCGGAACCAGAGGCCGAGCTTGTCCGGCTCGGTCTCGGGAAGGCCGTCGTAGCCGCTCTCGCGGGCGAGTTCGACGATCGTGCCGGGGCGCAGGCCCCCGTCGAGGTGATCGTGGAGGAGCACCTTGGGGGCACGGCGGATCTGGTCGGCGGTAGGCGCTCGGTAGGTCTGGCTCGTCATCTGTTCACCCTAACGCCTACGCGCGTAGATCACCTCTCGCCGATACGTAACAGTGACCGTGCGTACGGGTGGCGTACACCTCACCTTCTGAGACTGTTCTGCTATGGGACAGCGGGCAGTTCCGGGGCCCGGCGGGCGCACGCCGGGGCGTGGCATGGGCGTGCGTGGACGTCGTGCGGAGTCACAGGCACGGTTGGGGCGGGCGGTCTCCGCCCCGGCCTCGCCGTCGGAGGTGGGCGGGGTGGTTCTCGTGCTGCCGCCGGGCGAACCCATATCCGCACGTGGGCCGTCCACCGTCGCCTACGCGTCGATGCTGCCGCTGGCACGGACGCTGGCCCGCGCGGGCGCGTCCGAGGGGCTGCTGGTGCACATGGTGCGCTACCGCTCGCGCGGCTGGAACGGCGCCGACGCGCAGCTCTCGGCCGACGCCGCGTGGGCGACGGAGGAGGTCGTACGGCGCTACGGCGACGTGCCGGTCTGTCTGGCCGGGCACGGCATGGGCGGGCGGGCCGCGCTGCGGGCCGCCGGGCACCCGGCCGTCAGCTCGGTGCTGGCGATGGCGCCCTGGCTGCCGGACGGTTCGGCGGGCGGCGAGCCCGAGCCGGTGACCCAACTGGCGGGCCGGGAGGTGCTGATCGTGCACGGCACCAACGACGAGCGCAGCGACCCCGAGCTGTCCCTCCGGCTGGCGGAGCGCGCCAGGAAGGCCAACCGGCACACCTGCCGGTTCGAGGTGCACTCCGACGGGCACGCGCTGCGCCAGCACCACAGTGAAGTCCTGGCGCTGGCGGCGGACTTCGTGCTGGGGGCGCTGCTCTCGCGTACGTACTCGCGGCCCGTCGCGGACGCGCTGGCCGCGCCGCCGCCGCTGGGTCTGCGGATGCCACTGGCGGCGGGCTTCGGGCGCTCCCTGCGGCCGTAGCCACGCCAACTGCCCTCAGTCGGGGAGCAGATGGCCCCGGCGGGAGAGCAGGAAGCGCTTGAAGGCCGCCACCGGCGGGGTGTCGGGGTGGCCGTCGAGCCAGGCGACACCGACCTCGCGTACGGCGCGGGGCGCGGTGACGTTCAGCTCCACGACGCCGGGGCGGGCCACCGCCGGGGGCGGCAGCAGCGCGACGCCGAGGCCCGCCGCGACCAGACCGCGCAGGGTCTCGGCCTCCTCGCCCTCGAAGGCGACGCGGGGCCGGAACCCGGCCTCCGTACAGAGGTCGTCGGTGATCCGGCGCAGCCCGTAACCCGGTTCGAGGGTCACGAACGTCTCGTCGGCCGCCTCGGCGAGGCGGACACGCCGGCGGCCGGCCAGCCGGTGGTCGTCGGGGACGACGAGGCGCAGCCGCTGTTCGTCCAGCCGCCGGGCGACCAGGTCGGGGGCCTCGGGGACCGGTGAGGTGAGGCAGAGGTCCAGCTCGCCCGCGCGCAGGCGCTCCAGCATCGCCTCGCCGTAGTTCTGCACGAGTTGGAAGCGGACGCGGGGATGGTCGGCGCGGAAGGCGCGGATCAGTTCGGGGACGGTCTCGGAGCCCATCGTGTGCAGAAAGCCGAAGGCGACCTTGCCCGAGGCGGGGTCGGCGTCGGCGCGTACGGCTTCGGCCGCCCGCTCGACCTCGGCGAGCGCGCCTTCCACGGAGGCGAGGAAGGCGCGGCCGGCGGGGGTGAGCGAGACGGTACGGCCCTTGCGGGCGAACAGGGCGACGCCCAGGTCCTGTTCGAGGCGGACCATCGCGCGCGAGAGCGTGGACTGCGGGACGTTCATCTCGTGCGCGGCGCGGGTGACGTGTTCGTGGCGCGCGACGCCGGCGAACTGGGCGAGGCGGGGCGCCAGCAGCGCGGACCAGGACTCGGGGTCGAGACCGGCGGCGGGTGGCGCGGACGAGGGCGCCGGCGAGGGCGCGGCGGGAGCCGCGTTCGACGAGGTGGTGTCTTGTGCGTAACTGCTCGATGACAGCCGGGGCCTGGGCCTGCGTTGATGCGCCATGGGAACGATTATGGCGATTCCATGCATTGGACGCATGAGATCGGGGTCCGTACGTTCGACCTATGCCCGACCTCAGTACAGAGGCGCCCGCCGCAACGGGTGCCCTCGCCTCCGCGTCCGTAGTACCTCCGCCCACCTCCACCGAATCCCTCACCCCGGGCCGCCCCGGCTACCGCCGGATGAGCTTCGCCCTCTTCGCCGCCGGGGTCGCGGCCTTCGCCCTGCTCTACTCCACGCAGGCGCTGCTGCCCGCCATCACCGCCGACCTGGGTGTCTCGGCGGGCGCGGCCAGTTGGACGGTGTCGGCCGCCACGGGCGCGCTGGCGCTGTTCGTCCTGCCGCTCAGCGCGCTGTCCGAGCGCTTCGGCAGGCGCACGCTGATGACGCTCTCCCTGACGGTCGCGGTGGTCGTCGGGCTGCTCGTGCCCCTCGCGCCGAACCTGGAGTGGCTGATCGCGCTGCGCGCGGTCCAGGGCGCGGCGCTGGCCGGGCTGCCCGCCTCCGCGATGGCGTATCTCGCGGAGGAGGTACAGCCCAAGGCACTGGTGGGCGCGATCGGACTGTTCGTCGCGGGCAACAGCATCGGCGGCATGAGCGGGCGCGTCGTGGCCGGCTGGATCAGCCAGCTCTGGGGCTGGCGGGCCGCGCTCGCGGCGGTCGGGCTGATCGCCCTGGTGTGCGCGGTGGTCTTCCGCGTACTGCTTCCCAAGGCGCGCAACTTCCGCCCGGGGACGCTGAATCCGCGCGCGCTGGCGAAGACGGTCGGCGGTCATCTGGCCGATCCGCTGCTGCGCAGGCTGTACGCGATCGGCGCGCTCTTCATGACCGTGTTCGGCGCGGTCTACACGGCGATCGGCTTCCGGCTCGTGGCGGAGCCCTTCAACCTGCCGCAGGGTGTGATCGGCTCGATCTTCCTGGTGTATCTCGTCGGTACGGTCTCCTCGGCCGCGGCCGGGAAGCTGGTGGCCCGGCTGGGACGGCGCGGCGCGCTGTACCTGGCGGTCGGGACGACGGCGGCGGGACTGCTGCTGTCGCTGACGGACTCGCTCGGCGCCGTGCTGCTCGGCCTGGTCCTGATCACGGCGGGCTTCTTCGCGGGCCACGCGGTCGCCTCGTCGGCGGTGAGCCGGACGGCGAAGACGGGCCGCGCGCAGGCGTCGGCGCTCTACCAGAGCGCGTACTACGTGGGCAGCAGCGCCGGCGGCACGCTGGGCGCCGTGGCCTTCCACGCGGGCGGCTGGGGCGCCACGGTGGCGCTCGGACTGCTCGCGGTGCTCGGTGTGGTGTCCGTGACGCTGTACGGAACGCACGCGGCCCGCACCGAACGCAGGGCCCTCGCGGCGGCCGGCCGCTAGCCGCGCTCCCCCCGGCCCCCGCGAACGGGGCTGCGCACCAGGGCCCCGACCAGGCAGTTCTTCCCGGACCGCACCGATTGTCAGTGGGCTGCGGTAGCTTCCGAGGGACTGGTTCCATAGGGGGCGACTGGGGTGACCCGATGAGTGATCTGGCAACAACAGATGATCTTGACGCGCGGCTGGAGAAGCACCGGACGGAGCTGACCGGCTACTGCTACCGGATGCTGGGCTCCGCGTTCGAGGCAGAGGACGCCGTGCAGGACACGATGGTGCGGGCGTGGCGGAGCTTCGAGAAGTTCGAGGGCCGGTCGTCGCTGCGCTCGTGGCTCTACCGCATCGCGACGAACGTCTGCCTCGACATGCTGCACGCGGGCAATCGACGGGCCCGGCCGATGGATCTCACGGAGGCGACCCCGGTGTCCCAGGCGAAGCTGAACTCCCGCCCGGAGGTCACCTGGCTGGAGCCGGTCCCCGACGGCCGGGTGCTGCCCTCGGTGGTCGACCCGGCGGAGACGGCGGTGGAGCGGGAGACGATCCGGCTCGCCTTCGTCGCGGCCCTCCAGCATCTGCCGCCGAAGCAGCGCGCCGTGCTGATCCTGCGCGAGGTGCTGGCGTGGAAGGCGAGCGAGGTCGCCGAGCTGCTGGAGACGACGGTGGCGTCGGTCAACAGCGCGCTCCAGCGGGCCCGCGCGACGATCGCCGAGTCGGAACCGGCTTCGACCGACGCGTCGGACCCGCTCGACGAGGAGCAGAAGGAGCTTCTGGAGCGGTATGTGGCCGCGTTCGAGGGCTATGACATGAAGGCGCTGACCGCGCTCCTCCATGAGGACGCGACGCTCTCCATGCCCCCGTACGACCTGTGGCTGCGCGGGCACGACGACATCGTGGGCTGGATGCTCGGTGTCGGCGAGGTCTGTCGTGGTTCCCGGCTGGTGCCGACGGTCGCCAACGGCACACCCGCGTTCGCGCACTACCACCCGAGCCCGGACGGCGACGGGTACACACCGTGGGCGCTCATGGTCATCGAGATCCAGGAGGGCAGGATCACGGGGATCAACTCGTTCCTGGACACGGAGCGCTGGTTCCCGCTGTTCGATCTCCCGGCCCGCCTGGGGAAGGACGGGAAGGCGGCGGGCTGAGCCCCCGGCCGGGGAGGAGCGGTTCCTCGCGCGGACTCCCCGCCGGTTGCTCCCGGCCCCACCTCGGCCAATGGTGGGAGCATTGAGCTGAGGGGACGGAACGATGACGCGACCTGAATCCGTCGGGGAAGACGACCGAGTGCCGTGGCCCGAGGATCACGCCGCGGGCACACGGGAGGACACGGCCTCGGAGGCCGCCGCCCGGATCCGCTCGTCGCCGCCCTCGGAGGACGACGAGCTGGTGCGGTGGGCGTACGCCCAGTCCCCCGCCACGGCCGCGCTGTACGACACCGAGCTGCGGCTGCGCCTCGCGACCGCCCGCATGGAGCAGGTGATCGGCCGGTCCGAGGAGGCGATGCGGGGTCTGCGCGTGTCGGAGATCCTGGTCGACCCGCAGAGCGAGCGGGCGGAACGGGGTATGCGCCGGGTGCTGGAGACCGGCGAGGAGGAACAGCTGCAAGTGACGCTGCGGCTGCCCGGTCACCGGCGCGAGAGCGTCTGGACGATCTCCCTGGTCCCCGTCCGGGACACCGGCGGGGCGCTACGGGGCGTGCTCCTCTCCGCGCAGGACGTGACCGTCGAGTACCGGGCCCGGGAGCGCCTCGCCCTGATCAACGAGGCGAGCGTACGCATCGGCAGCACCCTGGACCTCGCCCGCACCGCGCAGGAGCTGGCCGATGTGGCCGTCCCGCAGCTCGCCGACTTCATCACCGTCGATCTGCTTCCCTCCATCGAGAGCGGCGAGGATCCCCCCGCCGGCCCGCCGGGCAAGCCCATCAGGCTGCGCCGGGTCGCGTCCCGGTCCGTCCTGGAGGGCACTCCCGAGGCCGTGGTCCCGCACGGCACGGTGGCCACCTACCCGGATGCCTCACCCGTGGCCGAGTGCCTGGCCGCGGGCCGGCCGCTGATCCGCAAAGTGACCCCCGCGTCGATGGTCGCCTGGGAGCGGGAAGCCCCGGACCGGGCCGCACGGGTCCGGGAGTTTCACTTCCACTCGGTGCTGGCCGTCCCCATGCGCGCCCGCGGCATCACCCTCGGCGTGGCCACCTTCTCCCGCCACCGGCGCCCCGAGCCCTTCGTGGGGGACGATCTGCTCCTGGCCGAAGAGATCACCGCCAGGGCCGCGGTGTGCATCGACAACGCCCGCCGCTTCAGCCGTGAGCGCCGCACCTCCCTCACCCTCCAGAGCAGCCTCCTGCCGGGACGACTGCCCCAGCAGGCCGCCGTCGAGATCGCCTCCCGCTATCTGCCGGCCAGCGCGCGGGCCGGCGTCGGCGGTGACTGGTTCGACGTGATCCCGCTCTCCGGCGCCCGCGTCGCCCTGGTCGTCGGCGACGTGGTCGGCCACGGCATCCAGGCGTCGGCCGCCATGGGACGGCTGCGTACGGCCGTCCGCACCCTGGCGGACGTCGACCTCCCGCCCGACGAGTTGCTCACCCATCTGGACGATCTCGTCATCCACCTGGCCGCCGAGGTCGCCGGCACGAAGGATCCGTCCGGCGACATCGGCGCCACCTGCCTGTACGCCGTCTACGACCCCGTCTCCCGGCGCTGCACCCTGGCCCGCGCCGGGCATCCGGTGCCCGCGCTCACGACCCCGGACGGCGCGGTGGAATTCCTCGACGTACCCGCGGGCCCGCCCCTGGGGCTCGGCGGCCTGCCCTTCGAGGTCACCGAGCTGGAGCTGCCCGAGGGAAGCGTCCTCACGCTCTACACCAACGGTCTTGTCGAAGCCCGTGACCGCGACTCCAACGAGGCTCTCGACACGCTGCGCGGGGTACTGGCCGGGCCGGTCACGTCCCTGGAGGACAGATGCGACGCGGTGCTCCGGGCGCTGCTCCCGGAGCGGCCGGCCGACGACGTGGCCCTGCTGATGGCCCGTACCCGCGCGCTGGACACGGCCCATGTCGCCACCTGGGACGTGCCGCGCGAGGCCAGCGCCGTCGCCAGGACCCGTAAGGAGGCCTGCCGGCAGCTGGACGTCTGGGGCTTGGACGAGGCCGCGTACATCACCGAACTGGTGGTCAGCGAACTGGTCACCAACGCGATCCGTTACGGCGACGCCCCCATCCGCCTCCGGCTGATCCGCGACAAGAACCTCATCATCGAGGTCTCCGACGGCAGCAGCACCGCCCCGCACCTGCGCAGGGCCCGCAGCTCCGACGAAGGCGGCCGAGGACTGCTCCTGGTCGCCCAGCTCACACGGGGCTGGGGGACCCGCCAGACGTACACCGGCAAGACGATCTGGGCCGAGCAGAGCCTCACCCCCGACTGACGCGGGCGCCGCCCGCCGCGGGCGGGCCCGGAGGGTCGGGGCCCGTTTCGACCGAGCCGCCTCGGGCCTCGTCGTGCCTGACGATGTCGGTGAGACCGACGAGGTCCAGCAGCAGAAGCAGGTCGGGCCCCGCGCCCCGCAGCCGCATCCGGCACCCGCGCCTGCGGGCGACGAGTTGCAGTCTGGCCAGGGCGTTCACGGTGGCCACGGTCGGCCGGCCGAGCGCGCCGACGTCACAGACCGCGTCGGTGGCGTCGCTGTCCTTCAGCCGTGCGGCCAGCTGGTCGCAGAGGTGCGGGACATCGGCCGCGGTGATCGGTCCGCGCAGGGCGAGGAGGATCGTCTTGGTGGCTTCCACATCCAATGAGACCGGCGCGCGCGCCGGAACTCATCGCGGCCCCCCGCACACGGTCCGTCGCGTCCGGTTCGTCCTCGTCGCCGGGCGGACGTGAACTGCCCGCGGGGCGGCCCCTGTTGGGCGGCCCACTCGACACCCGGCCGGCGATCGAGAACACCGTGGACGGTCCGTCAGCCGATGCGGTCCAGCACGATCGGGGCCGCCGTGAACGCGGTGCCGGCCGGGGCGATGTCGTACGACCCCGTCAGCGATTCGAGCGCGTAGTCGAACTTGTCCGGGGTGTCGGTGTGCAGCGTGAGCAGCGGCTGACCCGCCGTCACGACGTCGCCCGGCTTGGCGTGCAGTTCGACGCCGGCGCCCTCCTGCACCACGTCCTCCTTGCGGGCGCGGCCCGCGCCCAGACGCCAGGCTGCGACGCCGATGTCGTACGCGTCGAGCCGGGTCAGCACGCCCGAGGCCGGCGCGGTGACCACCTGGCGCTCGCGCGCCACGGGGAGCGCCGCGTCCGGGTCACCGCCCTGGGCGGCGATCATCCGGCGCCAGACGTCCATGGCCGAGCCGTCGGCCAGCGCCTTGGCCGGGTCGGCGTCCGGCAGGCCCGCCGCGGCCAGCATCTCGCGGGCCAGGGCCAGCGTCAGTTCGACCACGTCGGCCGGGCCGCCGCCCGCCAGGACCTCGACCGACTCCCGTACCTCCAGGGCGTTGCCCGCGGTCAGACCGAGCGGGGTGGCCATGTCGGTGAGCAGCGCCACGGTGCGTACGCCGTGGTCGGTGCCGAGACCGACCATCGTCGCGGCCAGTTCGCGCGCGTCCTCGACGGTCTTCATGAAGGCGCCGGAGCCGACCTTGACGTCCAGGACGAGTGAGCCGGTGCCCTCGGCGATCTTCTTGGACATGATCGAGGAGGCGATGAGCGGGATCGCCTCGACGGTGCCGGTGACATCGCGGAGCGCGTACAGCTTCTTGTCGGCCGGGGCCAGTCCGTCACCGGCGGCGCAGATCACGGCGCCGGTGGACTCCAGCACGTCCAGCATCTCGGCGTTGGAGATCCGGGCGCGCCAGCCGGGGATGGACTCCAACTTGTCGAGCGTGCCGCCGGTGTGGCCGAGGCCGCGCCCGCTGAGCTGCGGTACCGCCGCGCCGCACGCCGCCACCAGCGGGGCGAGCGGCAGCGTGATCTTGTCGCCGACGCCGCCGGTGGAGTGCTTGTCGGCGGTGGGGCGGGAGAGCGAGGAGAAGTCCATGCGCTCGCCGGAGGCGATCATGGCGGCGGTCCAGCGGGCGATCTCCGTGCGGTTCATGCCGTTGAGCAGGATCGCCATGGCGAGGGCCGACATCTGCTCGTCGGCGACGTCGCCGCGCGTGTAGGCGTCGATGACCCAGTCGATCTGCTCGGGGCTCAGCTCACCGCGGTCCCGCTTGGTGCGGATGACGGAGATGACGTCCATGGTGTTCCTTACAGCGGGTGCGGGTGGGTGTTACGTGCTACGGCTACGTGCAGGGCTACGGCTGCGCGCTACGAGAGGTGCTGCGGGCCGAAGGCCTGGGGCAGCATCTCGGAGAGCGGGAGAACCCCCGCCGGGGTGTCCAACAACAGCCCGGGGCCGCCGAATTCGTACAGCAGCTGACGGCACCGGCCGCACGGCACGAGGAGCGCGCCCGCGCCGTCCACACAGGTGAAGTGCGTGAGCCGGCCGCCGCCCGTGGCGTGCAGCGCGGAGACGAGACCGCACTCGGCGCACAGGCCGAGGCCGTACGAGGCGTTCTCGACGTTGCAGCCGGTGACGGTGCGGCCGTCGTCCGCCAGGGCGGCGGCGCCGACCGGGTAGCCCGAATACGGCGCGTACGCACGGGACATGGCGTCCCGGGCCGCCGTACGCAGGGCTCCCCAGTCGATGCCGCCGTCACTGGCAGAAGAGGTCACTTGCCTTGGCCCTTTCGGTAGCGCATGCCGTCCGCCTTGGGCATCCGCAGCCGCTGCGCGGACAGGGAGAGCACGAGGAGCGTGACGACGTACGGGGTGGCGCTCACGAACTCGGTCGGGACGGTGTCCGTGGCGAGGTACCAGGCCAGTACGCCGACGGCGATGACCGCGCTGACGACCGCCGGCACATAGCTCTTGCGGTAGAACTTCCACAGCGCCAGACCGGCCAGCAGGACCACCAGGAGCAGCAGCAGCGCGTGCACGGACTGTCCGCCGTTGCGCAGCTGGAGCGCGTCGGCGAAGCCGAACAGGCCCGCGCCCATGGCGAGTCCGCCGGGCCGCCAGTTGCCGAAGATCATCGCGGCGAGACCGATGTAGCCACGGCCGCCGGTCTGACCCTCGTTGTAGATGTGCGAGGTGACGAGCGACAGGAACGCGCCGCCGAGTCCCGCCAGACCGCCGGAGACGACGACGGCGATGTACTTGTAGCGGTAGACGTTGACGCCCAGCGACTCGGCGGCGATCGGGTTCTCGCCGCAGGAGCGCAGCCGCAGTCCGAAGGACGTCTTCCACAGGACCCAGAAGGTCAGGGCGAACAGCGCCACGGCCACGATGGTCAGCAGCGAGATGTTGGAGACCAGTCCGCCGAGCACGCCTGCCAGGTCCGAGACGAAGAACCAGTGGTGTTTCTCGACGGACAGCAGCCAGTCGGAGAGCCCTGGTACGGAGAACGACCCGATGTCCTCGGCCGGTGGTGACTGCTTGGGGCTGCCGCCGCGCTGGGCGGCCTCGCCGGTGTTGAACCAGAGCTTGGCGAGGTAGGTGGTGAACCCGAGCGCCAGGATGTTGATCGCGATACCGGAGATGATGTGGTCGACACCGAAGGTGACCGTGGCGACCGCGTGCAGCAGTCCGCCGAGCATGCCGCCCACGACGCCGGCGAGGACGCCGAGCCAGGGATCGGTCTGCCAGCCGGCCCAGGCGCCGAAGAACGTGCCCAGGATCATCATGCCTTCGAGGCCGATGTTGACCACACCGGCCCGCTCGGCCCACAGACCGCCGAGACCGGCCAGTCCGATCGGGACGGCCATGGACAGCGCGGCGCTGATCTGGCCCGCCGCGGTGATGTCCTGCGCGCCGGTGATGATCCGTACCGCCGACAGCGCCACCAGCGCGCCCGCGATGATCAGCAGCACGACGGGGAACGAGAGACGGGTGCGCCCGCCCTTGCCGCCGCTCACCCTGGGGGCGGCGGGCGGCGGAGTGGAAGTCGCCGTGGCGCTCACGCCGACACCTCCTGCTGGTCGGAGTGACGGGCTTGGGCGGCGAGCTTCTCGCCGACCTGGCGCTGCTGGCGCTTGAGGCCGTAGCGGCGGACCAGTTCGTAGGCGATGACGACACACAGGACGATGACGCCTTGGATCACGCCGACGATCTCCTTGTCGTAGCCCTCGAATTCGAGCTGGCCTCCGCCGCGTTCCAGGAAGGCCCACAGGACGGCGCCGAGCGCGATCCCGATGGGGTGGTTGCGGCCGAGCAGCGCGATGGCGATGCCCGTGAAGCCGATGCCGACGGGGAAGTCACCGCTGTACTCGAAGCTGTCGTTGAGCAGGGTCGGCATGCCGATGAGACCGGCCATCCCGCCGGAGACGAGCATCGAGGTGACGACCATGCGCCGGACGTTGACACCGCCGGCCTCGGCCGCCGAGCCGGACTGGCCGACCGTACGCAGGTCGAAGCCGAAGCGGGTACGGGCGAGGACGAACCAGTACGCGACGCCCGCGACGACCGCGATGACGATGAAGCCCCAGACCGGGGTGGGCTGGGTGGGGAACTCGAAGAACCGCGAGGACTCCGGGAGCGGTTTGGTGGAGATCTTCGTACCGGCGGAGTCGAGATGACCGAGGCGGCCCTCCTGGAGGAGGTAGCCGATGATCGCGGTCGCGATCGAGTTCAGCATGATCGTCGAGACGACCTCGCTGACGCCCCGGGTCACCTTGAGCACACCGGCGATCCCGGCCCACATGGCGCCGACCAGCATCGCGGCGATCATGATGAGCGGGATCTGGAGGAAGCCGGGGAGGGTCAGCGCGCCGCCGAGGGCCGCGGCGAAGAAGGCGGCGAGCCGGTACTGGCCGTCGACGCCGATGTTGAACAGGTTCATCCGGAAGCCGATGGCGACGGCGAGACCGGCGAGGTAGTACGTGGTCCCCTTGTTGAGGATGTAGACCTGGCTGTCCGACTTCGACCCGTAGTCGAACATGATGCTGAAGGCGTCGAACGGCTGCTTCCCGGTCGCGGCCAGCACCAGCGCGGTGACCAGGAAGGCGGCCACGATGGCGAGCAGCGGGGCCGCGAGCCCGAGGAGTACCCGCTCCTTGTCGAACTTCTTCATCGGTCCTCTCCCTGGCCGGTCCCGGCGCCTGTCATGGCCGTGCCCAGCTCTTCCGGGGTGATCGTGCCAGGGTCGGCCTCGGCGACCAGACGGCCGCGGTACATGACGCGCAGCGTGTCGGAGAGGCCGATCAGTTCGTCCAGGTCGGCGGAGATCAGCAGTACGGCGAGCCCTTCGCGGCGCGCCTCGTGAATCTGGTCCCAGATCTGCGCCTGGGCGCCGACGTCCACGCCGCGCGTGGGGTGCGCGGCGATCAGCAGCCGGGGCAGATGGCTCATCTCGCGGCCGACGATCAGCTTCTGCTGGTTGCCGCCGGACAGGGACGCGGCGGTCACCTCGATGCCGGGCGTACGGACGTCGTACTCGCGCACGATCCGCTCGGTGTCGGCGCGCGCGGCCTTCAGCGTGAGGAACGTGCCGTTGCTGTTGGGCCGCTCGGTGACATGGCCGAGCATACGGTTCTCCCACAACGGGGCTTCCAGCAGCAGTCCGTGGCGGTGGCGGTCCTCGGGGATGACGCCCATGCCGCCCTCGCGCCGCTTGCGCGTCGACTCGTGGGAGATGTCGGCGGTGTCCAGGGTGAGCGTGCCGGTGTCGAGGTCGCGCATGCCCATGATCGCCTCGACCAGCTCCGACTGGCCGTTGCCCTCCACTCCCGCGATGCCCAGCACCTCGCCCTTGTGGATGGTGAAGCTGATGCCGTCCAGTACGGCGCGTACGACACCGTCGGGGTCGGTCGCGGTCAGCCGCAGATCCTTCACCGTGAGCATGGGGACGTCGGTGACGGTCGACTCGCGGGTCTGCGGGGACGGCAGTTCGCTGCCCACCATGAGTTCGGCGAGCTGCTTGGGGGTGGTGTCGGCCGGCAGGACCGAACCGACGGTCGTGCCCCGGCGGATCACGGTGATCTCGTCGGCGACCGACAGCACCTCGCCCAGCTTGTGGGAGATGAAGATGACGGTGAGGCCTTCGGCCTTCAGCTCGCGCAGGTTGTCGAAGAGGGCGTCGACCTCCTGCGGTACGAGGACGGCGGTGGGCTCGTCGAGGATCAGGATCCGGGCGCCGCGGTAGAGGACCTTGAGGATCTCCACGCGCTGGCGGTCGGCGACACCGAGGTCTTCGACGTGGGCGTCGGGACGGACACCCAGGCCGTAGGCGTCGGAGATCTCCTTGATCCTGGTGCGCGCCCGGTCGCCGATGCCGTACAGCTTCTCGGAGCCGAGGACGACGTTCTCCAGGACGGTCAGGTAGTCGGCGAGCATGAAGTGCTGGTGCACCATGCCGATTCCGCGCGCGATGGCGTCGCCGGGGTTGTTGAAGGTGGCCGGTTCGCCGTTGACCGCGATGGTGCCCTCGTCGGGCTTCTGCATCCCGTAGAGGATCTTCATCAGGGTGGACTTGCCGGCGCCGTTCTCACCGACGAGGGCGTGGACGGTGCCTGAGCGTACGGAGACGTCGATGTCGTGGTTGGCGACCACGCCGGGGAATCGCTTCGTGATGCCGTGAAGCTCCACGGCATGGGGGCTGCTGGACGCTTTGATGGCGCACTCTCCAGGACAGGAGCGGAAGAGCAGGGGCAGTGATGGCCATCGAAACTACCGTGCGCAGTTGAACGCTACGCGCGTAGTGTCGACTTGGGATCGGACTGCCCCGAGGCTGATGCGGACCGGGGCCCGGTGGGCGGAGGAAACCGCTCACCGGGCCCGCGGATATCGGTTGGATCAGGGCACGTTCCAGACGAAGGCCGTCGGCCTTACAGCGTGGACTTGACCTTGATCGAGCCGTCCACGATCTTCTTCTTCGCCTCGTCGATCTTCGCCTGCACGTCCTTGAGGTGGTCGCCCGTGGTGGTCAGGCTGACACCGTCCTCGGCGAGCGAGTAGGCGTGGGTGCCGGTCAGCGGCTTGCCGTCGGCGACGGACTTGGCCAGGTCGTAGACACCGGTGTCGACGTTCTTGACGACGGAGGTCAGGATCGACGCCTTGTACTTCGCCAGGGCCGGGTCGAGCGCCTGGTCGGAGTCGACGCCGATGGCCCACGCGCCGGGCTGGGCGGAGACGGCCTCGATCGCGCCGGCGCCGGAGCCACCGGCCGCCGCGAAGATGACGTCGATGCCCTTGTCGAGCATGCCCTTGGCCGCCGCCTTGCCCTTGTCCGGGCTGCCGAAGCCGGAGAGGTCGGAGCCGGAGGACAGGTACTGGATCTGTACGGAGGCGGCCGGCTTGGTGTCCTTGACGCCCTGCTGGAAACCGGCGGCGAACTTCTTGATCAGCGGGAGGTCGACACCGCCGATGAAGCCGATCTTGCCGTCCTTCGACTTCAGCGCCGCGGCGACACCGGCGAGGTACGAACCCTGCTCCTCGGTGAAGACGATGCTGTCGACGTTCTTCGCCTCCGAGACGGAGTCGATGAGGCCGAAGTTGGTGTCGGGGAACTTGGCCGCGACCTTGTCGATCGCGTCCTTGTAGGCGAAGCCCACACCGATGACGGGGTTGAAGCCGCCCTCGGCGAGCGAGGCCAGACGCGTCTCGCGGTCGGCGGGGGTCTCGCCGTTCTTGGCCGTCAGTTCCTTGGTGGTGGCGCCCAGGTCGGCCTTGGCCTTGTCGAGTCCGCGGGCGGCGGAGTCGTTGAAGGAGTTGTCACCCCGGCCACCGACGTCGTAAGCCATGCCGATCTTGAGCTCGTCCTTGTCGGAGCCGGAGCTCTCGGTGGACGACTCGCCACACGCGGTGGCGGTGAGGGCGAGCGCCACGGTGGCGGCGCTCACGGCGGCGAATTTCTGTACGCGGCGCAAGGGAGGCTCCTTCAAAGCGACCTAAGGCGCCTCTTCCGGCGCTGGTTTCGCGGCGATCGTAACGCGCGTAGATGTCAGTTAATGGCCCGTTCATGAGTCGTTACCTGATCGTCGCGCGAGGGCAACCTGCCACACCGGGGAGCACTTCCGCCAGGGCCCCGGACCAATGAATCAGCCACCCGCGGCCGGGCCCGTACACGCCTGAGCGGCCGGAGGCTTCGCGAAACGCGTACGCCTCCGGCCGCTGTCGCACAGGGCGACCGGGCGACTACTGACCGAGCTCGTAGCCGGCCTTGTACACACCGACGTTGGGGTTGTCCGAGCACTTCTTCGTGGACGTCTGGTGGTTCCGCTTCCACGGGCCGTAGAGAACGGTCTTGGTGCCGCGGGAGTCGATACAGGTGACCTTCACCCGGAACGTGTCGGAGATCCCCAGCCCCGTGCAGTTCGCGGAACCGCTCCACGGGGCGCTGTTGGACTTCCAGGTGTTGCAGCTCGCGATGGGGTCGGCCACAGCGGTCGTCGATCCCATCGTCAGGGAACCGGCCGCCAGGACGAGACCGAGCAGACCTGCGATTTTGAGCCTCATTCTACTAATCCCCGTTCATTTCTCAGATCCCACGGAATTGGGCTCGGCAATTCCCATCTCACCGAGCAGCCTGCACATTGCTAACACATTACCAACACTATGCGCAAGGAAAATAGATCCCCGGCACAGCCGGCTGGGCAGGTCCAAAATTAGTAGCAGCGTCACTGTCGGTGGGTCAACACCTTTTCGGCAAGGCACCGCGAGACGCTCTCCGCGCCCAACACCCGCCCCGTCGTGGCACGTCGGAGCGGCGTGGCGACCTTGACCCGCAAAGTAGTCGACTGGTAGGAATGTGCGACTGCCAAGGGCCGGGAATTAACGAGAACGGGTCACACCAATTGACCTGTGGTGTATTTTCCCGGCCGAACGAGGGGATAGCAGCATGAACAAGAGAACAGGAATAGCGAGCACAATGGGGCTCGCCCTGGCGGGGTCACTATTGATGATTGGCCCCGGGGCCACGCCGGCCGCGGCAGCCGCCGACTGCAACACGTGGGTGTCGAACAGCGCGCCGTACACCGGTTATGCCAAGTGCACCGGCATGACCGTGCTCGACCGCTTCAGGGTGAAGGTCATCTGTATCGACTCCCGTGGCACGAAGACCACGATGTTCGGCCCGATGAAGAAGAACGCCCAGACGTCCAGCAAGAAGTGCTCGGACAACCCCAACGTGGGTGTCTACCAGGTGGGTTCCGAAGTCTGGCGGATCTAGCCCGCGGAACGCGAATGCCGCCCGGACACGGTCCGGGCGGCATTCGCGTGGGAGGCGGAGGGCCGGGAGCGGGGCGCGGCTCCCACCGTCGTACGACTGATTACAACTGATTACGACAGGTCACGACTGGTTACGAACGGTCGCCGTCGATCAGCGCCGCCGCGGTGAAGAGCTCCACACCGACCTGGATCGCCCGTTCGTCCGCGTCGAAATCGCCCCGGTGCAGATCGTGTCGGGAGGTGTCGCCCGGGGTCCGTACGCCGAGCCGCGCCATCGCGCCGGGGACCTGCTCCAGATACCAGGAGAAGTCCTCGCCGCCCAGGCTCTGCTCGGTGTCCTCGATCGACTGCGGGCCGCGGCGCGCGATCTGGGCGTCGCGCAGCAGCTCCGCCATCAGCAGGTCGTTGACGACCGGCGGCACCCCGCGCACATAGTTGATCTGCGACTTGGCGTGGTAGAGCGCGGAGATCTCGTCGATCGCGGCGTGCACCAGGTCCGGCGCCTCGCGCCAGGCCTTCAGATCCAGGCAGCGGACGGTGCCGGACAGTTCGGCGTGCTGCGGGATGACGTTGCAGGCGTGGCCGGCGGCGATACGGCCCCAGGTGAGCGCGAGCCCGGACCGGGCGTCGACACGGCGGGCCAGCAGCGCGGGCACCTCGCTGGCGACCTTCGCGACGGCGGTGACCAGGTCGGTGGTCAGATGCGGGCGTGCGGTGTGGCCGCCGGGACCGTCCAGGGAGACCTCCAGCCGGTCGCAGGCGGAGGTGATCGGGCCGGTGCGCAGCCCGATGGTGCCGACGTCCACGCGCGGGTCGCAGTGCACGGCGATGATCCGGCCGACACCGGCCAGGACGCCGGACTCGATCGCGTCGAGCGCGCCGCCGGGCAGCACCTCCTCGGCGGGCTGGAAGATCAGCCGCACCGGCTGCGGCAGCAGCCCCTCACGGTCCAGCTCGGCGAGGACCAGCCCGGCGCCGAGGACGGCGGTGGTGTGCACGTCGTGCCCGCAGGCGTGCGCGCGGTCGGGCACGGTGGAGCGGTACGGGACCCCGGTCTTGGTGTCCGGGATGGGCAGGGCGTCGAGGTCCGCGCGCAGGGCGAGCATGGGCCGGGCGGGCGCGACCCCCTCGGGTACGCCGATGTCACAGACGAGTCCGGTACCGGTCTTGAGCGCCCGCGGCGCGAGCCCGGCCGCCTCCAGGCGGTGCTTGAGCGCGGCGGTGGTGCGGAACTCCTGATTGCCGAGCTCCGGGTGCATGTGCATGTCTCTACGGAAGGCGATCAGCTCGGCACGCAGCGTTTCGGGCAGCGTACCGGGCAGCGCGGAGGCGCTGGGCTCACCGGAGAGGTCGGCTTCTGACTCGCGGGACATCAACTGGTTCACCTGTTGAATCGTAGGCCCCCTGAGGGGGCAACTGCCCGACGATCAACAAACTTAGGCCCAAAGGCGTAAGAAAGTGGGCCGGTAGACGAGTGACGCGACGCCGCGCCGGGTAGACTCGCCCATCCGTCACGAGATGGAGACGGAGAGTGTCGATTCCATCCAGAATCCGGACACCCCTCACCCACCCCACACCCCCCACCGTCCACTTGCGGCCGGTCCCCGCCACACACGGCCCCGGACCGGGCGACGGGGCCAACTGCCGCCCACCCCGGGGCACTTGTCGGTAACCGGGTCGATACACTGTGTGGGCGCGTGGTCGGCCCAGTCGAGGAGTCGGCCGACACAGGAACGGGGGATCTCATGGCGTTCGACGAGGAATGGGCCCAGCTCCGTGACGCGGCGGCCCAGCGTCACTCGATGCGGCTCAACGGCCTGCCGGCCGAGGGCGGGGGCGGAAATCTTGTCGTCAACCGGGACGATCTCGGCCGTATCGGCAACGACGCGTACACCCTGCGGGTCGGGCTCTCCAGGGACGGCGACCACGCGCGTCCCGCCACCCACGACGCGGCGATCGCACTGACCAACGGGCAGTTCGCCAGTGGTTCCGCGCTGCTCAAGGTGAACGACCGGTGGCAGACCCATGTCAAGACGCTGCTGGACGCCTGCGCGCGGATCTCGAACCATCTGGACTACACCAAGGCGCAGCATGCCAAGGACGACGTGAAGATCGAGGGTGACATCGCCCCGATCTCGGCACTGACGGACTACATGAAGTAGCGCACCACACGCGGGGGACGACGGGGGACGTTCGGCATGCTGACGTACGAGGACATCATCAACGCCCCGGTGGCGAAGCTGAAGGCCGCCGCCGATAGTTGGACGAAGATGACGGCCAGACTGGACCGGCTGGTGCCGGACGCCTGGGACGGCATGAGGGCCAGGGCGGAAAAGGCCGCGTGGGAGGGCGTGAACGCGGGCGTCACCAAAGAGTTCATCGCCAAGACGGCCAAGGAATTCAAGGACGCGGCGGCCGAGGCCAGGGGCGTGATGCAGATCCTTGACGACGGTTACGCGGCCATCAAGAAGGCCAGGGACGACCTGCTGAGCATCCGCGACCACGAAGGGCCGGCGGCCGGCATCCACGTGGACGCCAAGGGCAGGGTCACTGCCCGGAACTCGATCCAGGAGCTCACGCCGTACCAGCGCGCCCATGACCCGGGCTACCAGGAGACCCTCCAGCGGGAGAAGCAGAACATCGCCGCCTGGCAGGCGAAGATCGACCGCATCGTCGACAACTGCGACGACACTGATGTGGCGTTCAAGAACGCCCTTGAGGCCAATGTCACCGACCGCAAGGACTTCAGCGGGCCGAAGTACACGACACTGGACCAGGAGGAGGCCGCACGAGCCGCCACCCTGGCCGGCAAGGGCCGTGACCTCACCCACACCGAACTCCAGGCGCTCAACGAACTGCTGGCGGACAACAGCAAGTCCGTGGAGTTCTCGAAGAACTTCTACGAGAAGCTCGGCCCGGAGAAGTCCCTCGCGTTCTTCGGCGCGCTCGCCACCGACACGTCCAAGTTCGGCGGCGATGTCGACAAGCAGCGGCTGAAGGACGTACAGGAACTCCAGAAGAACCTGGGGCTCAACCTGGCCAACGCCTCCCACGACTCGAAGTTCACCGCCGAGTGGGGCCCGGAGCTGCGCAAACTGGGCACGGAACGCATCCCGTTGTACAAGGGCGATTACAACGGGGCCTTCGGGTACCAACTCCTCGGCGGCATCATGCGCAGCGGGAACTACGACCCGAAGTTCCTCAACCCGATGGCCGAACACGTGGCACAGCTCCACCAGAAGGACCCGACCCAGTTCAGCTCCAGGGGCGCGGGCGCGTTCACGAACCCGTACAACCCCTCGGGCGTGAGCGGCGCGGGATACGACCCGATGACCGCCATGCTGGAGGCCCTCGGCAACAGCCCGGACGCGGCAAAGCAGTTCTTCACCGACCCGCCGACCGCGTACAACGAGGACGGCACGGTCAAGGCCGGCGCGACGGCCGACCTCGGGAAGACCGACGGCACCGCGATCGACAACTACCTCGACTTCTTCGGCAACGAGAAGTGGGAAGGCTTCCCCGACACCAACGAGCACAATGCGGGTGACGACTCCAAGGCACGCAATCACATGCCCGACGCCCTGGGCAGGGCGCTGGAGGCCGCGACCCTCGGCTACCCGGCGGGCCACCCCGTTGGCGACGTCGTCCGGGACGCGGACAACGCGGCGATCATGCGGGCGGTCATGGAAAAGTACGGATTGGACGTGGGCCTGCTCGACCACCAGGAGGCGCTGGCAGACAGCCTCGGCACCATGGGCGCGGGGTACATCAACGACATCAACTGGGCGCTGCACAAGAACGATCCGGGCAGTGTCTTCGCATCGGGCGGAGACTCAGAGGGTCGCCTCGACTACGCGGACAACGAAGGCAACCACGCAAGGAGCGTCGCCCGCGGCTTCCTCAGCGCCCTGGGCCAGCATCCCGACGCGTACGCCACGCTCTCGACGGCAGAGCAGGCCTACACACGCAGCGTCCTGGAGGGACAGGTCGGCCCGGACGGCAAGATCGACGAGGGAGGGGCCAGGTCGGCGGTCTTCGTCGGCGCCGAGGTGCAGGGCATGCTCGACCAGTCACGGGCCGACCAGGTCGAAGCCGACGGCCTCAAGACCCACGAGGACTACGAGAAAGCGGTCGCCAAACGCCAGGGCTGGATCGAGATGGGGGCCGGCGTCGGAGTGGCGGCGTCTGTCGCCTTCTTGCCCGTCGCCCCGGCCGTCGGCGCGGCAGCGGTTCTCATCCCGCTTGCGACGGACGCCGGCGGCACCGTGGTCGAAGGCGTCTTCAGTCAGTTCGTCGGCGGCGTCTCCGAGGACTCGGTGGACGAGAACAAGGAAGATGTCGAGGAGAGCATCCGGGAGGAGAAGACCGGGATCTACTCAGCGGGTGAAAGCCTGTCCGAGGCTCCGATGGAGGAGTTCCTGAAGCGGAATGGGCACGCCGTCGACAAAACCTTCGAGCAGGACCTCACAGAATCAAGGGGACTTGGCTACGACCAAGGCAACGCCCGTGAGAACCAGCAGGGCCACGACCCCGAAACGTCCTGAGCCTCTCCCTCGACCGAATCGACACAGAAGGAACCCGATGGTGACCACCCGCACGAGGACGCGCAGGCTCCTGTGCGCGGCAGTGGCCGGCTCCCTGGTGTTTCTGGCCGCAGGGTGCAGCGACGACACCGACGGGAAATCGGCCGACGCGTCCGTGACGGCCGACAAACTCTGCGGCGGCGGAGCCGTGACCAAAGCCGCGGCGAAAGCGCTCCAAGTGATCACCGGTGAGACCCGGTTCGCGGCATCCGGAGAGGACTCCACCGTCGCCGACGCGGCCGAGGAGTTGTCCCGCGAGGCCATGACCTCCTCCTACGAACGCGAAGACATCTGTCGCATCTACCCCGATGCCCCTGTCAACGAGCTTCGTGTGCGGTGGGAGTTGGACAACATCATTCGGAAGGGACCTCCCCACCCGCAATTCACCGTTCTCCCCATGGGGGAGGAAGCCGGTGCCGCTCACGACAAGGCTTACGTCACCTTCGCCTGCGGACACAAGGACCAGGGCGGCTCTTCGCCCGACTACGTCAGCGCCTGGGTCGAAGCCACCGGCAGGCCCACCGAGCCCGAGGGTGATATGCGCCCGTTGAAGAACGCCTACGCAACCGTCGCCCACTCCTTCGCCCTGGCCATGGCCAAGGAACTCGACTGCGACGACAGCGCCGGACTGAAGCCCAAACCCTCTCTCATCCCGGCGCCGTGACCACCCGCACGAGGACGCACAGGCTCCTGTGCGCGGCAGTGGCCGGATCCCTGGTGTTTCTGGCCGCAGGGTGCAGCGACGACACCGACGGGAAGCCGGCCGACGCGTCCGTGACGGCCGACAAACTCTGCGGCGGCGGAGCCGTGAACAAAGCCGCGGTCGGAGCACTCGAAGTCATCACCGGTGCGACCTTGTTCGCTCCCACCGGCGGAAAATCCGCCGTCGCCGCCGCAGCCGGGGAGTTGACCGGAGTGGCCGCACCCATGGGCTC
Organism: Streptomyces sp. NPDC006643; assembly: GCF_042870175.1. Taxonomy (NCBI): domain Bacteria; kingdom Bacillati; phylum Actinomycetota; class Actinomycetes; order Kitasatosporales; family Streptomycetaceae; genus Streptomyces; species Streptomyces sp. NPDC006643. Next base: position 104,481 of record NZ_JBIAHA010000024.1, on the reverse strand, counting down.
CGGAACCGGGGATGTCTGTAGCATTTTTCCGCGTCCCGAATCCGATGGCCCGGCCGATGAGATTCGCATCGTCTGGAGAGTGAGCAGCACCCCTCCGAAGGAAGACACCGCCCGGAAATTCACCAGGCTTCCCATGGGCGAGAAAGCCGGTGCGGCTCACGACTCAGCGTTCGTCACGTTCCCTTGCTCGCCGAAGGACAGGCCTCTCGCATCGCCCGACCATGTCAGCCTCTGGGCGCAGTCACGGGCACTGCCCACGGAGGCAGAGGGAGATGTGCGGCCGCTGAAGAACGCCTACGCCACTCTCACCCACTCCTTCGCCCTGGCCATGGCCAAGGAACTGGACTGCGACGACAACGCCGGACTGAAGCCCAAACCCTCTCTCATCCCGGCGCCGTGACCACCCGCACAAGGACGCGCAGGCCCCTGTGCGCGGCAGTGGCCGGCTCCCTGGTGTTTCTGGCCGCAGGGTGCAGCGACGACACCGACGGGAAACCGGCCGACGCGTCCGTGACGGCCGACAAACTCTGCGGCGGCGGAGCCGTGAACAAAGCCGCGGCGAAAGCACTCCAAGTGATCACCGGTGAGAACCGGTTCGCGGCATCCGGAGAGGACTCCACCGTCGCCGACGCGGCCGAGGAGCTGGCCGAGAAGGCCACGTACCGCAACTACGAACTCGGAGACGTCTGCCGGATCTACCCCGAGGATTCCGCCAAAGAGGTGCGCATACGGTGGGAGTTGATGAGCACCCCTCCGAGGGGGCCCTCCGCCGAGAGGTTCACCGCTCTTCCCATGGGCCTGGACGCCGGTGCCTCCCACGACGCGGCTTACGTCACCTTCGCCTGCGGAGACAAGGACCAGCCGAACTCCTCGCCCGACTACATCAGCGCCTCGGCCGAGGCCACCATGCGCACCGGGCCCGACGGTGACGAACGTGCCTTCAAGAACGCCTACGCCACCCTCGCCCACTCCTTCGCCCTGGCCCTGGCCAAGGAGCTGAAGTGCGACAACGGTGGCGGGCTGGAGCCCGAGCCCTCCCTGGTCCCGGCGGTGTAGGCGTGACGGGCGGCCCGGGGGCCGCCCGCTTGTTGGCTCAGGCCGACGCCACGCTCGGCAGGCGGTGGACGTCCTTCGCCGTGCCCGTGACGCCCGACAGGAAGCCCTGGGCGCGTGGGGAGGCGTTGTCCTTCAGCCATTCCGGGGCGATGTCCCACACCGCCACCCGCACGCCCGTGCCGGCGAGCGCGAGTGGCAGGGTGTGGACGACCGTCGACGGGAAGCTCAGCACGGTCGAGCCGATCGGGCCGCGCCGGGCGATCAGTTCCAGCGGGAGGTCGGGGCGGACGATCTCCAGGCCCGTCTCCGTGGCCAGCCGGTGCAGTTTCTCCACGCTCTCCCTGCGGTGCGCGAAGTACCGCGTCGCACCGTGGGTGCGGGCCAGTGAGCCGACCGCTGTCACGTACTGCTCCAGATCGACCACGCCCGTCTCGACGAGCGAGGTGCCGACCATGTCGGCGCCCTTCGCGATCCGCGGCGGCCCGAAGGTCGCCTTGGTCCACTCGAAGGTGTTGGCCGTGACCGTGATGCCCTCCGGCGCCTCCACGGGCATCGAGGTGAAGACCTCGACGCTGCGGGTGCGCGACGGTGTGAGCCGGCGCCGCGCGACGGCGGAGACCGGCGCGAGGACCAGCTCGCGCGGTCCGCGCCTGCCGCCCCGCCGGTGCCAGCGCACCAGCGGCTCGCCGTGGACGAGTTGCGCGATGAACTCCATCGTCGCCGTCCCGTCGTCCACCACGGTCAGCTCCTTGCTGCTGACGAGGGTCAGCAGCAGCTGTACGTAGCGGGAGAACGGGTCCCCGATGACGATCCGCTCCGCCTTGCGCAGCAGCGGAGCCAGCTCCCGTATCGTCCGCAGCGGCGCGCTCGCGCCGCCCCGGGCCTCCTGCCACCGCACGGTGAAGCCCGCGTCACGGGCCAGTTCGGCCATCCGCCGGAGCTGGCCGCGTGACATGGGATCGGTGGGCGACAGGACGACCACGGTGAGTTCCGCACCGGTCGCGCTCGCCCGCGCCCACTCCAGCACGTTCAGGAGTTGGACCGGGCTCTCCACGAATGCGATGGCGCGAGGGGACGGGGTGCGCACCCCGGAGGGACGGCTCATGGCTGTCAGACCGCCACGGGCTGTGCGCCGTCCGCGGCCTCGGCGACGACACCGGCGACGCGGCGGAGCTTCTTCATCGGGCCGAGCTCCGACTCGTACACCTTCTTGACACCGTCACCGAGGGAGGCCTCGATGGTGCGGATGTCGCGGACGAGCCGGGTCAGGCCCTGCGGCTCGACGGAGGCGGCCTGGTCGGAGCCCCACATGGCGCGGTCGAGCGTGATGTGACGCTCGACGAACGCGGCGCCGAGCGCGACGGCGGCGAGGGTGGTCTGGAGACCGGTCTCGTGGCCGCTGTAGCCGATCGGCACGTTCGGGAACTCGGCCTGGAGGGTGTTGATGACCCGCAGGTTCAGCTCCTCGGCCTTGGCCGGGTAGGTCGAAGTGGCGTGGCAGAGAAGGATGTTCTCGCTGCCCAGCACCTCGACGGCGTGGCGGATCTGCTTCGGCGTCGACATGCCCGTGGAGAGGATGATCGTGCGGCCGGTGGCGCGCAGCGAGCGCAGCAGCTCGTCGTCGGTGAGCGACGCGGAGGCCACCTTGTGGGCGGGCACGTCGAACTTCTCCAGGAACGCGACGGCCTCGGTGTCCCACGGCGATGCGAACCAGTCGATGCCGCGCTTCTTGCAGTGCGCGTCGATCGTGCTGTACTCCTCCTCGCCGAACTCCACGCGGTGGCGGTAGTCGATGTACGTCATCCGGCCCCAGGGGGTGTCCCGCTCGATGTCCCACTGGTCGCGCGGGGTGCAGATCTCCGGGGTGCGCTTCTGGAACTTGACGGCGTCGCAGCCGGCTTCGGCGGCGGCGTCGATCAGGGCGAGCGCGTTGTCGATGTCGCCGTTGTGGTTGATGCCGATCTCGCCGGTCACGTAGACGGGGCGGCCGGGACCCGCGGTACGGGTGCCGAGGGTGCGCAGGCGGGAGTTGGTGCTCATTGTGAGGGTTCCTTAACTGGTCGAGATGTCGGCGGTGGTGCCATGGGGGGTCGCGGGGGTGTTGACGTCCAGACCGGGTCCGAGGAGCCAGGTGGCGATCTCGCGGATCGCGCCGGCGCCGCCGGGGGTCGTGGTGACGGCGCGCGCCGCCGCGCGTACGGCGTCGTGTGCGCTCGCGACGGCCACCGGCCAGCCGGCGAGCGCGAAGCACGGGAGGTCGTTGACGTCGTTGCCGACGTACAGCACCCGGTCGGGTGTGACCTCGTGCTCGTCGCACCACTGCTTCAGTGCGAGGTCCTTGCGGTCGATGCCGTGGAGCACCGGCACGCGCAGTTTGCGGGCGCGTGCGGCGACGACCGGGTTCTGCTCGGTGGAGAGGATGAGCAGTTCCAGGCCGGCGCGTCGGAGGGCGGCGATGCCGAGGCCGTCACCGCGGTGTACGGCGACGGTCTCGCGGCCCTCCGAGTCGACGAGCACCCGGTCGTCCGTCTGGGTGCCGTCGAAGTCCAGGACGACCGCGTCGATGTCGGCGCGGCCGGGGAGCGCGGGGGTGTCCAGGAGCGGCGCGAGGGCGCGGGCGCGCTCCAGGTCGTGCGGGTCGTCGATCTCCAGGACGCGCTCGGGGTCGGTGGAGACGAGTTCGGTACGGCCGAAGAAGCGGTGGCCGGCCTCGCGGAAGCCCTCGGCGCGCATCGCGTAGGCGGCGCCGGTCTCCAGGAACTCCTGGGGGCGGTCCTGCCTGCGGGGCCGGTTCGACTTGTCGTGGTTGACGCCGAAGCCGTCGCTCTCGGAGCGCCAGATGAAGCCGTGGGTGGGGGCGACGGTCAGCGCGCTGTCGGCGCCGCCCTCGGTGACGGCGGACACGACGCCGTCGAGGTCGCCGGGGGTGATGAAGGGGCTGGTGCACTGCACGAGGAGGACCACCTCGGTGCGGTGGGCGGCGCCGCGCATCGCGCCGTACGCGTCCATGGCGTGCAGGACGGCTGCCTCGCTGGTCGCGGTGTCCCCGGCGATGGCGGCGGGGCGCAGTACGACCTCGGCCCCGGCGGCGCGGGCGGCGTCGGCGATGGCCGCGTCGTCCGTGGAGACGACGACGTCGGTCACCTTCCGGGCGGCGCGGCAGGCGCGTACGGCCCGTACGACCAGCGGCACGCCGCCGACCTGGGCGAGGTTCTTGGCGGGGACGCCCTTGGATCCACCGCGGGCGGGGATCACGGCGAGGACGGTCATGGACGGGTCTCCTTGGTTCACTGCGTCGTGCTCGTGCACTGCGTCGTGCTGGTCCACTGCGTCGTGCTCGTGCACCGCGTCGTGCTGGTCCACTGCGTCGTGCTCGTGCACTGCGCCGTGCTTGTGCACCGCGTCGTCCTGGTTCGGTGCGACCCGCTCGTTCGCGGGGCGCTCGTCGGACCAGCCGGACCAGCCGTAACCGGCGAGTACGTCGGCCGGGAGGGGCCGACGGCGTACGCGCGGGCGGGGGTTGGGTGCGGGGGTCGCGCCGTGCGGCGCGGGCGCGGCGTCCACCGGTGCCTGGGGCACCCGGGGCGCCCGGACATCGCTCTCCGGTGCCGGCACGCCGCTCGCGGAGCCGCTCGCCGAAGCCGCGTCCGGCCGGCGCCCCGTCACAGGTCGCCCATCCGGCGGATCACGGGGGCCACGCGCTGCACCCCGTGCCGGTAGGCGCCGCGGGCCGCCGCACGGACCGTGTCGCGGACGACGCGGCGGACACCGGTGGTGCCGGCCTGCGCGCCGCGGTTGGACGCCGTCAGCGGGTGGCCGTCGGGCGCGAGGTGGTAGCGGGCGAGGAGGCCAGGCAGATAGCCGGGCGCGGTGGTCGCCGTGTAGTACGGGGTGACGGGCGGCAGTTCGCCGTCGGCCAGCAGCTTCGCGACGCGGTCGCGGGCGGTGTCGAACGCGGAGGCGTAGCCGCCGTCGGCGACGACGCCCTGCCGGTCCGCCCAGACGGGGTCGGCCTTCGGCCGCTGTCCGCCGTCGAGCTGGTCCCAGGAGGCGAGGCAGCCGGAGCCGATGAAGTGGTGGTTGCCGAGCGGTTCGCGGATCCCGAGGTCGGTGAGGATCGCGGTGGGGATCCGGCGGTGCAGGGATTCCAGCGCGGCGGTCGAGGAGACGGTGACCAGCAGGTCGGTGCCGTCCAGGACCTCGCCCATGTTCCCGTACACCAGGCGGAAGTTGGGCGGCAGTCCGCCGGGCAGCTTCTCGGCGAGGCGCTGGTACGGATACTCCTCGACGTGCGTGGTCTGCTCGCCCACGCGGCTGCGCAGCTTGAGCAGGACCTCGCGGCGCGGGTGCAGTCTGGCGTGTTCGACGAGCCGTCGCAGCAGGTACACGCGGTCGGCGCGGGTCAGCGGGACGGACGGCTGGGCCGCGAAGACGACGGTGTCCCGGCCTTCTTCGGGGGCGTAGCGGGAGCCGCCGAGGAAGGGCAGCGCGGCCTCGGTCACCGAGTCGGACGAGGCGCCCACTCCCTCGTACACGGCGCGGAAACGCTGGGCGTCGTGGCGGGAGTTGGCGAGGACGATGTCCGCGCCGTGGCGCAGCAGGAGTCCGTCGGACAGCTTCTCGTAGACGACTCCGACATAGCCGGTGACGAGCGCCGGCCGGGCGGGCAGGTCCAGCGCGGATATGCCGTGGAGCATGGCCTGGACGGCGCCTCCGACGAGGGCGAGGACGACCACGTCGTACGACTCCGCGCGCAGGACGTCCAGGAATTCCGTCCCGGTCATCTCGCGCAGCGCGTCGGCCTCGGCTCCCACCTCCTCCAGCTGACGGGCGGTGGGGGTCGCTCGTCCGCGCAGCAGAAATCCGCTGAGCTCGATGTCGCGGTCGTCGGGTGCGATGCGGCGCGCGGTCAGCGCGCCCCACTTCCACCTGGTGTCGGAGTCGGCGAGCACGGCGACCCGGACCGCTTTGCTGGTACGTGATGGCACGTGTTGGACGTTAGAAAGGCATTCCGATTGGCGGCCCAACACAACAGCAATAAAGGGTTAACAGAGGGTCGACAGCGAGCGAAATGGCCCAGGAGCGGCTCTGGTTAACCGTTCCGCCATCCTTCGTTCACCTCGCATCTTCGCGGATGTCGGAACGAATGCCGGGCCGCCGCCTACCGTCACCGGGGTGGTCAAGCTCTCTGTCGTCGTGCCGTTCTACAACGTGCAGACATACGTCCCAGAAACCCTTCGAAGCCTCTTGGCGAACACGCGGGAGGATTTCGAGTTCCTGCTCGTCGACGACTGCTCGACCGACGGGACCCCCGAGCTCCTGCGGCGCGCCGAGCGCGAGCTGCCCGGCGCGGTCCTGCTGAGACACGAGAGGAACGGCGGGCTGGCCACCGCGCGCAACACCGGGCTCGACGCCTCGCGCGGCGAGTACGTCACCTATCTCGACGGCGACGACTGGGTGGTGCCGGGCTACTACGAGCGGCTGCTGGCCACCATCGAGGGGCTGGGCTGCGACTTCGTACGCACCGACCATGTCCAGTTCACCGGCAAGGCCCGCACGGTGCACCGCGTCCCGGTCGGCCCGCGCGACCAGGTCCTGAAGCCCCGCGAGACGATCCTGCCGGCCGACAAGACGACGTCCGTGGACTACGCGTACGCCTGGGCCGGCATCTACCACCGGCGGCTCGCCGACCGGGGGCTGCTGCATTTCACGGACGGGCTGCGGACCGCCGAGGACCGGCCGTGGATCTGGCGGCTGCACCGCGAGGCGGAGTCCTTCGCCGCCGTGGGGCTGCTGGGGATCTTCTACCGGCGCGGTGTCGCCTCGTCGCTCACGCAGATCGGTGATGTGCGCCAGCTGGACTTCATTCGCGCGTTCGACCAGGTGATCGAGGAAACAGCGGCGGATCCCGAAGGTGAACGGTTTCTTCTGAAGGCCGTACGCACCTATCTGGCGATCATTTCGCACCACTTGGGCGCGAAGGAACGATTCGAACCGGCCGTGGCCCGGAAATTGCGCACGATGAGCGCCGCCGCGATGAGACGGCTGCCGCAGGACGTACTGAGAGAAGCGCTGAACTCGATGGACCTGGACCGTTCCACCCAGTTGCGCCGGCTGCGCAGGGGCGCGACCGGGAAGGCGGCGGCCTGATGAGCACCCTCTCGCCCGGATCGCCCGCCTCCCCCGGGGCGCCCGCGTCCCCGGCCCGTACGACGCGTGTCTTCTACGCCTCCACCCTGTACGGCGCCGCCACCCTGGCCGCCGCGCTCGACGCCGGTCTGTTCCCGGCCGTCGACCGGACGGTCCTGGTCGTGAGCAACAACGCCGGTACGCCCGAACTGACCCCGGCCGTCCATGAGATGCCCGGCTTCACGGCGCTGCGTCACCGCTTCGACTCCGTGCTGTCGTGGAACGAGACCATCGCGCCGTTCCACCCCGGCGGCTGGGTCCCCCGCGAGGACGACCTGCCGATCTGGGAGCGCCATCTGCGGCTCGCCTGGGGCCTGGGCGACGACACCGTGGAGCTGGTCCTCGAATCGATCCAGGTCAGCCCGGCGCTGACGCTGGCGGAGATCTTCACGGCCGCCCGTATCGAGGTGTACGCGGACGGGCTGATGAGCTACGGCCCCACCCGTAACCGGCTCGATCTCCAGGTCGGCGCGCGGATCCGCCGGCTGCTGCACCTCGATCTCGTACCGGGTCTGGTGCCGCTGCTGCTCACCGAGTTCGGCGTGCCGTCCGAGACGGTCCCGACGGCGGACTTCCTGCGGGTGCTCGACCAACTTGAGCACACCGCGCGGGAGTTCGAGACTCCCGAGGTCGCGCCCGCGCTGCTGCTCGGGCAGTACCTCTCCACGCTCGGCCTCATCACCGAGCGCGAGGAGGAGGAGCTGCATCTGCGGATGGTGCGGGGCGTGGTCGGACTCGGCCACAAGAACGTGGTGTTCAAGCCGCACCCCACCGCCCCGGCCAGCTGGTCGCGGCGGCTGGAGGAGGAGGCGTCGAAGCTCGGCGCCCAACTGACCGTGCTGGACAGCCCGGTGCTCGCCGAGGTGCTGTACCGGCGGCTCAAGCCGGCCCTGGTGGTGGGCTGTTTCTCGACGGCGCTGTTCACGGCGTCGGCGTTCTTCGGCATCCCGGTGGCCCGTACGGGCACGGAGATGCTGCTCGACCGGCTCTCGCCGTACCAGAACAGCAACCGGGTGCCCGTCACGCTGGTGAACGCGCTCGTCCCGCCGCTGGACGACGACGGTACATTCCGGACCGAGGCGCAACCCGCCGAACTGGTCGCGGCTGTCGGCTTTGTGATGCAGCCTCAGATGCATCCGGGGCTGCGGCCGGCGGTGGAGACCTTCCTGGCCGGCCGGCAGGACGCGCACACGCTGCGCTACTTCAAGCGGCGACGGCTGACCACGCTCGGTCTGCCGGGCGCGGTCGGGCCACAGCTGGTCCGTATCCCGCAGAACGCGGCGGCGCAGCGGGTGGTGCGCCGGGCGCGGCGGCTGCGCCGGGCAGTGCTTCGGTTGCGCGCATAATCACGGCGGTCCGGCGGCGCGCCTGGTTGCAGGCGCCCGCTATCACTTCTGCCATCCTATTGGGCGATAGTGAACTTTTGGTCCATTTGGAGGTATTCGGCGGACTGTCCCTTTCCGGACCGCCCCGGCGGCGTTGATAGCCACGTGGAACCACGTGAACTCTGGGATCGGAACAGCGTCCTCGCCGAGGCCTTCTGCGCCAGCGACGAGCAGGTGCGGCAGGCCCAGGCCGTACTGGACGAGGCGCAGGCGGAGCGGAGCCGTACCCTCGCCGCCTTCGCGGTCACCGTCGGCAACGACGGTGCCGTGGCGGATCTGATGGGCCTGCCGGAGCGCGAGGTGCGGATCGCGCGGCGCACGGTGGGCAAGAGCGACGCGCGCAGCGTCGCCGAGGAGCTGCTGGACCGCTATCCGCAGGCCCATACGCAGCCGATTCCGCAGGCGCAGGCGCCCGCCGCGACGCCACCCGCGCAGCCGTCGGAGGAACCTTTCTCCGAGCAGGCGTACCAGCAGCAGTCCCACCGGGGCGCCCCGGCGGAGGTGCATCTGCCGCACCCCCGCACCGAGAGCGGTGCCCCGCTCCAGGAGATGGCCCACCACCAGGAGGCCGCCTCCCCCGTGCTCCACGCGACGGAGGCCGAGACCACCCCGGTCGTCTGGTCCGCCAGCATGGACTCGGTGCTGCTCTGGAGCTGGCAGTCCGGCCTCGATCTCCAGACGGTGGCGGGCGAACTGGGCCTGGACATCCGGGCGTTGCTGCTCCGTGTCCAGGCCCTGGCCGACAACGGGATGCTGACGCCGTCGGCCACCCAGACCGCCGAGGCGAACCGGGCGGGCCGACATCGCAGACACCACGAGGAGGCGTACGCGGCGCTGTTCAGCCCCACCGCCACGTTCCCCTCGCCGGTGCACTACTGACGGGGCGTCAGTCGGTCAGCTCCCCAGGATCGCCCGCAGGTCCGCCGCGTTCGACTGGGTCACCTTCCACAGCTCCTGCTGCCTGCCGTGCACGTCGGCCACCGACGCGGCGTGGTCGTCCAGCAGCCCCAGCGCCCGCTCCGTGAGGACCGACCCGAGGTTCTTGTCGTGGACCGAGACGCCCCACTCGGGGCGGTCGATGTCCGACAGGAAGTACGCCATCTTCGGGTGCGAGATCAGCGAGATGATCGGGGTGCCGCAGCCGAACGGGATCATCCCCGCGTGGCCGCGCATCCCGATGACCAGCTTCGTACGGGCGTAGGTGTCCCTGATCGCGTCGTTGTCGAAGTCGTACATCGGGATGACCGGCAGCGAGACGTCGTGCTCACGCCGCAGGTCGAACGCGATCTTCTCGTCGTCCAGGGAGTGCGCCACGCACTGGACCTCGGTGTGCCTGCCGAGCGCCCGTACGGCCTTCGCCATCTCGGCGAGGAAGTGGTCGTAGTCGTGGCCGAAGCGCAGCCCCGCCCGGTCGTACGCGGCGTTGATCATGACGGTGTTCTCGCGCTGCCCGGGGGCCGGGTCGGTCCAGCCGTCGACCAGCTGGCGGGTGACCGTGGTCGGGCAGGGCTGGAAGCGCACCTTGTCGTGCAGCGAGGCCGGCAGCAGGGCGCGGACCTTCTGGATCGAGCCGTGGTTGCGGAGCGCGAAGAAGGCGCTGCGCTCGACGAGTTGGCGCAGGGAGGAGTTGAAGCGCCCGGCCCGGTAGGACTGGCCGTCGAAGGCGTTGAAGCCGACCGCGTACACGACGATCGGGACGTCGATGCCGTTCAGGTTCTCGTCCGGTACGTTCCACTGCCAGGCGCTGTTGCCGTTCGGCGCGGTGTCCGGGATGAACAGGCCGCCGCCGCCGATGACCAGGCCGCGCCGCTCGTTGACCCGCCGGAGCGCGGCCTTGTCGAAGAGGCGGTGGGCGTGGATGGAGTGCCAGCGGGCCGGGCCCGTCTCGATGTCGGCGCCGCCGTTCGGGCCGGTGCTGGTGCCGACCGCGAGCCGTACGGACTCGGGCAGCAGCTTGTCGCCCGCGTTGCCCTGCTGCGGCATGTAGAAGGCCACATGGGCGAGTTGGTCCCCGGGCGCGCCCTCGCGCGGGGCGGGCAGCTCGTGGCCCTGGGTACGCAGCCGCATCAGCCGGTTGGGCCGGTGGGTGGGGTCGACGGCCAGGCCGCGCATGGCGTACGCGTGGGCCGTCGCGTCGTCGCCGTGGATCCAGGCGATCTGCGCGAGCCGCCCGAAGGACGTCGCGGCGCGGACGGGCGAGCCCGCCGCGAGGTGCAGCTGGATCTCGGCCTCGTCGTAGCGCGAGACGCTCATCAGGGCGTGTCCCAGCACCTCGTGCGGCCAGGTGTCGTCGACCGGGATGTGCACGCTGGTGAGGATGTCGGCGGCTTCCTGGAACCCGCCCGAGTTGATGTGCGCGTGGGCGACCTTGCGGGCGGCCTCGACGTCACCGGTGCGCTTGACGTGCTCGGTGCCGTACTTGACGACCAGGTCGCGGTGCATGGTGCCGGACACCGCCATGTACGCGGCGTAGAAGTCGGTGTCCGACAGCTCGAACTCGCGCCAGCGGTCCTCGGCCTGCGTGTAGCCGGACTCGCCGCCCTGCCAGGGCTTGTGGCGGCCGGTGAAGTGCAGGATCGCGGTGTCGTCGGGGACGGGCTTGTCGCCGGAGAGCCGCCGCTTGACGAAGTTGTAGCGCGAGTCGAGCTGGACGAAGTCGCCGTCCAGCACGGAGTTGAGGATGCCCTGGTCGTGCTTGTCCAGCTCGTAGTCGCCGCTGCGGCCGGTGGCGTCGATCCGCGCGCAGAACTCGTCGCTCAGATACTCGCGCTGGATGACGAGCAGTCCGCTGTTGAGCTTGTGCTGCCCGTAGAAGAACTGCGGTACGGCGGCGAGGCCTTCGCGCAGCTGGAGCAGTTCGGTGAGGTCACCGAGGACGACCATGTCGGTGTCGAGGGTGATGATGGTGTCGTAGTCGCGCAGCCGGAAGACGTCGAGGATGAAGTACGCCTTGCGGACCAGGTAGTTGTCCTGGTCGCCCTTCTCGTAGCTGTCGTAGCGCGCGGCGTCGACGCGGTGGAACCGGACCCGCGGGTGCAGCGCGCGGATCGAGGCGACCGACTGGGGCCGCAGATCGTCGTGGAGGACGATGAAGTCCTCGCACACACCGGGGTTGGAGAGCGCGAGGCTGCGCAGGAGCGCCAGGAAACCGGGCAGATAGTTCTCGTCGACGAAGGACGCGAAGGCCAGACGTCGTTTGCCGGTGAGGGCGTTGGCGGACAGCGGCGCGGTGGCGGCAGCCGGGGCGAGGGGGGTGGCGGTCATCGCAGGGAGATCCTCGTGTCGGTCACGCTCTGGGCGCGTTCCATGACCCACGCCTTTTCGCTGGTGTACTCGTGCACGGACGTGATCGGCATCTTCATCGCGTCCTTGAGGCGGTACGCGCCGCTCTCGTAGAAGTCGAAGCCGATCAGGTCGAGCTTCGGGCTGGCGTCCAGGAAGTTCAGCAGCCAGAGCATGTTGAAGCCGGTGGTCGGGATGGCGGGCCAGGTGTCGTTGCCGACGCGGCCGATGTTGCGCAGCGGCCAGCGCAGCGACTCGTCGTTCACATAGGTCTGCGCGCCGGGGACGAGACGGTTGCGCAGCGAGTTCTTCCAGTCGCCGCTGAGGCCGCCGAAGATCAGCCGGGTGGTGACCTTCTGGTCCCAGTTGAAACCGTGCTTGTGGATCGAGGTGTGGATGTCGGTGCGCCGTCCGGTGGCCGGTGCGTCGATCTTGTACGAGTTGAAGCGCACCACCAGGTCGTACGCGTCGATCTCCGGCCCCAGCGAACCGCGCCCGACGCTCTGCGAGTTGGCGATCAGACAGATGGACTTGCCCGCGATCTGGTTGCGGAACTCGCCGAGCGTGAGCCACTGCACGTCGCCGAAGGTGGGGTCCGGGACCGGGCCGCGCTGCCTGCCCCGGCGCATCTCGCCGTACAGCTCGGCGAGTTGGCGGGTCTCCTCGATCAGCTGGGGCTCGTCGACGGGCCCGCCGTGGGCGAGGCGCAGATCGAGATACTGGCCGATGGACACCTGGAGGTCCGTCACCGGGCTGTCGGCGCCGCGCATCGCGAGGAGCGCGCCGATCAGCCGCGCCTCGGCGCCGGCGCGGTCGCCCGCCTCGTGCAGGGCGACGCCCTCGGCCCACAGATCGGTGGCCGGGCCGTCCGCGTACACCGACGCCTGCGGGCAGCCGCGCTCCAGCAGCCCCAGCAGCTCGTCCTGCTGCTCACCGGCCCTGTTCAGACCGGCGATCCGGGGGGCGACGCCGAAGCCGTCCTCCTCGGTCAGGGCGAGATAGCGCTCGTAGGCGGCGATGGTCGCGGGCTCGTCGCCCATGGCCTCCAGCGTGCGGGCGCGCAGCCGCCAGCCGGCGCGCGAGTTCTTGCGCTGGGTCAGCACGGCGTCGCTGATGAGCAGCGAGAGCTTCAGCTCGTCGGCGTACCCGCACTCCAGGCCCTTGTTGCCGGCGGCCAGCAGGGCGTCCAGCAGCTCACCGCTGAGCGAGCCGGTCGGCCCGGCGACCACTTTCTTGGCCAGACCCCGGATGAGCGGGGTGCCGGCGGGCGCGGCCTGGGCGCTCTCGCCGGAGCCGCTGGCGTGGGCGGCGAGCACCAGGCGCAGCTTCTCGGCCAGCTCGACGCGCTTGCGGTCGAGGCTGCCGACCATCTTCCCGCTGTGCACCGCGCAGGCGCGCAGGCACACGTCGAGCTCGGTCGGTGTGATCCGGTCCCCCCGACCCGGGACATTCCCGGCCCCGTCGGGCGGCCCCGCAGGGCTGTCCCCGTCGCGCGGCCTGAGCCATCGGTTGCGGACCTTCGTCATGGTGCTCCCAGCGTCTGTCTGCCCGCGATCAGGTTGCGGGTCGGGCGACAGGCTAGGAAACCCGCGCGACGGGAAGGTGAACTGACCGCGTCGACAGGAGGAACGAGTGGAGCCTGAAAAATGGTCGCGCGAGGCGGGGCAGGTGGGGAGGGGTCAGGCCCGCCAGGCGTCGGCGACGGTGTGCGCGACAGCCACGGCCTGGGCGTGCCCGGCGCGGGCCGCGGCCGGGCGACGCGGGTCGGAGGCCATGTCGCGGCCCATCGCGCGCCGGGACGCCCGGTCGGGGGTGATGAGCGTGACGCCGCTGCCTTCGGCGGTGAGCCGGGCGGCCTGCTCCTCGGCGTGCGGGTGGGGGCCGACGGCGGCCGGTATGGGTGCGACGGCCAGGATCCGCCGGTGGCCGTGGGCGAGTTGGAGGTTGGTGGTGGAGCGGGACCCGCCGTCGATCCAGCGGCGGCCGGCGGCGTGGGCCGGGGGCCAGACCAGGGGGACGGCGCAGCTCGCGGCGACCGCCTCCAGGAGCGGGAGCCCCGAGTCGGCGTCGAAGGCGTGGACGTGCCCGTCGTGGGCGTCGACGGCGGTGATCCGCAGCGCGCGCCCGGCCGGCCAGTCCTCGGCGTCGCGCAGCAGGGTGCCGACCGTCTCCAGCACCCGCGCCCGGTCCGCTCCGGTGCGGGCGGCCAGGGCGGCGCGGCCCAGGCGCCGTACGGAACGCTCCGGATCGCGTGAGCCGAGCGCGGCCCACAGGAAGCGCAGGGTCTGACCGGCGGTGACGCCCAGGTCCACCCGGTCGGCTCCGGCCAGTTGGCGTGCGTACAGCTCCCCCGGGGATTCGCCGGCCGCCAGCCGGGAGCCGAAGATCGCGCCGGCGGATGTGCCGATGAGGGTGGTGGCACGGGTGACGTCGACACCGGAGTCGGCCAGACCGGCGAGGACGCCGATCATCCAGGCGCCGCCGACGGGGCCGCCCCCGCCGAGTACCAGGGTCGTGTCGCTCATGTCGTTCCCCCGTCGAAGCGTAAGTGGGGAGCCTTCCCCGTTTAGGGTGGCGACGATAGCATCGGTAGTGGGGACCGCTCCCCGGTACGGGTCCGGAGGAGCGGGGCGAGCGGGAGGAGCGGGATGACGGAGGAGGCGGACACCGGCGCCGGGCGGGGGCCCGTACGGGAGCCGGCGCGTCGGCGCGACGCACGGCGCAACCGGGACCTGCTGGTCGAGGCGGCGCACGCGGTCTTCGCCGAACAGGGCCTGGAAGCCCCGCTGGACGTGATCGCCCGCCGCGCGGGCATCGGCAACGCCACGCTCTACCGGCACTTCCCCACCCGGGCCGCACTCGTCGACGCGGCTTTCCGCGACACCCTGGCGGACACGACGGCCGCCGGCCGGCGCGCGCGTGACGCGGACGACGCGTGGGCGGGGCTGACGGAGTATCTGGACGAGGTCTTCGCGGGGCTGGCCACCGATCGCGGCACGAACGACCTGATGACCACGGCTCTGGACGGCGTCGACTCCTTGCGGGACGTCCACGCCCACAACCGGGAGACCATCCGCGTACTGCTGCGGCGCGGCCGTGAGCAGGGCTCCGTCCGCGCGGACGTGACGACCGAGGACGTCCTGTTCGCCCTGGCGGCACTCGGCCGCGCGGTCCCGTCCCTCACCACCGCGGCGGGCCCCGACTCCTGGCGCCGCCCCCTCGCCCTTCTCCTGGCCGGCCTGCGCCCCTCCCCCGGAGACCGGGCACTGCCGGCCCCCGCGCTGACGGCCGGCCAACTCACCGACGCGCTCCGGGGCTTGGGCCCGCACCGCGCGCCCGCGCAGGCGGACACCCGGGGATGAACCGTGCCCGCCTCCCCGGGGGAGAGGCGGGCACGGTCCGCCGTGATCGGCCGGGGCGGGTCCGTCAGCCGCTGCCAGGCGTCAATGGGTGCGCCGGGAACTCCGATTCGATCCGCTGTTTGAACTCCCGCTGTGCGAGCTTCCGTTGTGCCGGGTACCGCTGCTGCGGTCGCGATTCCCGTTGGACCGAACGCCGTTGTTGCCGTTGGCGCCGTTACTCTGCTGCGGCGCCTGAGCCCCCGTCTGCTGCTCGGGGTAATTCAGCTGTCCCAGCGTCTGCGCCACGTTCGCGTGGGCTGTTACGGCGGGCAGCTGGGCCATACGGGCTTCGTCGGCGTCCCGGAAATTCAAGCCGACCGCCACTTCTCGGTGGAAGTGGGTCCCGTACCTTATCCACTGGTCGGTAGCCTGACCGTGCGCTTCCGAGGCGGCTGCGTAGGCGTCATACCGCCTCTGCGAATCCGGGTGACGGTCGTACGACGCCATGGTGGACTGGACTTCACGTCCGGTCGCTATGAAAGATTGCAGCGTGTTCTGCGCATTCGACAGCGCCGCCTCCATTTCGTCGTCCATGGGGTTGGCACGAAAGTGATCCCGCCAGCCACGCCGTTCGTTGCTGTTGAACAGCGCCCTGAGCTCGGCCAGCCCTTCTCGCTGGGCGTCGGTGTAATAGCCACCCGCCGACTCGTAGCTGCTGGCGTCACTGACGTCGCTGTGATTGCTGGAACCGCTGCCGCGTGAAGGCATTTCCGCCGACTCTCCTTCTTGTTGACTCCCCGGAAGCTGGGCTCACCAACTCCGTGTTGCCCTTGTTTGGGAGACAACGTCCCGACGAGAGGACCGGTTCAACCGGACTCGCCTCCACCCTGCCCGCGCGGCCGGCTCTATCTCTGGGCAGACACGGCAGTCATCCCCAGGCCCGACGCTCGGCGGACACCCCGGACCTAGTTTTGAAACACGGCGCGGAACGAGTCACAGCCCGCCGGCCCCACACCACATGTTCCGGGACCCGGATGTCCTGAGGAGGATCCCCATGTCCAGAATCTCCAAGCGCACAGCCCTCACGTCCCTGGCCGGTGCCGCCGCCGTCGGCGGTCTCGCCGTCGCCGGCATCGCGTCCGCCAGCACCCCCACGGCGCCGACCGTCGACAACGCCTCGGCCCGCTTTCTCGCACCGTCCGAAACCACCGAGGGCGCGTTCGCCTTCGCCGCGGACGTCGCCGACGACTCGGGTGCCAAGAGCCTCAAGGTGCTGGCCTGGCCCAACGCGTCGGACCTCAAGCCGACGGCCGAGGAGATGGAGAGCGCCGAGAACGCGGTCTGCGAGCGCGTCGACGACGAGAAGTCCACGTGCACCTACACGCTACGGCTGACCGAGGAGGAGGCGGAGGGCACGTACACGGGCGACTGGACGATCTCCGCGCTGCTCACGACGCGGGACGGCGAGACGAAGTTCGTCCCCGTAGCGACGACGATCAACATCGACTTCTGAGGGGACGGGGGCGGAGGCGAGGTCCTTCAGCGGGCGTAACTCCCCTTCTGCACGGCCGAGATGAAGGCCGACCAGCTGACGGCGGGGAAAACGAGCACCGGGCCGCCGTGGGCGAGCTTGGAGTCCCGGACGGGGACGACGGGGTGGCCGTCGGCGACTTCGAGGCATTCCCCACCGGCGCCGCCGCTGTAGCTCGACTTGCGCCACACCGTGAAGCGCTCACTGCTGACCATGTTCGTATTCCTCCGCTACGGCCCGCATCAGGCCCATTGACTCCTGGTGCGACAGCGCATCGCCCAAGGCCAGATCGTAAGCCGCCTGACACCTGCCCACCAGGGCCGGATCGTCCATCAGGTTCCCCGTGTAGAGACCCTCGACGTACGCGATCGGTGCGCCGTCCTCGAAACTCATCAAGGTGAGCAGGCTCTCCATCACGGCGTGCGCCCCAAGGCCGAACGGCAGCACGTGAAGCCGCAGACGCCCCACCTCGGCCATACCTGCGATCTTGCGTAGCTGCGCGGCCATGGTGAGCGCACCTCCGACTGGGCGTCGAATTACGGCTTCGTCCAGCAGCGTCCACAGTACTGGGCCTGACGTGCCCTCAAGGATGTGTGCCCGTTCCATGCGGTTGACCACGCGCCGGTCAATCTCGTCCGTCCGGAAGTTCGCGTGGTACGAACGAAACACCGCCCGCGCATAGGGCTCGGTCTGAAGCAGGCCAGGCACCAGCGAGAGCCCGTACTGACAGATCTTGATCGCCTGCTTCTCCAACTCGGCTGCGGCAGAGAAGTGTTGGGGGTACTTCGACTCCAGGTCCTCCAACCAGCGCTCGAAGAACCCGTCCGTCCCCAACGCCTGGTCGATCCGCTTCGCGTCCGACGGGCTCGGCAGCCGCCTGCCCGCCTCGAAGTGGCTGATCAGTGTGTGGGAGCACACCACCAACTGCGCCAACGCCTCCTGCGTCATCCCGGCCGCGATGCGTCGCAGCTTCAGTTCCTCCCCGTACTTCTCCCGAGGACTGCGCGGTACCCGCTGCACCGACATGCGATCAACTCCCGCCCTTGATGTGCGCTTTGTCAAGATCGAACCCCTTCCAGGCTAGCGACCACCACCCCACTCTGTAAGTGAAATGTCACAGAGAGCAACTTTGGAGGTGGCCGAATGAACCCCGGCCTCGGAGATTCGGTGGTGCTCCGCTGGAGCCGTCACCCGCGCTGTGTCGGCCTCGCGCGCTGGGAGTTGCGGAGGGCGCTCGCCGGGTGGGGGCTCGCGCCGCTTGAGGAGGCCGCCGTGCTCGTGCTGTCCGAGTTGCTGACCAACGCCGGGCGCCATGCCCACGTATCGCCGGGGCGGGAGATCGAGACCTGGTACGTGCGGATGTCCGACACGCTCCGTATCGAGGTGCACGACGCCTCGCCCGTGTGGCCCGAGGTCCGCGAACCGGACCTGGAGTCGCCCGACGGCAGAGGGCTCGCGCTCGTCGCGGCGCTCGCGGACAGTTGGGGGGTCAAGGACCGTAACGGGCCAGGCAAGTTGGTCTGGGCGGAACTGTCGCTGCACGGATGACCCGCCCGAGACCGGGCGGGTCATCCGTGCACCATCGCGTCGCGAGGCTAGAGGCTCTTCGCGTACGGCGGCTCCGCCGCGGGCTCGGGTACGGGCGCCGGCGCGGGGCCGGACTCGCTCAGGCCGTACCGCCCGTGGAACTTCCGCAGCAGCGGCGGCGCGTACCAGGCCGAGCGGCCGAGCAGGCGCATCGCGGCCGGGACGAGGACACCACGTACGGCAACGGCGTCGATGAGGATCGCCAGCCCGCTGCCCAGGCCGAACATCTGCATGAAGCTGACCTTGGCCGTGCCGAAGGCGAAGAAGCTCACCGCGAGCAGGCAGGCCGCGGCTGTGACGATGCGTCCGGTGTGGCCGAGGCCGTTGGTGACGGCGGACTCGTTGTCCTCGCCCTGGTCGTGGAGTTCCTTGATCCGGCTGGTGACGAACACCTCGTAGTCCATGGAGAGTCCGAAGGCGATGACGAACATCAGCACCGTCATCGACGCCTCCATCGGCTGCGGTGTGACACCGAGCAGGGAGGCGAGATTGCCGTCCTGGAAGATCCAGGTCATGACGCCGAGGGTGGCGCCCAGGCTGATCACGTTGAGGACCAGTGCGCGGATCGGCTGGACGACGCTTCCTGTGAAGAGGAAGAGCAGGATGAAGGTGGTGACGGCGACCAGGGCCAGGGCGAGCGGGATCTGGCCGCTGATGGAGTCCTTGGAGTCGATCAGCACGGCGTCCGTACCGCCCACCAGGGGCGCCACCCCGGCCGGTGCGGCGACGTCGCGTACCTCCTTGACCAGGGTCTGGGCGTCGTCGGACTTCGGCTCCAGATCGCTGACCACGTTGAGGCGCTGTGCGTCGGGGCGGCTGAGGGCGGCGCTGCCGGGGCCGGGCGCCGCGGCCTTTCCGTCGGCGTACGTTCCGGTGCCGGCCTCGACGCGGACGACGCCCGGCAGGGTGGAGAGTTCGGTGGCGTAGGACTCCAGCGGGGCCTTGTCGACGGCCTTGTCGAGTACGACGTGGATGGCCGCCTCGTCGTTGCCGTTGAACTTCTCCCGCAGGACCTCCGAGACCTGGCGGCTCTTGGCGTCCTCGGGCAGGACGCGTTCGTCCGGGGTGCCGAGGGTGATGCCGAGCAGCGGGCTCGCCGCGAGCAGCAGCACCGCGAGTACGGGCAGCGCGGTGAGCGCGGGGCGGCGCATGACGGTGCGGGCGAGGCGTCCCCACAGGGGTGTGGAGGTCTGCGCGCGGGGCTTCTTGGCCCACGGCAGCCGCCCGTTGTTGACCTTGTGGCCCAGGACGACGAAGAGCGCGGGCATCACGAGCAGGGTGCTGATCGCGGCGATGGCGACGACACCGACGCCGGCGTAGCCGAAGGAGCGCAGGAAGTACTGCGGGAAGACCAGCAGCGCCGCCAGGGCGACGGCCACCGTGGCGGCGGAGAACGCGACCGTACGGCCCGCGGTGCGCACCGTGTGCCGTACGGCGTCGTCGACGCTCGCCCCCGTGGCGAGCTGTTCCCGGAACCGGCTGATCATCAACAGGGCGTAGTCGATGCCCAGTCCGAGGCCGAGCGCGGTGGTCAGGTTGGTCGCGGAGTTGGAGACGTCGGTGACGCCGCCGAGGAGGGCGAGTTCGGCGAACGTGCCCGCGATGGCGATGGTCCCGATGACCAGGGGCAGCAGGGCGGCGACGACGCTGCCGAAGACGACGAGCAGCAGGACGAGTGTGAGCGGAACCGCGATGGCCTCGGCCAGCAGGAGGTCCTTGGGCACCTGGGCCGACAGGTCGGCGCCGACGGCGGTGCCGCCGCCCGCCTGGATGGTGAGCCCGCCCTCGTACTTCCCGCCGTAGGTGTCGATGATGCTCTGGGCGCGCTTCTCCTGCTCCGTCTTCTCGCCCTTCACATGGGCGAGGACCATGGCCTCGCGGCCGTCCTCGGAG
Source organism: Streptomyces sp. NPDC006643 (assembly GCF_042870175.1). NCBI lineage: Bacteria > Bacillati > Actinomycetota > Actinomycetes > Kitasatosporales > Streptomycetaceae > Streptomyces > Streptomyces sp. NPDC006643. The sequence continues at coordinate 84,217 of NZ_JBIAHA010000024.1, read as the reverse complement.
CGGAGGTCGGGGCTGTCGGTCTCCCAGTAGGAGAGGACGTTGTCGAGGCCCTTCTCCGCCTTGAGTTCGGCCACCAGGGCCTGGCCGCTCTTCTCGGCGGCGGGGCTGTCGACGCGGCCCTCGGCGGTGCGGACCAGGAGGATCAGATTGGTCTCGCCGCCGAACTTCTCCTCGATGACCTTGCCGGCCCGGCTGGACTGGGAGGCGGGGTCGTCGTAACCGCCGCCCTTGAGCACGCTGAACGCGCCGGCGCCGACGGCGCCCATGAGGGCCACGGCCACGACGGCGACGACGAGTATCAACCGGGCCCGGCGAATTGCCAGTTCGGCTATGCGATCAAACACGCGCAGGTTCTCCTTCGGAGAGGTTCCAGGGTGGGTGGGACCGGTGCGGTGTCGCACTCTTCGTCGCCGTGAGAGACGTTAGCCAGGGAGCGGAAGATTTGGCAGTGTTAGATTTTCCTCACACTTCCGCCGTTCCTGGTGACCTGTGCGGGGTGTCGTCGTACGGTCGCGGGATGCCAGACGAAGACGACCGCGTACCGCCCCCGCCCCCGCCCCTGCCCTCGCTGCGTGAGCGGCGGCGGGCCACCGCCACCCGGGAGATCCTGGACGCGGCCGAGTCCCAGGTCACCGAACACGGCTCCGCGGCCCTGTCACTGCGCGCGGTGGCCCGGAGCCTCGGCATGACCGTGCAGGCGCTGTACCACTACTTCCCCAGCCGGGACGCCCTGCTGACGGCGCTGATCACCAAGGCGTACGACGAGTTGGCCACCGCCGTACGGACAGCCGTCGACACCGCGCCGGCGGACTCGGACCGGCCGGGCCTGGTGATCGCCGCCGAGGGCTACCGCGGCTGGGCCATTGAGAATCCCGAGCTGTTCGAACTGCTCTACGGGACACCGCTGCGCCAGTACGAGGCGCCGCTCGACGGTCCGACGACCGAGGCCATGAACCGGATGAGCGCGATCTTCCTGCGCGAACTGTTCGGGGACTTCACCCCGTCCCAACTCGCCGCCGTCTCGACCCCGCCCCTCCCACCCCCGCTCCGGGCCCACCCGGACCACCTGCCCCCGGGCGGCCTGGGGGACCTGCCGCCGCCCGTGATCGCGCTGTTCATGAGCGCGTGGGGCCATATGCACGGCCTGGTCGTGCTGGAGGTGTTCGGCCACACGGCGTTCATCGGCGACCACCAGGCGGGGATCTTCCACCTGGCGATGCGCAACCTCCTCAAGGACATCCACAGCCGGATACCGGCACTGGAGGACCTGCCCGGCTAGGGAGCGCATTGGATCGTGATCGGTCCGCGAGTCTTGCCTGCGTGGCGGGGCCCGGACAGGTACACCTTCCTGTTCCTGGGTGACTCGCGTGCAACTGGCTGATTCGGAGCGGGAGTTCATCGAGCGGTATCCGCCGCTCGGCGAGTACGGCCCGTACCCCCCGAGCGGCGCACGCAACTGACACCGGTTCAGGGCCACGTGGGTACGGCGTTCGGGTCGCCTCGTATGCTGCGCTGATGAGCGATCAGAGGATGAACGCGCCCGTGGCGGGCGGCGTCGGGGACGCGGACGGGGCCGGGGCCGGGGCCGGAGTGCCCGCTCCAGGTGGGCGGCGCACGGGAAGGAGCGCCGGGGCGTCCGTACTCGCCACGCTCTGGGTGCTGCTGGTCGCCTGGGGGATCGCCGCCGGCAACACCGGACTCGCCTACGTCACGCTGGGCATCGACTTCGTCCCGATCGCGGCGGGCGTGCTCGGCTGCCTGGTCTTCCTGATCGTGCTGCGACTGCTCCACAGGGCGTGGTGGCTCGCCCTCCTCTCCGTGGTCCCCGCGCTCTTCATTCTCGTCGGATCCGTCCAGTACGCCCCCGAGGCGGCGCTCGACCGCCGTGGCGTCCGCGAGACCGTCACGATCACCGCGGACAGCGCGGCGGGAACGGCGAGCAAGAACCACCGGTTCACACTGGTCGGGCCGGACGGTGAACTCGACGAGACCCTTGAGTACCGGGGGAGCAACCCCGGCTACCGGGTGGGCGACCGCATCGAGATCCTCCGCGACCCGGAAGGCGCCGTCCCGCTGGAGGACGCCGTGGACGTCGACCCCGAAGGCAGGCTCGGCGGCCTCGTCACGGGAGTCGCCGCATGGACGGGCATGACACTGCTCGCGGGCTGGCGCGGCCATGTGCGCCGACGGGAGAACCGCCAGGCGTGGAGCGGCACGCTCTAGGAAGGCACGGACGGCGGGGGCCCCGTGCGGGACAGGGACTAGGGGGTGTCTGACAATTCCGGTCTGATCAGCGAGATTCGGCTGAGCTGGCAATCCGGAGGTGCGCCGATCGGCTGGGCGGACTGGGCAGTGGCTACGAACGGCGGGCCAGTAGATGGGTGTCGAGGAAGCCCCGATCAGAGGATGGATCGTGGAGCAGCCGGGCGAAGGGATCGAGCCCAGCATCGCCCAGCAGTTCGGCGAGGCGATCCACCGGCCAGCTGTAGGCGGGCGCCACCTTGTGGTCGAACCGGACCGGTACTTGTCCGTCGGTCCCGAAGAAGGAGACCAGGAGCAGACCGTTCGGTGCCAGGACGCGTACCTGTTCGGCGAGCAGCTCCGGTAGTTCCCCCGGAGGGGTGTGAATCATTGAGTAGTGGGCCAGCACGCCGCCGAGCGCGGCGTCCTCGATCGGCAGGGATTCCATCCGCGCCTCTTGGAAGCGCAGCGCCGGATGGGCCTGCCGGGCGTGGTCGACCATGCCGGGGGCAAGGTCTAGTCCGAAGGCGTCCAGGCCGAGTTCGTGCAGCATGGCTGTCAGATGTCCGGGCCCGCACCCGACGTCCGCTGTCCGCAGGTTGCCCGTCGCGCGCACCAGTTCGGCGAAGGTGCCGATCATGGCCCGGGAGAAAGGCTGTGTTTCCAGCCGGTTTGCGAACAGCGATGCGTACAGCTCGACGACACCCTCGTAGGCCGTCCTGGTCTCGTCCTGATGATTCGCCACGGGCAGGACTCTATAGCCGGTCTGATAATTGATCTTGTGGCAGGTCGAGGTGAGTTGACGGATGCGGCATGGAGGCGGATAGAGCCCCTTTTGCCTCAGGTGGACGGACGGGGCCGTCCGTGGCGTGATCACCGGCAGGTGGTCAACGGGGTGCTGTGGCGGCTGCGGACCGGGGCTCCGTGGCGGGATCTTCCCGGCCGGTTCGGGCCGTGGCAGACCGTCTACGAGCGGTTCGCCCGCTGGGAGGCGGACGGCACCTGGGCACGGTTGCCGGAGCACGTTCAGGTCCGCGATGACGCGGTGGGCCGGGTGGAATGGACCGTCTCCGTCGACTCCACCATCAACCGAGCCCACCAGCACGCAGTCGGCGCCCGCAAAAGGGGGATGTGAACGGGGACGAACTGGAAGATCCGGGCCGCTCGCAGGCGCGCCAGGCCCTCGGCCGCTCCCGAGGCGGACTGACCACCAAAGTCCATCTCGCCGTCGATGGCCGGGGCCCGCCCCTGTCGATTGTGCTCACGCCCGGCAACGTCAACGACGCGACGGCGTTCGGCCAGGTCCTCGACGGCATCCGCACCCCGCGCCTCGGCACGGGCCGCCCGCGCACGACACCGGACCGTGTGCTGGGTGACAAGGCGTATTCCAGCAGGGCCATCCGCCATCTGCTGAGGTGCCGGGGCATCGCTGCCACGATCCCCGAGCGCCGCGACCAGGCGGCGAACCGCCACCGACGCGGAGCCCTCGGCGGCCGGCCGCCGACCTTCGACAAGGTCATCTACCGCGACCGCAACGGCGTCGAACGATGCTTCGCCCGCCTCAAGCAGTTCCGCGCGATCGCGACCCGGTTCGACAAGCTCGGCGACCGCTACCGTGCCGGAGTTGTCCTGGCTTCCTTGATCCTCTGGCTCCGCGAGTCCACGGGGTAATCATTTGTCAGACAGGTCCTAGCCTGCTCCGGAACCGAGCTCGCGCCGGACGCGCGAGATGACGTGATGGGCGTCGGCGCCGTAGACGGCGGATGCCTGGAGCGTGTTCCAGGCGCGTTCGTAGGTGGCGATGCCGACGGCGTCGTCTATCCACAGTTCGGCGTGCCAGTCCTCGACGATGACGAGCCTTTCATCGAAGATCCAGAAGCCGTTGGCGGGCGGAATCTTCAACGGGGCACTGAACGGAACGATCCCGAGTTCCACCGTGTCCATACCGATCACACCCGTCAGCCGGTCGAGCTGCGCGGCGAGTACGGCGGGTGGGCAGACCAGGGCGCGCAGGGCCGCCTCCCACATGACGATCCGGTACCTGCCACCGGGCTCGTACAGACCGGCCTGTCGTTTCATGCGTGCGCGCACGGCGTCCTCTATGTCGCGCGGCGACTGATGCAGGTCCGCGTAGCGGGTGAAGATGTGCCGCGCGTAGTCGGCGGTCTGCAACGCCCCGACGACCATCGCACCTTCCCAGGCACGGAAGGTCTGTGTGCGGGCGAACTCCGCGTTGAGTGTTTCCTGTACGGCCCGGTGGCCGGAGGCCAGTTGACGACGCCACGACCGTGTATGGGACTCCAGAGCTGCCAGCCGCGAGGTGAGTTCCGCACCCGCGCTCGGATGGGCGGTCTCGTGCGCCCATCGACGCAGGTCGTCGGCTGTCGCGGTCTGCTTCCCGTTCTCAAGCTTGCTCACCTTGGACTGCGGCCATCCGAGGCGTTCCGCGAGCTGCAACCCGGTGCGATCGCCCGCCTTGCGCAACTCGCGAAGCCTCATACCCAGGGCCTCGCGAGCCACTTGATAGTCACTCACCGGGTCACTGCCTATTCTGCGGCTGCTACCTCTGCCGCGAACACTTCGTAGGGGACGGCGGAATGAAGCGCCGCGTCACGCGCCTGCGCGTAACGCAGAACCGCAGCCGGCTCCGTGATCAGTTCGACGTCGACCAGATTGTCGTCGGCGTCGAAGTTGAGCAGCGCGACGAGCCGCGAGTCGAGGATCCAGAAATCCTCGTCAGGCAGGCCGAGCCCGTCGGTGTCACCGCGTCGCAGGATACGGATGTCCTCACCGACCGCGCTGTTGCGCCTGGCGTTGTCAAGGAGATACAGCTGCCCGGTGGTCGGCGGACTGTCCACGATGCGTACGCGCCCGAACGTCTTCCCAAGCGCCACCTGTTCGCGCCGCTCGGCACACCATTCGACGTCGACGCCGTCCCACTGGACGGGCTCACCGCGGGTGAACTGGGCGAAGGTGTCGGTGACTTCGTCCGAGCCGTACCGGCGCCGGGTTTCGAGACGCCAGGCGGTGTGCTTGAAGGTGGTGAACAGACCGTCGAAGGCGGCCAGATCGATGATGTGCGGGGCGCGGTCCTTGGGGCCGAAGTCGGAGAGAAGCTCTCGCGGCACGACGATGGCCGTCTCTCCGGCGGAGAGATGCCGAAGCTGTGCGATGTCGCCGGGCTCGGCGAGCGGCGGGCCGTGCACGATGACCTCGCCCGTGTCGAGATCCTCATGGATGGCCGGGCACCCGTTGACGCCCGAGCCTGTTCCGTTGAAGCGGAGTCGACGCACCATGACCATGTCCTCTCATAGGGATGGCTTGCCCGTCCAGCATCATCGCGCGCGCGGTCCCGCACCACAGACTGCCTCTGCCCGCATGAGAATGACGCCGAATAACGGAAACGCCTCGGGAATATTCGAGAATCATTCACAATGCTCGTCGTGTCCGCTCCCTAACGTCCTGCTCATGGCACCTCCGGACGACACCCGTCCGCCGAGCGAAATGAGCGATCATGGGCTATCTGCGCCCCACCTTCGCATGGCTGGAGATCACCGGCCTCTGCAACGAGAACTGCCGCCACTGCTACGCCGGTTCCTCCCCCCAGGGCGATCACGGCAGCATGACCGTGGCCGACTGGCGTCGTGTCATCGGTGAGCTGAGAGAGATGGGCGTGCGCAACGTCCAGTTCATCGGTGGCGAACCCACCCTGCACCCGGCCCTGCCCGAGCTGATCCGGCACGCGATCGCCAACGGCATGCGGATCGAGGTGTTCTCGAATCTGTCCCACGTCGGCGAAGCGGTCTGGGCCGCGCTCCGGATCCCCGGCGTGCGGCTGGCGTTCAGCTACTACAGCGACACACCCGCCGACCATGACGACGTGACCATGACGCGCGGCTCGCACGCCCGCACCCGGGCCAACGTGGAGAAGGCGCGCGGCCTCGGCATCCCCTTACGCGGCAGTGTCATCGACGTACTCGAAGGGCAGCGCGGCGCGCAGGCCCGTGGTGATCTGCTCCAACTCGGCGTCCGCGACGTACGGACCGACCGTATCCGTCCGTTCGGCCGGGGCGCGGACGGCAAGGACCCGAGGCTGGACCGGCTCTGCGGGCGGTGCGGGCGGGGCAAGTTCGCCGTTTCGCCGGACGGGGAGGTGTGGCCGTGCGTCTTCGCCCGGTGGATGCCGCTCGGCAACGTACGGGAGCGGAGCCTGACCGACATCTATCTGGGTACGCCGATGCGCGCCGCCCGCGCGGAGCTTCAGACCGTGTTTCCCGGCACCGGCGTCTCGATGTCCCCCACCTGCCTGCCCGACTGCAACCCCGCCTTCGAGTCGTGCTCCCCGCAGACCGCGTGCGCGCCGGACGCCACGTGCGGTCCGACGGAGGGTGACGGAGTGGTCGGCGCGCCGGGACGGTCGGTGCGGTACTACGACCCCGGCGTCTCGGGTACGGATTGCTGATCGCGGGCCGGCCCGCTGTGCGCTTCCGGTAGCGTCGTCACCGTCCGCTCCGGCCCGCACACAGGGAGCAGTCCCCACCATGAGCAGTGAACTCCTCTACGTGGCACGCCGCGACGCCTACGCCGCGTTCCTCACCGCCGCCGACGCCGAGTCCAATGTGGCCTGGCACCGGCTGGACGGTCGGTTTCCCGACGGCGGCGCCGCCGTGGCCGCCGTCGATGTCGCGTATGCCGCGACCCGAGCCGCGTTCAACGTCATCGCCGTCGAGGGTGTCGGGCCCGTCGGGGAGGCCCGTGAGGTGCTGGAGCGGCTGGCCGCGATGCACAAGGACGGTGGTCTCGCGCCTGACTGGAAGGCGTTCAAGGGTGCCCGCGAAGCCTTCGTCGTCGCGGCGGCGGGGTTTCTCAAGTCGTCGCGCTGACCGAGCTATTCGTCGGTGACCGTCGACGCGTCCGGAAAGACCGCGCGGAGACGGGCGTGGCCCGGACCCGGGGCAGGCGCAGCGTCTTGACCGAGGGGAACGCCCGTGCCAGCGGCGCGGGATCGGTCGCCGTGTCCGTGTCATGGAGGCGCAGGCTGCGGAGGATCGGCCATCCGGCGTCCGGCCGGGAGTGCCCTTGTGCCCCGGGGCGGGCCTGAGTAGGGGTTGTCGTGGACACGTAACGCCGCAGGGGCGTGGTCGTGTGAACGGAGGAGGCGCACATGAGGAACAGACGTGCCACCCGCGTCAGATCGACGGTGATCGCGGGGGCACTGGTGGCGCTGGCCGCCGGGTTACTGACACCCGGCGCCGCGAACGGGCAGACCGTGGAGGGCCGTTCGGCAGGCGGGGCTGGGACGTACAGCGCCACGGAGCTGAACACGGTGCGCGGCGCCGTGGAGAAGGCGGACGTCACGGGCACGGCGTGGAACGTGGACCCGGTGACCGGCAAGGTGCTCGTGTCGGTGGACGAGACGGTCTCCGCGCGGGAGATCGCCCGCATCCGCCGCACCACGGGCGAGTTGGCCGGCGCGCTGACGTTCGAACGGATCCCCGGCGAGCTGGTCCTCGACGCCGAACTGCGGGAGCGGGCCGCCGAGATGACGCCGTTCGTGAAGGGCGGCGAATACATCTACGGCATCGACACCACGGCGTCGCTCGGCTTCAACGCCGCCTACAACGGCCAGGACTACTTCATCACCGCCGGACACTGCACCAACGACGTGAACCACTGGTATCTGGACCCGGCGCTCACCACCTACATCGGCCCCACGGTCGGCTCCAGCTACCCGGGCAACGACTACGGGATCGTCCGGTACGCCAACTCCGAGATCCCCCGGCCGGGCACCGTCCGGTGCGGGCAGAACGAGATCGACATCACCGGGTCCGTCGAGCCCAGGGTCGGCATGCCGTTCAACATCGCCGGCTACAACTGCCGCCCCGCCACCGTGCAGGCCGTGAATGTGTCCGTGAACCTCTCCAACGGCATCGTCAACGGGCTGTTCCGCTCGAACGGTTGCTCCGCCCCCGCCGAGAGCGGAACGGCGTCCTTCACCGGAAACCTGGCCCTCGGCCTGCGGTCCATCGGCAGCACCTCCTGCACGACGGGAGGCATCAGCTACTGGCAGCCGGTCAACGAGGTACTGACCGCGTACGGGCTCACGCTCACCTGACCGGGCGGGCGCCGGGCCGGCCCCACCCTCGTAAGTCCGCGCCCCGGCCCGGCGCGTCGTACGGGCGCGGCGTACGGCACGCCGTGGGAAAGGACTGGTGCGCTCCCGCGCCGAGGCACAGGATGATCCCCATGCCTGAATCCACTGCCTTCCACGACCTGGCGGCGTTCCTCGCGCTGCCCCGCGTCTCCTCGCTGGCCCTGTCGCCCGACGGCACCCGTCTGGTGACAGCGGTTCAGGAACTCTCCGCCGACGGCACCCGGTTCATCGGCGCGCTGTGGGACGTCGACCCGTCCGGGGAACGTCCCGCCCGGCGTCTCACCCGCTCCGCCCGTGGCGAGTCCGCCCCCGCGTTCCAGCCCGACGGGACCCTGCTCTTCCTCTCCGCCCGCCCGGTCGCCGACCCCGGTGAGTCCGACGGCGACAAGGGGGAAGCGGCACTCTGGAGCCTGCCCGCGGGCGGCGGCGAGGCGGCACAACTGCTGGCCAGGCCCGGCGGGATCGAGGAGTACGCGACGGCCGCCGGGGCGTCCCGGATCGCGCTGGCGGCCTCCCTCCTGCCCGGGGCGTCGAACTCCGAGCAGGACGCGCGGCTCCGCGAGGCCCGGCAGAAGGCCAAGGTGTCGGCGATCCTGCACGAGTCGACGCCGGTACGGAGGTGGGACCACGACCTCGGCCCCGGCGTCCCCCGGGTGTTCACCGTCCCGGTCCCGACCGCCGACGGCTCCGCCGACGCTGCCGTCAACGCCGCCGATGAGCCCGCGGAGGTGGACTGCGGGGAGCGCCGGCTCAGCGCGTACGACGGCATCGCGCTCTCCCCCGACGGTTCACTGATCGCCTACGGAGCGGCGGTCGGTACCCTCCCCGACGAGATCCGCGCCGCCGTCGTGGTGGCGGACGCCGCCACGGGCGAGCGGCTGCGGGTACTGGAGTCCCCCGACGCCGAGTTCGCCGCTCCCGCCTTCACCCCGGACGGCCGGTATCTGGTCTGCACCCGCGCGCGGCGGACCACCTGGGAGACTCCCGCCGACGTCACGCTGTGGCTGGTGGACGCCACCGACGACCAGGACCCGGGACGCGATCTGCTGCCCGATCTCGACCTGTGGCCGGGCGCCCCCGTCGTCTCCCCGGTGCCCGGCGACGACGGCACGCCGGTGGTCTACTTCACCGCCGACCGCACCGGGCACGCGCCGGTCTTCCGACTCTCCACCGGCAGTGGAGAGTTGACGGTCCTCACCGCCTCCGGCGCGTACTCCGACGTGGTCGTGGCCCCGGACGGCCGGACCCTGTACGCGCTGCGCTCGGCCGTCGACAGCCCGTCGGCCCCCGTACGCCTCGACGCCGCGACCCCCGACCAGCGGCCGGTGCCGCTGCCGTGCCCCGGGCAGGTCGCCGCGCTGCCCGGCAGCCTCACCGAGGTGCGTACCACCGCCGAGGACGGCACCGCGCTGCGCGCCTGGCTGGTGCTGCCGAGCGGCGCCGACGCCACCGCCCCGGCGCCGCTGTTGCTGTGGGTGCACGGCGGCCCGGAGACCAGCTGGAACGCCTGGCACTGGCGGTGGAACCCGTGGGTGGCCGCCGCCGCCGGCTACGCCGTACTGCTGCCGGACCCGGCGCTGTCCACCGGCTACGGGCAGCGGATGCACGAGCGCGGCTGGGCGCACTGGGGCGGCACGCCGTACCAGGACGTGCTGGCGCTGACCGACGCCGCGCTGCTGCGGGACGACCTGGACGCCGACCGTACGGCGATGATGGGCGGCTCGTACGGCGGCTACATGGCCAACTGGATCGCCACCCACACCGACCGCTTCAAGGCCATCGTCACCCACGCGAGCCTGTGGAACATGTACAGCTTCGCGGGCGTCACCGACTTCCCCGCGTACTGGATGCGACGGCAGGGCGACCCGCTGGTGCGCACCGAGCGATACGAGCGCGAGTCCCCGCACCTGGGGGCCGCGAAGATCAGCACACCGATGCTGGTGATCCACGGCGACAAGGACTACCGGGTGCCGATCGGCGAGGCCCTGGCGCTCTGGAACGACCTGGCGCGGTTCGAGGTCCCGGCGAAGTTCCTGTACTTCCCCGACGAGGGCCACTGGGTCCTCAAGCCGAACAACGTCCGCCTCTGGTACGCGACGGTGCTGGGCTTCCTGGCACACCATGTGCTCGGCGAGCCGTGGCAGCGCCCCGAGCTGGTCTGAACCGGCGCGGCGGCCGTCCTGGCTACGCGCCGCTCAGCGACAGCTTCACCGCGAAGCCCAGGAACAGCGCGCCCACCGCCGACGTCGCCGCCGCCGAGAGCCGCTTGCGGCGGCGGAAGGCGTTGGAGAGCCAGGTGCCGCCGAAGATCAGCGCCGTGAGGTAGAGCAGGCTGACCACCTGCGCTATCGCGCCGAGCACCAGGAACGACAGCGCGGGATAGGCGTAGGCCGGGTCGACGAACTGCACGAAGAAGGAGATGAAGAAGAGGATCGCCTTCGGGTTGAACAGACAGATCACGAAGGCGCGCCGGAACGGCCGCTCGTCCTCCGCCGGGCCGGCCGGGCCGGCCGGGGAAGCCTGCGCCGCCTGGGCCGCCTGGGCCGCCACCGGCTCGTCGTCCGGCACGCTCTCGTGGCGCGCGCGCCACATCGACCAGGCCGCGCGCAGCATGCCGACGGCCAGATACGTCAGATAGCCCGCGCCCGCGTACTTCACGACGGAGAAGGCCAGTTCGTTGGCCTTGAGCAGCGAGGCCACGCCCGCCGCCGAGAGCACCATCAGCACGGTGTCACCGCAGAAGACACCGGCGGCGCCCCGGTAGCCCTCGCGTACGCCCCGTCGGGCGGCCAGCGAGAGCACATAGATCGAGTTCGGCCCCGGCAACAGAATGATCATGACAACGCCGACAAGATAGGTCGGCAGCTCTATCGCACCCAGCATGCGGCGGAGTATGGCACGCGCCCCGGAGCGCCCACGAGGCGATTTCACCCCGGCGGCCGGGGAGCGGGCCGGTCCGCTCCCCGGCCGCCGGGGCACGCGTCAGAACGTGTCCGTCGGCACGTACGCGCCCCACACCTCCCGCAGCGCGTCGCACACCTCCCCCACCGTCGCCCGCGCCTTGAGCGCGCGCTTCATCGGATACAGCACGTTGTCCGTGCTCCCCCTCGCCGCGCCCCGCAGCTCCGCGAGCGCCGCGTCCACCTCGCCCTGATCGCGCTCCGCCCGCAACGCCGCCAGCCGCGCCGCCTGTTGGGCCTCGATCGCCGGGTCGACGCGCAACGGCTCGTACGGGTCCTCCTCGTCCAGCCGGAAGCGGTTGACGCCGACCACGACGCGCTCCCCGCTGTCCGTCTCGCGCGCGACGGCGTACGCGCTCCGCTCGATCTCGCCCTTCTGGAAGCCGCGTTCGATGGCCTCGACCGCGCCGCCCAGGTCCTCGACGCGGGTCATCAGCGCCAGCGCCGCGTCCTCCAGGTCGTCCGTCATCCTCTCCACCGCGTACGAACCGGCGAACGGGTCGACGGTCGCGGTGACATCGGTCTCGTACGCCAGCACCTGCTGCGTACGCAGCGCGAGGCGGGCCGACTTGTCCGTCGGGAGCGCGATCGCCTCGTCGAAGGAGTTCGTGTGCAGCGACTGCGTACCGCCGAGGACGGCGGCCAGCCCCTGCACCGCCACCCGTACGAGGTTTACCTCGGGCTGTTGTGCGGTGAGCTGCACTCCCGCGGTCTGCGTGTGGAAGCGGAGCATCAGGGACTTGGGATTTCGCGCGCCGAATTCCTCGCGCATGACCCGGGCCCAAATACGGCGCGCGGCACGGAATTTGGCCACTTCTTCGAGAAGGGTCGTGCGTGCGACGAAGAAGAAGGACAGCCTCGGTGCGAAGTCGTCCACCTCCATTCCGGCGGAGATCGCCGTACGGACGTATTCGATGCCGTCCGCCAGCGTGAACGCGATCTCCTGCGCGGGCGTCGCTCCCGCCTCGGCCATGTGATAGCCGGAGATCGAGATCGTGTTCCAGCGGGGAATCTCCGTACGGCAGTACTGGAAAATGTCCGCGATCAGCCGCAGTGACGGTTTCGGCGGGAAAATGTAAGTACCACGCGCGATGTACTCCTTGAGTACGTCGTTCTGCACCGTGCCGGTCAGCGCGGTGGCCGGCACGCCCTGCTCCTCCGCGACGAGTTGGTAGAGCAGCAGCAGAAGCGCGGCCGGTGCGTTGATCGTCATCGACGTGGAGACCTGGTCCAGCGGGATGCCGTCGAAGAGGATCCGCATGTCGTCGATGGAGTCGATCGCGACCCCGACCTTGCCGACCTCGCCGCTCGCGATCGGCGCGTCGCTGTCGTGGCCCATCTGGGTCGGCAGGTCGAACGCGACGGAGAGCCCGGTCGTGCCATGGCCGATCAGCTGCCGGTAGCGGGCGTTGGACTCGACGGCGGTGCCGAAGCCCGCGTACTGGCGCATGGTCCACGGCCGGCCGGTGTACATCGACGGGTAGACACCTCGGGTGTACGGGTACGCGCCCGGCTCGCCGAGCCGTTCCGCCGGGTCCCAGCCGGTCAGCGCGTCGGGGCCGTAGACCGGCTCGACCGGCACCCCGCTCTCCGTGCGCCGCGTCGGCCGCCGCGTGCCCTCGTCACCGGGTTGGTACGCCATTCGCTCCGCCTCTCGGCCGACAGTGGATCCGCGCGACCATCATGCGGGCGGCGCCGTCGGGGCGATATGACCCGTCGGGAGTGTCGGCGCACATGTAGCGGTGTTTCGGCTTGCGGCCGTGCTTGCTCCCGCTTGTTCGTGCTTGCTCGTACTTCCGCCGGGCTTCCGCCGGGCTTCCGCCGCGCTTCCGCCGTGCTTCCTCCGCGCTTCGCCCCGGCTTGCTCCTTCCGGCTTCGGGTTTGGCGTTTCCGGTTTTGCGTGGTTGCGCGCGGCGGTGTCCGTCAGGAAGGCTCTCCGGTCGAGACGTGCTTTCCTTATCGGCGGCCCGAGGAAGAATTCGGACGCGGCCAAGTCGTTATGCGAAGACGGCGCCGTCCGGGCAACCGGAACGGGCTCTCAGATGTCTCAGAAGATGCGCGCCGTCTCTGACGGCACATGGATGCTTTGCTCGGACACGTCGGTTACTTGATCAGTTTCGGTTGATCGCCATCGGACACTCGCCATCGGACAGCTCAGTGGCAGACAGGGGGACGAAGTTGCCCAGCACATCAACGCGGCCCGGGACCCGGACGCGGACAGGGGCGCGACGCTCGCGTACGGCCACGCTCCGCGTCGTGCTCGCCACCGGAGCCGTGCTCGCCGTCACCGTCGGCTGTTCGGCGCAGGTGGTGACCGACCCGGCCGGCGCCGCCGACGACAAGCCGGGCAGCGGCAGCGGCACCGGCGTACGGATCGAGCCGACGACCTCCTCGCCGAGCAGCCCGTCCGCCGAGCCGGCCGCCGCGTCGAAGCCGCCGGCCACACCGTCCGCGAAGCCGTCGAAGAGCGTGAGCGAGAAGCCCGCGCCGCCGAAGCCGAAGACCGTGCTGGCGAGCGGCGCCGAGGGCGACCAGGTCCGTGAACTCCAGGCCAGGCTCCGGCAGATCGCCCACTTCGACCGCGCGCCCACCGGCTACTACGGCTCCGTCACGGCCACGGCCGTCTCGTCGTTCCAGGCCAAGCGCGGACTGCCGAGCACCGGCACGACCGACACCGTCACCTGGGAGAGGCTCCTGGGCATGACGAAGAAGCCGACCGCGGCCGAACTGCGCCCGCCGGCCGCCGTCAAGCCCGCGCCGAAGCCGGATCCGCGGTGCATGACGGGCCGGGTGCTGTGCATCAGCAAGAACACCCGGTCGCTGTCCTGGATGATCGACGGCAAGGTGCTGTCGACGATGGACGTCCGCTTCGGTTCGCAGTACACGCCGACCCGCGAGGGCACGTTCAAGGTCGGGTGGAAGTCCCGGCACCATGTCTCCACGCTGTACGACACCCCGATGCCGTACGCGATGTTCTTCAGCGGCGGCCAGGCGGTGCACTACTCGGCGGACTTCGCGGCCCGGGGTTACAGCGGCGCGTCGCACGGCTGCGTCAACGTGCGGGACGAGAAGAAGATCGCGTCGCTCTTCGAGCAGGTGCGGACCGGCGACAAGGTCGTCGTCTACAAGTAGGGGCGGGGGCCGCGAGTTGAGAGGCGCGGGCGGGACCGGGGGAACGTATCCCGCCCGCGCCAATTGTGCGTCGAGCCGAAGGTACGGGGGGAACCCCGGCTCAGACGCGGCCGATGACCAGTCGGCTCACTCTCTACTGCGCCACAGCGCGAAAAAACGTCACACATGGATTCGGGACGTCGAGCGTGGCCGAAAATCGCGCCTCGGCGGCTACGACTCCGAGGGGGCGGGGCTCGTCTCGGAGTCCACCTCGGGGCCGGTCTCGGGGCTTGCCTCGGAGCCCGATTCGGGACCCGTCTCAGGGCTCGCACCGGGGCCTGTCCCGGAGCCCGGCATCGCGGGGAGCAGCGGCGGATGCTGGCCCGTGGCGTCGGACTCCGGCGGGTTCATCCCGATCGTCTCGCCGTAGTCGCCGCCCGGCCAGTCGCTCGGCGGTCCCTCGGACCCACCGCCCGAACCGCCACCGGTACCGCCACCCGAACCGCCGTCGGTGCCACCGCCACCGTCGGTGCCGCCCGAACCGCCGTCCGTACCACCGCCGGTGTCGCCGGGCGTACCGCCCTCGGCGGGACCTTCGATCGGGCCACTGCTCTGCGGGCCGTCGCCGCCACCGCCGTGGCCGTTGCCACCGTGGCCGTTGCCGCCACCACCGCCGTTGCCGCCGTGGCCGTTGCCGCCGGTTCCCTGGGCGCCGTCGTGCCGGCCGTCACCACTCAGCAGCTGGTCGCAGAGACGGGTCACCCCCTGCGGGCCCTTGGCCGCGTCCTCCAGCAGCTTCCTCTTTCCGGCGGCGATCGTGCCGTCCCGGTACTCCTGGCACGCCTGGACCAGCCGGGCGTACCACTTCTCGCCACTTCCGTGCCGCCAGCCCTCGCCCGTCGCCCGGCTGTTCCCGTCCTTGTCCGCCGAACCGCCCGGCATCGCGTCGGACGAGGCGCCGGGCGTGTCCGAGCCGGCACCGCCCGCCGGGTCGGACGAGAAGGGCGGGGGGTTGAGACTGCTGCTGGGCAGATCGGACACCAGGGGCGCCGGTGTCAGGGCGTCGGAGATGGAGTTCGACGGCTTCGGCGGGCTCTCCCCCGCCGACGGCGCGTACAGAAAACCGGCTCCGGCGGCCACACCGCTGAGGGCGCATCCGGCCATGGCGGCGGCCACGCCGAGTCGCAGGGGGCGTCCGAAGCGCGGCAGGCGTATTCCACGGCGCTCGGGCGCGAGGCGTACGGTCCCGATCCCGTCGTCGTCCCCGCTGGTAACCGAGTCCGTTCCCGCGTCCGCGCGGGCGTCCCAGCTCCGCGCCGCGGTCTGTCCCGCCGTCCCGACCGACTGCCGGAACGCGGCCAGCGCGGCGGCCTCGCCGGGCAGTTCGGCGGCGTCCGCGTACGCGACGCGCGCGGCTTCCTCAAGAGCCCTGGCGAGCCGGTCGGCCTGCGCCTGGGCGTGTTCACCGGTGGTCTCGACCGGCCTGCCGCGCAGCAGAAGCTCCGCGGCGCCGTGGTCGAGCCACGTCTCACGCTCGTGCGCCATCACATGTCCTTCTGCGTCCCCGGCGGCGAATGCGTCACACCGGCCGGCTCGGGAGCGCCCTGGTAACGGGCGCGCTGCGGCGGTACGGATCCCAGCTCCAGGCCGCTCGCCGCCCCGCCGTGCGCGGCGGGTTCGGGACGGTCGACGCCGTCCCTGCCGCCCACGCCGTCCCTGCCGCCCTCCAGGCGTTCGGGGTCCTCGGCGCCCAGCAGTTCGGCCAGCCGCTTCAGCCCGCGGTGCGCCGCCGTCCGTACGGCGCCGGGCCGTTTGCCCAGCGTCCGCGCCGCGCTCTTCGCGTCGAGCCCGACCACGACACGCAGGACGACGGCCTCGGCCTGGTCCTGCGGCAGTTGCGCGATCAACGCCATCGTCGTACCGGTGGACAGGGCCTCCATCGCCTCGTCGGCGGTGTCCGAATCGGCGGCCTTGCCCGCCAGCTCCGTCTCGTCACTGCCGGCGGCCGGGCGCCTGCCCCGCATCCGTATGTGGTCGAGGGCGCGGTTACGCGCGATCCGCGCGGTCCAGCCACGGAAGCGGTCGGCGTCGCCGCTGAAGCGTTCGAGGTCGCGGGCTATCTGGAGCCAGGCCTCAGAAGCCACGTCCTCGGCGTCAGGCTCGCCGACGAGCGTTCGTATGTACGCCAACAACCGCGGGTGCACGGCACGGTACACAGTCCGGAACGCAGTCTCGTTCCCGTCCTGTGCCGCGAGCACCGCGGCGGTGAGCTCCGCGTCGTCCCCCAGCACTCCACACAACCCGTCTTGAATCGCAGCTGGTCACTGCCGCGCGCCCCCACGCGCTCCTGCACGCTACGGCCTCTTCGCTGCCCAAGTCCATATTTCGTACAACCCGCAACAACCTGCTGACCCACCTTGGTGTGACAGAAAACGCATCCACGGCGCTGACATGAGTACGGGGCCGCAGAGCGTCCCCGCCCGAAGACGACCGGGGCCTCTCCTGTGGGGGGTGGCGGCCCCGGTCGTCCTCCTGGTTTCCGGCTCTCCGACCAGGCATGGAACGCGGTGTGAACGGGCTCCGCGAACCCACGGCGTGACCGGTGCGTCCGGAAGCCCGTCCGATCCTCCCCGGGCCGAGGCAAGCAATAGACATGTCGGCCGGGATCGCGCCGAGGGAATGGCCGAGTCGTTGCCCCTCCGTGGTCGCCGGTCGGGCGTGGTCGGTCACCGCCCGACATGTGTGCGGCCCAGGTGCGCGGGACGAGGACGAACGCGGGAATGAGCGCCGGCCATCCACACCCTCGTGACCGCGAGAGGACTTCCGGCATGCCCGGGTTTGAACCAGATGCGGCGCCCGGCCGTTGGGGAGGTGTCCGGCCTCACCGGACCGGACGGGCGGAGGGTGCGGACAGCCGGGGGCCGGTGGAGGACCGCCCGGTGACCGTTGCCGGTTCTTGGCGGCAGCCGCATCGATGACAGGAAGGTGGCACGCGTGCCAGGTGAGAATGAGGGGAATTTCGCCTCGAACAATCCTTACGGGGCCGAGTATCAGCGCCAGTGGAGTCGGGAGGCGCCGACGGGACAGCCGGCGGGACAGACCCCCGCGGGACAGACTGCGGCGATCGACCCCGCGTACGCGCAACAGCTCATGGCCGCGGAGGCCAGACGGTACTGGGCGCGGACGGGACAGCCGCCGATGGATTCGGAGGAGCCGGGCCCGGCACAGCAGGAGTCGACACTGCCTGCCTACCGCACGCAGGCCAGTACCTGGGAGCAGCCCTCGCAGACCTGGGAGAACGCGGCCGACGAGGACGGCAGGAACCAGTTGAGGGAGTGGAACCGGCAACAAGGCCTGGGGACGCCCACCGAGGAGAACCTCAACCAGTGGGACTACGAAACGATGACTCCGGAGCAGGCAGCGGCTGCGGCTGCCGCGGCGGAGACGTGGCGACATCAGACGGCCCCGGTCCAGCCTCCGGCGTACCCGCAGAGCTACCAGGACGATCAGTCCCAGGGGTATACGGCGGGCATGACACTCAGCCCGGAACAGGCCGCGTATGGCAGTCGGCGGATGGCCGGGACGGCGGAACAGCGGGCCTACGAGCAGTCCCAGGCATTGTCGGCGGTCCAGTTCCCGGGAGGCAGTTTTCAGGAAAGTGACTTCCAGGGACGGTTCCGGACCCAACACCCGCCCAACGACGCCGAGACCTACACCGGGACTCCGCCCCGGAATTCGGTGGCCGGTCCCGCCAACGCCAGCTTGGCCGCCCTCGATTCGAATGCCGCCAGGGCCCAGCGCCGGGGGAACGACGACGCGCCGCGGCAGCTGGGTCGGAGCGGTGCGGTGAGGCACTCCACCAGGAGGCAGGGACCACGCGGAGGACCGGCAAGAGGGGGCGGCGGCTGACGCGCGGGCAGGTGTCAGCTCCCCGCCCTCGCCCGGCGTGAGACGACCGCTCGCAGTACCCGTTGGCCCTCGGTGGAGAGGTCGAGCGCCTGGCGCAGGCCCGCCGTGCCGGCCGTTTCGGACAGGATCTCCAGGATCTGGATCTGCCGGCGCAGTTCGCCCGCGACCATCGGGCCCGCCGTGAACGGTCCGATGCCGGGCTTTCCGTCGGGGCCCTCGGCCACTCCCGTACGGCAGCGCATCACCCAGTCGCTGTACGCGCCGCTCGCGACGGTGCCGGGTGCCCCGACGATCCGGTCGCCGACCACGTCGAACTGCTGGTGGATCTCCAGCGCCACGACCGAGCAGCTGTCGGACCAGGCGCGCAGCGGTTCCGCCGCCCACTCCGAGGGTGCGGCGGCGAGCATCTTCCGTACGAGGACGGCCGTTTCGTCGTTGCTGACGGCCGTTTCCATGGCTTCCCTGGCCACCGCCAGACGCGGGGCCCAGGTCGTCTCGCCGTCGGCGATGCCCGACCAGAGCGGGCGCAGCACCTCGCCCTCGTCGGCGAGCAGGGGCAGGCAGCGGTCGAGGCAGGCGACCCCGCTCGCGGCGAGGCCCCGCTCATCCGCCTGAACAATCAGTTCCATCAGGCTCATTCACGTCTCCCGTCGCGGGCAGGGTGCTGCTCATTAAAGCGCCCAGCGGCTGAAAAACATCACCTGTGGCTCAGATGTGGCCCAGAATGCGGGTTCGGTACGCGAGAAAGACCCGTC
The DNA here is from genome assembly GCF_042870175.1 of Streptomyces sp. NPDC006643. Lineage (NCBI taxonomy): Bacteria > Bacillati > Actinomycetota > Actinomycetes > Kitasatosporales > Streptomycetaceae > Streptomyces > Streptomyces sp. NPDC006643. The sequence continues at coordinate 65,087 of NZ_JBIAHA010000024.1, read as the reverse complement.
GGCGACCGTAATGTCCCGGATCGCCGACGGGCTCAACTCAGGCCACCTTGTTGGCGAGTGCCTTGAACTGCACCCAACTGAGGTTCGGTTTCACGGGGTTCCACACCTTCTGCGACAGCGCGGCCAGCGGCAGCCGGATCCCGGCGGCCACCTGGTCCTGTGTCTGCGCGTTCGCGATGTCGCCCCACACCGCGAACCGGGCGCCGAGGATCTGCTTCGAGTACTTCTCCGGCACGGGCTTCGTGCCGCGCAGCACGAACGGCGTCCACTGCTCGTAGATCCGCTGCCCGGTCGGGTAGACGAAGTCGTTCGGCTGGCCGAGCACGTAGTAGAGGAACTCGTCGTTGAGGTTGATCACCGACCGGCCCTCGCGCAGATAGTCCAGCGGGGGCCGTGCGCCGATCTCCTTGCCGGTCCAGTAGTCGACCTGGAGATTCCGGTCGGCCTTGACGACGCCGCCGGGGAAGAAGCCGTCGTTCCACGCCGAGACGTCCTTCTTCTTCGCCCGGACCACGGCCGCGCGGTCGTTCATCCAACCGGTCGTGAGGTCCTGGACCTTGGCGTCGGGGCCGTACTTCTTCCGTGCGGCGGCGGCCAGTTGCGGGAACGACGCCTCGGGGTCGCGGACCACGAGCGCCTGGTACTCGTCGGCGCCGATGTGCCAGTACGGCCCGGGGAACAACGTGTCGTACTCCCGCAGGAGTTCGTCCACGATCTTCGCGGCGGCGGGCTGCGAGATGTCGATGGCGCCGCGGGTGGGCTTCCCGTTCACGTCCCGGAGCTGGAGTTCGGGGTGGGGGGCCATGACGGCGCCCAGATGTCCCGGTGAGTCGATCTCGGGAACGATCTGGATGTGCAACTGCCCGGCGAGGGCGATGATCTGCCGAACCTGGGCCTTGGTGAGGTGCTGCTGGGAGACGATCTCGGGGTGCGTGTCCGACTCGATGCGGAAGCCCTGGTCGTCGGAGAAGTGCAGGCCCAGCTGGTTGAGTTTGAGGTCGGCCATCTCGCGCAGCCGGTCCTCGATCCAGCCGGGGGTGTAGTACTTGCGCGCGATGTCGAGGTTGAGTCCGCGCTGCGGACGGTCGGGCTGGTCGCGTACGACGCCCTCGGGTATCGCGCCGTCCGCGCGCACCGACTGCTTGAGGGTGCGGGTGCCGTAGAAGACCCCCGCCTCGTCGGGTCCGGCGATCCTGACGCGGCCGTCGCGGGCGGTGAGCGTGTACGACTCGGGACCCGCCTGCTTGCCCGACTCCAGGGCCAGCTCGACATCACCGGCCTTGGCCGCGACGGCGCCCCGGTAGTCGATCTTCAGCTCCTTGGCGATGAGCTTGCCCTCGTCGGCCAGTTTCCCGCTGTTCTTCGCGATGACGACGCCGCTGGAGCCGCCGGGGCGCCAGCCGGAGCCGCGGGCGGCCTCGAACTTCCGTACGGAGGGCACGGTGCGCGGCGCCGTGGACAGCGCGTCGCCGCTGGAGGGCGTGGGGGCGGCCGGGCGGGTGTCGGAGCGTGCCGCCGACGCCTCGGTGGTGGCGGCCGGCGGTGTGCCGGTCGTGCCCGCCGGTGCGCTGTGGTCGGGCGGGGTGGCGTCGGGCCAGGCCACCGCCGTGAGGGTGACGGCAGCCGCCACGACAGCGGCGCCGCCCACCAGAGTCCCCGGGGAGTTCCACCTCATCCGCGATCATCCCCTTGCATGCCGTCGGCTGGAGAAAAGAAGGAAGGAAGTAGGGCGAACGTCCCATGTCCCCGCCGATCGCGCGAGCCGGGGCTGTCCCATCCGGGTGAAATTCGCGCATCAGTCGGGCGATGGTCACCGGCCCTCGATAGCCTTGCGAAACATCTGTCCCGCCCTTATCTGCCTTCACTTCTGCCAGCCGTGACACCGCGGAGCTGCCAGCCGTGACGCCGCATCCGAGGAGCCCACGCTGTCCAGCGATCGCCACGCCGGTCTGACGCGGTTCAACAACGCCCCGGCGGACACCGTCGAGCACGCGTTGCTGGCCTGCTGCGCGAACCGCCGCTGGGCCCGCCGGCTCGCCGACCACCGCCCGTATCCGACGGTCGACGCGCTTCTCGCCGCCGCCGACGAGGCGAGTTACGACCTGTCCCTGGCCGACCTCGCCGGAGCGCTCGCCGACGAGACGTCCGCCGACCCGCAGCACGGGGCGCCGCCCGCCGCCCGGACCGCGCTGCGGGCGGCACACGCCGCGTACGAGAGCAGCTTCGGCCACGCGTTCGTCATCAGCCTCGACCGCTACCGTCCCGAGGAGCGGCTGAACCAGGTGCTGGCCGGTATCCGTGAGCGGCTGGCGCACGACCCCGACGAGGAGCGCGCCGTCGCCGCCGACGAGCTGCGCCGGCTCGCGCGCTCCCGGGTCTCGCGCCTGGTGGCCGACGGCCCCTCGGCGGAACACCGTCCGGAGCACCGTCCGGACCGCCCCCCGCGGCGCCGTCCGGAACCGCCCGCTCCCCGTGTTTCGCAGGAATCGAACGACTACGGCCGTCCGGATAGCCCGTCCGTGGCTGTTTGACTGCCTGTTTGATCACACCGAAGGGCCCCCGCGCAATCGAACCGACAAAGCGTCGCTACGATGGCCAGGGCCGGTGGACCGTACCCGGCCGGGCGCGACCGACACCACTGTGCTTCATCGAGTAGAAGATGGCGGCCGGCCCCGATCCCCGCTCCCGGAGGGCTTTTCCGTGCCGGCAGGAACGCTGTACCGCGGCCGGGAAGGAATGTGGTCATGGGTGGCTCATCGAGTCACCGGCGTCACCATCTTCTTCTTCCTGTTCGTCCATGTGCTGGACACCGCACTTGTCCGCGTCTCCCCCGAGGCCTACGACGACGTCGTGGCCACCTACAAGACGCCCCTCGTCGGAGTAATGGAGTACGGCCTCGTGGCCGCAGTCCTCTTCCACGCGCTCAACGGCCTGCGTGTCATCGCGGTGGACTTCTGGTCCAAGGGCCCGCGCTACCAGAAGCAGATGCTCTGGAGCGTCGTGGGTGTCTGGCTCGTTCTGATGCTGGGCGCCATCTACCCCGTGCTCGGCCACGCCGCACGCGAGATCTGGGGGAGCTGACCGATGTCCGCAGACACCACCGCGACCGGTTCCACCGCCGCGATCAGTCCCGTCGAGGGTGCGAGCGTCTTCGACGTCGACCACCCGGCGCCGTTCATCGAGCCGCCGCGCAAGCGCACCGCGAAGACCCCCAAGTCCACGCGCGGCAACTTCGAGATGGCCGCCTGGCTGTTCATGCGCCTGTCCGGCGTCGTCCTCGTCGTCCTGGTCATCGGCCATCTGCTGATCCAGCTGGTCCTCGACGGCGGCGTCAGCAAGATCGGCTTCGCCTTCGTGGCCGGCCGCTGGGCGTCCCCGTTCTGGCAGGCGTGGGATCTGCTGATGCTGTGGCTGGCGATGCTGCACGGCGCCAACGGCATGCGCACGATCATCAACGACTACGCGGAGCGTGCCAACACGCGCCTGTGGCTCAAGGGCCTGCTGTACACCGCGACGGTGTTCACCATCCTTCTGGGCACGCTGGTGATCTTCACCTTCGACCCGAACATCCGCTAAAGCCGGGGCTGACGAGAGCAATGAAGATCCATAAGTACGACACCGTCATCGTCGGCGCCGGTGGCGCCGGTATGCGCGCGGCCATCGAGTCGACCAAGCGCAGCCGTACCGCCGTGCTGACGAAGCTGTATCCCACCAGGTCCCACACGGGCGCCGCGCAGGGCGGCATGGCCGCCGCGCTCGCCAACGTGGAGGAGGACAACTGGGAGTGGCACACCTTCGACACGATCAAGGGCGGCGACTACCTGGTCGACCAGGACGCCGCCGAGATCCTGGCGAAGGAGGCCATCGACGCGGTCCTGGACCTGGAGAAGATGGGTCTGCCGTTCAACAGGACGCCGGACGGCACCATCGACCAGCGCCGGTTCGGCGGCCACTCCCGTAACCACGGCGAGGCGCCGGTCCGCCGGTCCTGCTACGCGGCGGACCGCACCGGCCACATGATCCTCCAGACGCTTTACCAGAACTGTGTCAAGGAGGGCGTGGAGTTCTTCAACGAGTTCTACGTCCTGGACCAGTTGATCGTGGAGATCGACGGCGTCAAGACGTCGGCGGGCGTGGTCGCGTACGAGCTGGCGACCGGCGAGATCCATGTCTTCCAGGCCAAGTCGGTCATCTACGCGTCCGGCGGCACCGGCAAGTTCTTCAAGGTGACGTCCAACGCGCACACCCTGACCGGTGACGGCCAGGCGGCGTGCTACCGGCGCGGACTGCCCCTGGAGGACATGGAGTTCTTCCAGTTCCACCCCACGGGCATCTGGCGCATGGGCATCCTCCTTACCGAGGGCGCCCGCGGTGAGGGCGGCATCCTCCGTAACAAGGACGGTGAGCGCTTCATGGAGAAGTACGCGCCCGTCATGAAGGACCTCGCCTCGCGCGACGTCGTCTCGCGGTCCATCTACACCGAGATCCGCGAGGGCCGCGGCTGCGGCCCCGAGGGCGACCACGTCTATCTCGACCTGACGCACCTGCCGCCGGAGCAACTGGACGCCAAGCTCCCGGACATCACCGAGTTCGCCCGTACGTACCTGGGCATCGAGCCGTACACGGACCCGATCCCGATCCAGCCCACCGCGCACTACGCGATGGGCGGCATCCCGACCAACGTCGAGGGTGAGGTCCTGCGCGACAACACCACGGTCGTGCCGGGTCTTTACGCGGCCGGCGAGGTCGCCTGCGTGTCGGTGCACGGCGCCAACCGGCTGGGCACCAACTCGCTGCTAGACATCAACGTCTTCGGCAAGCGCTCCGGCATCGCCGCCGCCGAGTACGCGGCCAAGCACGACCACGTCGAACTCCCGGAGAACCCGGCCGCGCTGGTCGAGGCACAGGTCGAGCGGCTGCGTGCGTCGACGGGCCACGAGCGGGTGGCGGACATCCGCCGCGAGCTTCAGGAGACCATGGACGCGAACGTCATGGTCTTCCGTACGGAGCAGACGATCAAGACGGCCGTCGAGAAGATCGGCGAGCTGCGCGACCGCTATCTGCGTGTGTCCATCCAGGACAAGGGCCGGCGCTTCAACACGGATCTGCTGGAGGCCGTCGAGCTGGGCAACCTGCTCGACCTGGCCGAGGTGATGGCCGTGTCGGCGCTCGCCCGCAAGGAGTCGCGCGGCGGTCACTACCGCGAGGACTTCCCCAACCGGGACGACGTGAACTTCATGCGCCACACCATGGCGTACCGCGAGGTCGGCGACGACGGCACGGAGTCCATCCGTCTCGACTACAAGCCGGTCGTCCAGACCCGCTACCAGCCGATGGAGCGTAAGTACTGATGGCAACTCCCCTACTGGACAAGGTCGAGGCCGAGTCCGCGGCATCGCCGTACATCACGGTCACGCTGCGGATCCGCCGCTTCAACCCGGAGATCTCCGACGAGTCCCGCTGGGAGGACTTCTCGATCGAGATCGACCCCAAGGAGCGCGTGCTCGACGCCCTCCACAAGATCAAGTGGGACGTCGACGGCTCGCTGACCTTCCGGCGTTCCTGCGCGCACGGGATCTGCGGCTCGGACGCGATGCGGATCAACGGCAAGAACCGTCTCGCGTGCAAGACGCTGATCAAGGACATCACGTCGTTCGACAGGAAGACGGGCGCCGCGAAGCCGATCACGGTCGAGGCCATCAAGGGGCTTACGGTCCTCAAGGACCTGGTCGTGGACATGGACCCGTTCTTCCAGGCGTACCGCGACGTGATGCCGTTCCTGGTGACCACCGGGAACGAGCCGACGCGTGAGCGTCTTCAGTCCGCCGAGGACCGCGAGCGGTTCGACGACACCACCAAGTGCATCCTGTGCGCGGCGTGCACGTCGTCGTGCCCGGTGTTCTGGAACGACGGGCAGTACTTCGGCCCGGCGGCGATCGTCAACGCGCACCGGTTCATCTTCGACTCGCGTGACGAGGCGGGCGAGCAGCGGCTGGAGATCCTCAACGACAAGGACGGGGTGTGGCGTTGCCGCACGACGTTCAACTGCACGGACGCCTGCCCGCGCGGTATCGAGGTCACCAAGGCGATCCAGGAAGTGAAGCGCGCGCTGATCACGCGGCGTTTCTGAGCGCGGGAAACCCGCCACGTACGCGGTGAGGGCCCGTTTCCGTACAAAGCCGTAACGGCCCGTACGGGGCGGGCCCTTTCTGTGCCAGGATTCAGTCAGACCAAGCAGCGGCAGGGGAAGCGGGGAGACATGAGCCAGGCGAATCCGAACCCGAATCCGGACGGTGGCGACGGGGCGTACGGATGGGGCCCCACGCAGCCGGGTTACGGCTATCCGAACCCGGCTCCGGGTTACGGCTATCCCGGTCAGGGCAGCTACGACCCGACGATGGCCGCCGGTATGCCCGTTCCCGCGGTCTCGGGCGGCGGCACGCCGCTGGTGTCGATCGGCGACATCACCGTCATGAACCACGGGATCGTGACACCGTCCGGCACGCTGCCGCTCCAGGGCGCGGTGTGGAACGCGACGGACATGTCGCGTACGGAGGAGAAGATCCCGGCGCACGCCATCGTCCTGGCGGTCGTCTTCTTCATCTTCTGTCTGCTCGGTCTGCTCTTCCTCCTGATGAAGGAGAGGAAGACCACCGGCTTCATCCAGGTGATGGTGACCAGTGGTGGCAAGCACCACTCGACCATGATTCCCGCGACCGGCCCGGAGAGCTTCCAGGTGGTCATGGGGCAGGTCGCCTACGCCCGTTCGCTCAGCTCCATGTGACGGTGGGGGCGGTGGGCAAGGCGGGGACGGCCGGGACAGCGGGGACGGCGGGGGTCGTGGCGCCTTCGGGCCAGACGGTCGCCGCGCGCCGGCGGTAACCGGCCTGTCGCGTCTGCCGCGCCTCCCGCGCCCCCTCCTCGCCGGCCTCTTCCTCCTCTTCCTCCTCGTCCTCCACGGAGAACGTGACGGCCTGGCCCGCCACCGGTTCGACGTAGTCGTCACCGGCGACGGCCGAGAAGTGCGCCCACACGTCCTCCCGGAGGTTGGCGGCGTCCAGCACGCCCCAGCCGTCCTCCTCGTGCCACGCGCGCACCCGTCCGGCGAGCGGTACGCCGAAGCGGTGGTGCAGGGCCAGGACATCGCGTTCGTCGTCCTCGTCGAGCGCGTAACCGGTGTGCGAGGCGATCTGGAAGGCGGCCGTGCCGCAGCCGACCAGCCGGCCCCGGACCCGCCCGCTGCCGCTCAGCGAGCCCACCGGGTACGGCAGTCCGCCGGGGCCGTACACCTCGACGCCCTGTTCATTCGTACGGGTGACGCCGAGATCCACCGCGTGGACGTCGACCAGCCGGCCCGCGCCGTCCGTCAGCACATGGTTGTACGGTCCGTCGTCCCGCCACAGCCGGAAGCCGTGGTCGCGCATCGTCCGCCCGAGGTCGGCCAGGCTCTCGGCCCGTACGACGATGTCCAGGTCCTCGTGGGGGCGGGTCTGCTCGCACAGCAGGGCGTCGACACCCCAGCCGCCGTCCAGCCGGACCTCGACACCGGCCCGGTCGAGCAGATCCAGGACGGCCAGCACATCCTCCGCACGCATCATGGCCCGACTCTTCCCGATCGGACGGCGGACGGCATCATGTCGCATGGGTGGTGCGGCCCCCGGCCGTCCCCCGTCCAGGCCCGGCCGGCATGAGGGAAGCGACGGGCCCCGAAGGGCGAGAGCCGAAGGACAGGAACGACATCAAGGCCTCCCGGAGCGAGCAGACCCGCACACTGATCCTCGAAACCGCGCTGCGCCTCTTCGAGGAGAACGGCTACGACCGGACGACCATGCGGGCCATCGCGAAGGAGGCCGGCGTCTCCGTCGGGAACGCGTACTACTACTTCTCCTCCAAGGAACATCTCGTCCAGGGCTTCTACGACCGGATCGCCGCCGAGCACGAGAGCGCCGTCAGGAGCGTGCTGGCGCGGGAGCCGGATCTGACGGTCCGGCTCCGGGGCGTCCTGCTGGCGTGGCTGGACACGGCGGAGCCGTACCACCGTTTCGCCGCGCAGTTCTTCAAGAACGCCGCCGACCCGGAGAGCCCGCTCAGTCCCTTCTCGGCGGAGTCCGCCCCGGCGCGCGAGGCGGCCGTCGCCATCCATGAGCGGGTACTCGCCGGCTCGTCGGCCCGGCCGGACCCCGAACTGGCCGAACAGCTGCCGCACTTGCTGTGGCTGATGCAGATGGGCCTCGTCCTGTACTGGGTGTACGACCGGACTCCGGGCACCGAGCGCAGCCGCCGGCTCGTCGTGCGGGCCACCCCGGTCGTCGCCCGGGTGATCGCGCTGTCGCGCTACCGGCTGCTGCGTCCGGTCGTACGTCAACTCCACGAACTGCTGGTGGAGTTCATGCCGGGTGCGATGGTGAGGCGGACTCCCACGGGTTGAGCGTCAGATCGTGGACGAGCGGCTCGCGGCCGATCGTGACGCGCCGGGTCCATGGCTCGTACGCGCGGCAGGTCGCGGCCAGCAGATAGGAGCCGCCGATCGGGGCGCTGAGGATGTACGAGCCGTCGGCGAGCGTCGCCACCCGGTCGAGCCGGGTGCCCGAGGGCGCGGCCAGGGTCAGTACGGCGCCGGCGACGGGCACGCCCTCCTCCGTACGGACGAAGCCGTGGACGACGGTGGTGCCGGTCGTGTCGGTCGTGTCGGTAAGGCTGGTGGGGGCGTCCTCGGTGGCGCGGCCGTCGGGGGCAGGCCTGTTGGTGCCGGGCGTCGCCACCGCCTGCTGCGGGAGCCGCCTGTCCAGCCACCCCGGCAGCCACCGTCCCCATGCCTCCACGATCAGTTCCTCCCGCTCCTGTCCGGCCGCATCGGCCGCATCGTCCGCATCGGACAGACCCAGAATCGGCCGACGGCACCGGCGCGTGCGGGGTCGTCGGCAGGACTCTCAAGGAACTCCAAGGCAGCGCCCGCCGGCCGGGGCGGAACGCGGATACTGGAGCCATGAGCATGACGGATGCGGCGGCGACGGTACTGCTGGTCGAGGACGAACCGAGCATCGCCGACGTCCTGACCATCGCCCTGCGCTACCACCGGTTCGAGGTGGTGGCGGCGGGCTCGGTACGGGAGGCGGCCGAGGCGGTACGGCGTACCCGGCCCGACGTGGCGCTGCTCGACGTGATGCTCCCGGACGGCGACGGCCGCGACATCGCGCGCCAACTCAGGCTGTCGCACCCGCGGATGGCGGTGGTGTTCCTCACCGCGCGGGACGCGCCCGCCGAGATCGTCGGCGGGCTCTCGCTCGGCGACGACTACATCACCAAGCCGTTCAACGTGGACGAGGTGGTCGCCCGGGTCCGGGCGGTGCTGCGCAGGACCCTGCCGGAGGACCGGATCCCGGTACGGCCACCGCTGCGGTACGGCGATCTGGAGCTGGACGAGGCGACGTACACGGTGCGCAGGGCGGGGCGCACGGTGGAGCTGACGCCGACCGAGTACGCGCTGCTGCGGTTCCTGGTGCGCAACGCCGGCGCGGTGGTGACGAAGGAGCAGCTGCTGCGGCATGTCTGGCGGTACGAGCACGCGCCCGAGTCCACGGTGGTGGAGACCTACATCAGCTATCTGCGGCGCAAACTCGACGTGTACGGGCCGCCGTTGATCATGACGAGACGCGGGGTGGGCTACGGTCTCGCGAGTCCGGGCTCCTCCTCGTGATGCCGCGGGTCGGTTTCCTCCTTCGGCCCCTCGGGCCTCTCGGGGCCCTGCGGCGGCCCAAGCCCCGTACCCACTCGCTGCGTTCGAAGCTGACGCTGATCAACGTGGTGCTGCTGGCGCTGGGCATCACCATCGCGACCGCCGTCAGCCTCTTCGGACTGCGGCACTATCTGCTGGGCGCGATCGACAACGAACTGACCATGTCGCGCGACGGGTTGCAGCGCACCGAACTCACGATCAACCAGATCGAGTCGCTCAGCTCGCTCGCCTCGATCGTGGAGAAGATCTCACCCCGGCAGCCGGGCGCGGGGGCGCTGCCCGCCCCCGAGTCGGTCTTCGTCGCCGTCGACCCGCAGGGCAGGGCACTGAGCTTCGCCGGGGTCGTACCGTCCGAGCGGCAGCGCGACCTCGCGCAGGCCGTCACCGACCCGACGGCGCTGAGCGAGGAGACGGGCGTCCGCGAGGTGATGGTGAACGGCACCCCCTACCGGCTGGTCGGAGCCCGACTCAGCGACGGGTCCGTCGTGCTGATCTCCACGTCCACCAAGGCGGTGCAGGAGAGCCTGCTGCGCGCGCTGAAGTTCGACGCCGCGTTCGGCGGGCTGCTGATCGTCCTGCTGGCGCTGATCACCCTGATGAGCGCGAACCGTACGCTGCGACCGCTCCGCGACATGGTCGAGACGGCGACGGCCATCGCCGAGGGCGATCTGACCCGCCGGGTGCCCGGCCGCCACGATCCGGTCACGGAGATCGAGCAGTTGCGGCTCGCCCTCAACGCGATGCTCCAACAGGTCGAGTCGGCGTACGTGACGCGCGAGCGCAGCACGGCGCAACTGCGGCGCTTCGTCGCCGACGCGTCGCACGAGCTGCGTACGCCGCTGTCCGCGATCCGCGGCTATCTCCAGCTGTACGAGAAGGGGATGCTGGGCGAACCGGCCGAACGCAGCCGCGCGCTGTCCCGGATGAGCTGCGAGGCGGACCGGATGGCGCGGCTCGTCGAGGAGTTGCTCACCCTGGCCAGGCTGGACCAGCGGCCGGTGCTGCGCCTGCGCCCGGTCGACCTGAGCCGGCTGGTCCGCGACGCGGCCGACGACCTGCGGGCCCAGCAGCCGGACCGGCCGCTCGACGTGTCGGCGGCCGGCGCGATGCTCGTCCAGGCCGACGAGTCCGGGCTGCGGCAGGTCATCGGCAATCTGCTGACGAACATCCGCTCCCACACACCCGCCGACGCGCCCGTCCGGGTGGAGCTGAGCCGCTCGCCCGAGGGCGAGGTGCGGCTGCGCGTCCGCGACGAGGGGCCGGGGATGAGCGACGAGGACGCGGCCCGGATATTCGACCGTTTCTTCCGGGCCGGGGGCGGGGCCGCCGGCAGCGGCCTCGGAATGTCGATCGTGCAGGCGGTGGTGCGCTCGCACGGCGGCGACGTAACGGTCCGCACAACCCCGGGCACGGGCCTGACGGTGACGGTGACACTCCCGAGCTGAGCCCGGGGGCCGGGGGCTGCCGGGGCCCGGGCCCCCGATCCCCTCAGGGGTACGGGGTCGCCCGGCCCCTCGGGGAGTACGGGACTCGGACCGCCCGGCCCTCGGGGGCACGGGGCCGGGCCTCCCGGCCTTCGGGCGTACCGGACCCGGGACGCCCAGCTCCTCAAGGGCCTTGACGATCGCGCCGGGCCACGTGCCCCGGCAGGCGCGCCGCGTCGGGGCCGGCGAAGGGAGGCGCGGCTCTCGCCGTGTCTCCGTTCGCCGCCTCGCACCGCGCGACCGGCGAGACATCAGCCGCTGCGCGGGGCGCGCCTAGCCCCGCGCGCGGGCCCAGCCCTGCGGGCGGGTCGCGCTCCGCGGGCGGGCGCGGCCCGGACTACGCCTGGCGGGACGCCAGTTGGACCACCGTGATGTCCGACGGTGCGCCGACCCGTACCGGTGGACCCCACGCCCCGGCCCCGCGCGTCACGTAGAGCGCGGTGTCGCCGTACTGCTCAAGACCCGCGAGGGTCGGGTTGGACGCCTGCGCGATGTAGTTCACCGGCCACATCTGGCCGCCGTGCGTGTGGCCCGACAGCTGGAGGTCGATGCCGTGCTTGACCGCGTCGTGGATCACGACCGGCTGGTGCGCCATGAGGACGGACGCCCGCGCCGTGTCGCGCCCGCCGAGCGCCTTGGCGAAGTCGGGGCCCTCGCCCTCCTCCTCGCCCGCGATGTCGTTGACGCCCACCAGATCGAACCCGTCGATCTCGACGCGCGCGTTCTCCAGCGGGTGCAGGCCCAACTCCCGTACGTGGTCGACCCATTCGCCCGCGTCGCCGAAGTACTCGTGGTTGCCGGTGACGAAGTACGAGCCGTGCCGTGCCTTCAGTCCGGCCAGCGGCTCGGCCGCCGGGCCCAGATCGGCGACGGTCCCGTCGACCAGGTCGCCGACCACGGCGATGAGGTCGGGGTTGGTGGAGTTGATGGCGTCCACGACGCGCTGCGCGTGCGCCTTGCCCAGCAGCGGGCCGAGGTGGATGTCGCTGACGACGGCGATCCGGTAGCCGTGCGCGGCGCGCGGCAGCTTCGCGAGGGGCACCGTGACACGTTTGACGCCGGGACCGCTCAGCACGTTCGCCGTGCCGTACCCGACGGTGGCGAGCGCGGCGGCGGCAGCGGCGCCACCGACGACGCGGGAGACGAAGATCCGCCGGGAGGGGTCGGCGGGCGCCGGAGCGGCCTGGACGTCCGCGGGCGCGTCCGCCGGGGCGGCGGGGGCCGGCGGTGCACCGACGGTCGCGGGCTCCTCGACGGGGGCCGGCTCCGTCGCCGTACCGCCCGCCGTCGCCGCACGCCGTTCGAGCACCCGGCGCAGCAGCGGCCGTACGGCTTCGCCCACCAGCAGCGCCAGCAGCAGATACAGCAGCGTCGCGAGCCACATGTACGCGGGCCAGCCGAGGATCTGCTTCAGCGCGAACGGCGTGTCCGCGCGGCCCACGGCCACGCCCGCGAAGGTCAGGACCGGCAGCAGGACGAGCACGGCGGTGCCCGCCTTGCGGGCCGTACTCCCCTGCGTGGTCGTGTCGCGGACGAGCCGCCGCCATATGTAGTAATGCGCGCCCGCCACCAGCGCGATGGCGGCGAGCGCCATCAGAACAAACACGACGATCACGAGCCGATCCCCTTTATCCCTGTCGCTGTCTCTGTACTACGTGCTCGTCACCGGGTTCGTTCCGCAAGGCGCGAACTCCACGGAACCCCACCGCCCCGACGCCCGTCCCCAGAAGAAAGGACGTGATGGCGAGCAGCAGATGGACCCAGAAGTAGCCCGTGGGGTCACCGGCGTCGTCGAAGGCGAGCCCGCTGCCGTCCTGCCATAGATTTTTTACGAAAGTGATCCAGATGAACCAGCTCCACACCCCGAAGGCAAGCAGGAACCAGGACACGGGGCGGCTGAGCTTCATGGATCCAGTATCGCCGGAGGGCTCGCCGCCACTTCGCCGGGGGCGGCGGTGGCCGGAAAGTGGTCTGACCCAGCGGTGGCGGCGGCGGGTCCACCCGGCGGTGTTCGGATCCCCCGTCAGGCCATGTACGTTTTCGACCGTGTCCGCATTGAAAAAGACCGCGCTGACGGTCCTCACCGCCGCCTTGCTGCCCGTTCTGACCGCCGCGCCCGTCCTGGCCGACGACGCGACCGCGGACAGGTCCGAGGACAAGCAGCCGAAGCCGCCGGCGGCGATGTCGACGGTCGGTGGCACCCTGCTCGGCAAACCCGGTACCCAGGTGAATCTCGCCGCTGGTGTGCCGGTGCTGCCGAAGAAGGTGACCGGCAAGTCGTGGATCGTCGCGGACGCCGAGAGCGGCGAGGTCCTGGCCTCGCACAACGCCCACTGGCAGCTGCCGCCCGCGTCGACGCTGAAGATGCTCTTCGCCGACACGGTCCTGCCCGTGCTGCCGAAGACCGAGTCCCACAAGGTGACGAGCGCCGATCTGGCGGGCGTGGGCGAGGGCAGCAGCCTGGTGGGGGTGAAGGAGGAGAGCACGTACACGGTCCACGACCTGTGGATGGGCGTCTTCCTGCGCTCGGGCAACGACGCCGTGCATGTGCTGTCCGAGATGAACGGCGGCGTCGCGAAGACCGTCGCCGACATGAACAAGCACGCGGCCGAGCTGAAGGCGCTCGACACGCATGTGGTCTCGCCGGACGGTTACGACGAGAAGGGCCAGGTCTCCAGTGCGTACGACCTCACTCTGATCGCCCGCTCCGGACTCCAGAAGAAGGACTTCCGGGAGTACTCGTCGACCGTGCGGGTGCAGTTCCCCGGCGAGGAGAAGAAGGCGAAGAAGGGCAAGAAGGCCCCGAAGCGGGAGACCTTCGAGATCCAGAACACCAACCGGCTGCTGACCGGGGACGCCGGTCTGGAGCCGTACGAGGGCATCGCCGGCGTCAAGAACGGCAACACCACCAACGCGGGCTCGACCTTCACGGGTGTCGCCGAACGCGACGGCAGGGTTCTGCTGGTGACGGTCATGAGCCCGTCCCAGGAGGAGAGCCTGGCGGTCTATCAGGAGACGGGCCGGCTGCTGGACTGGGGCTTCGCCGCCGCCGGAAAGGTCAAGCCGGTCGGCGAGCTGGTGAAGCCCGGCTCCACCGGCGGTGACTCCGACAAGGAGGCCGTGGGGCAGAAGGAGTCGGGCGGCGGCGACGGCGAGGCCGGTGGCGACGGCGGGACGGACCAGGCCGCGCTGGGCGACAAGGCCGCCGGGTCGAGCGGCAGGGGGATCGCGGTGGCCATCACGGGTGGTGCGCTGCTGCTGCTGGCGGCGGCCGTGTTCCTGGTGAACCGCCGGTGGCCGCTGCCGGATCTGGTCAAGCGCCTGCCGGGCCGTTAGAGCGCGGAGGCAGCGCCCGGTCCGCACGGGTCGCGCCGGGCGTCCTCGCGCCGGCGTCCTCGCCCGGCGCGGCAGCGTCCTCGTCGGGCCGGTCGTCCTCGTCCGGCTGGTCGTGCTTGCTCGGCGTCGCCGTCCAGGCGGCGCAGAACAGCAGCAGCTTCGCCGTGAAGTTGATCCACAGCAGCAGCGCGACGGGCACTCCGAACGCGCCGTAGATGTTCTTGCCGGCGACGTCCCGCACATACCCGCCGAGCAGCAGCTTGAGCACTTCGAAGCCGACCGCGCCGATGACGGCGGCGACGATCAGCCGGCGCCGTGGCGGCCGTACGTGGGGCAGCAGCGTCAGCACGTACAGCAGGATCAGGAACGCCGCGACGGCCGCCACCGCGACGGCCGCGATCTGGAGCAGCACCCCGCCCGCGCCGCCCTCCGGGATGCCGATCCGGCGCGCCGTCCAGCTGACGGCGGTGGAGCCGAGGGCCGACGCGCCGATCGAGGCGAGACCGGTGACGCCGAGGCCGACGAGGATGATCGCGTCTCTGCCCTTCAGTACGAAGGGGTTGCCCTCGTCCACGTCGTCCAGCCCCCAGACGGCCCGCAGGCACTCCCGCATCGAGCCGACCCAGCCGATGCCGGTGAACAGCAGCAGCGCGCCCGCCACCAGCCCCACGGTGCCCGCGTTGGCGACCAGGGCGTGCAGGTCGAGCTGGTCGGAGATGCCGGGGACCTGGTCGGTGAGCTTGCGCTGGAGGCTGTCGAGCTGGTCCTTGCTGAGCAGCCCGGCCCCGATCGCCGCGCTCACGGTGATCAGCGGGAAGAGCGCGAGGAAGCTGATGAAGGTGATCGCCGCCGCCAGCCGCGTCCAGTGGGCCCGGTCGAGGGTTTCGTACGAACGCCAGGTGTGCGTCAACATCAGCCGCGCCACGAGCGGGCCGACGACGGGGAGTTTTTTCAGCCAGTCCATGACGGAGACCTGCCCTCGGATCGGAGAACCAACGGTCGGGTACCCCGGAAGCCGATTCTCACGTCATCATCCACCGACACCCACCGAACCACCCATTCATACGAGTACGCCATCAAATACGGCTTACAACGCAAAGAATGATGTTTAGGGCGATACCGTCTCGACCATGTCTGCCGAGATCGCCGACCCTGTCACCGGCTGGGGCCGCACCGCCCCCACGGCCGCCGCCCGTCTCGTCCGGCCGCGTTCTTATGAGGAGACGGTCCGCGCCGTACGCGACTGCGGTACGCGCGGAGGCATCCCGCGCGGTCTCGGCCGCGCGTACGGGGACGCGGCGCAGAACGCGGGCGGCTCCTTGATCGACATGACGGCCCTGGACCGCGTCGTGCGCGTCGACGCCGAGGCCGGGACCGTGGAGTGCGAGGCCGGGATCAGCCTGCACCGGCTGATGGAGGTGCTGCTGCCGCTCGGCTGGTTCCTGCCGGTGACGCCGGGGACCCGCCAGATCACGGTGGGCGGGGCGATCGGCTCCGACATCCACGGCGGGAACCACCCGGGGGCGGGCTCGTTCTCCCGCCATGTGCTCTCCCTGGACCTGCTGACCGCCGACGGCGCCATCCGTACCGTCGTGCCGGGCACGCCGCTGTTCGAGGCGACAGCGGGCGGTATGGGGCTGACGGGGGTGATCCTCGCGGCCACCTTCCGGCTGCACCGCGTCGAGACGTCCCTGATGTCCGTCGACACCGAACGCGCCACGGACCTCGACGATCTGATGGCCCGTCTCACCGCGTCCGAGTGCCGCCACCGGCACCGCTACGCGGTCGGGTGGGTCGATCTGCTCGCGAGTGGCTCCTCCTTGGGACGCGCGGTCCTCACCCGTGGCGAACACGCGCCGCTCGCCGCGCTGTCGGCGCGCTCCCCCGCCCGCCGACAGCCGCTCGCCTTCCGGCCGGGACTGCTGCCCGGCGCGCCCTCCTACGTACCCGAAGGGCTGCTGGGGCGGACCACGGTGGGGCTCCTCAACGAACTCTGGTACCGCCGGGCGCCCCGCAGGCGGACCGGTGAACTCCGGCCCATCTCGGCCTTCTTCCACCCGCTGGACGGCGTACCGCACTGGAACCGCCTGTACGGGCGCGGCGGCTTCGTCCGCTACCAGTTCGTCGTCGGGGACGGCCAGGAGGACGCGCTGATCAGGATCGTGCGGCGCATCGTCCGGCGCGGCTGCCCCTCCCTCCTCGCCCTGCTCAAACGCTTCGGCGTGGGCGATCCCGGCTGGCTGTCCTTCCCGATGGCCGGCTGGACGCTCTCGCTGGACATCCCCGCCGGGCGCACCGGCCTCGGCCCCTTCCTCGACGAGCTGGACGAGGACGTCGCCGCCGCCGGAGGCCGGGTCTGTCTGGCGAAGGACTCACGGCTGCGGCCCGAGCTGCTGGCCGTGATGTATCCGCGGCTGGACGAGTTCAGGGCGCTGCGGGCCGAACTCGACCCGCGCGGAATCTTCGTCTCCGATCTCTCCCGCCGACTCTCGATCTGAGCCCCCGGCTCTCCCCCGCCGGCTCTCCCCCGCCGGCTCTCCCCCGCCGGCTCCCCCGGCCAACTCTCCCCCGCCGTCTCTCGATCCGAGCCTCCGACTCCCCCAACTCCCCCTCGCTGCAAGGAGCACCGCACCATGAAGGACGCCTTCGGCATCCCGCAGTCCCTGCTCGTCCTCGGTGGGACGTCCGAGATCGCGCTGGCCACGGCGCGCCGGCTGATCGCTCGCCGTACGCGCACCGTCTGGCTGGCCGGCCGCGCGTCGCCCCAGCTCGACATCGCGGCCGAGCAGCTGCGTACGCAGGGCGCGGACGTCCGTACCGTCGACTTCGACGCGCTCGACCCGGAGTCGCACGCGGAGGTGCTCGGCAAGGTCTTCGCGGAGGGCGACATCGACATGACGCTCCTCGCCTTCGGTGTGCTCGGCGACCAGGCGCACGACGAGGCCGATCCGCCGGCCGCCGTCAGGGTCGCGCAGACCAACTACACGGGCGCCGTCTCGGCCGGTCTGGTGTGCGCGGCGGCGATGCAGACGCAGGGGCACGGTTCGCTGGTGGTGCTGTCGTCCGTGGCGGGCGAGCGGGCGCGGCGCGCCAATTTCATCTACGGGTCGAGCAAGGCGGGCCTGGACGCGTTCGCGCAGGGGCTCGGGGACGCGATGTACGGCACCGGTGTGCATGTGATGGTCGTCCGGCCCGGCTTCGTACGGACGAGGATGACGGCCGGGCTGGAGGAGACGCCGCTGGCCACCACGCCGGAGGCGGTCGCGGCGGCCGTGGAGCTGGGGCTGCGGCGGCGTTCGGAGACGGTGTGGGTGCCGGGGGCGCTGCGGGTGGCGATGTCGCTGCTGCGGCATCTGCCGAGGCCGCTCTTCCGGCGGCTGCCGGTCTGACGTCCGCGGGGGGGGGCTGCGGGGCCAGCGGGGGCTACTGGCGCAGGGACGAGGCCGCGGGCAGGTCGGCGGGGGTGCTCTGCGAGGGCACTCCCGTGATCTCCGTACCGCCGCCGAAGGCGTACTCGTGCAGCATCCGCCACACGCCGTCGGAGCCCTGCTCGTAGAGGCCGAAGGAGGTGCAGCTCCAGCGGGCCGTGTAGTCGGCCAGCTCCTCGTACGCCCGGTCCATCGCCTCCTCGGAGATGCCGTGCGCGACGGTCACATGGGGGTGGTACGGGAACTGGAGTTCACGCACCAGGGGGCCGGACGCCTCCCTGACCCGCTTCTGGAGCCAGGTGCAGGCCGAGCCGCCCTCGACGACCTGGACGAAGACCACCGGCGACAGCGGGCGGAAGGTGCCCGTGCCGTAGAGCCGCATCGGGAAGGGGCGGCCCGCCGTGGCGACCGAGGCGAGATGGGCCTCGATGGTGGGCAGCGTCGCGGCGTCGACCTCGGTCGGCGGCAGGAGCGTGACATGCGTGGGGATGCCGTGCGCGGCGGGGTCGCCGAAGCCCGCACGGCGGTCCTGGAGCAGGCTGCCGTACGGCTCCGGGACCGCGATCGAAACGCCGAGCGTTACGGTCCCCACGTCGTTCTCCTCAGTCCTTGTGTGCGGGTGGCCGGACCACCGGTGTGGCCCGTTCCGTCCCCGCGCCAGTGTGACGCTCGCACCGCCCGGCTGGCCAGGGTCCTTGGTCAGCAGTACGCGGACGGCGCGGATGCGATAAGGGTCCGGGCGGCCGTCCGGGGCGGGCGGGCCGTGCTCGGCGGGCCCGCCCCGGTGCCGTTCCGGTGCCTCTCGGGTCCCGCTCAGTGCTTCGCGGGCAGGAAGCCGATCCGGTCGTACGCCTGGGCAAGCGTCTCCGCGGCGACCGCGCGGGCCTTCTCGGCGCCCGCGGCCAGGATCGAGTCCAGCGTCTCCGGATCGTCCAGATATTCCTGCGTACGGCTGCGGAACGGTGTGACGAAGTCGACCATGGCCTCGGCGAGATCCACCTTCAGTGCGCCGTAGCCCTTGCCCTCGTACCGCCGCTCAAGATCCGCGACCTCCGTGCCCGTGAGCGTCGAGAAGATCGTGAGGAGATTGCTGATGCCCGGCTTGGCCTCGGCGTCGAAGCGGATCTCGGTGCCCGTGTCGGTGACGGCGCTCTTGATCTTCTTCGCCGTGGCCTTGGGGTCGTCGAGCAGATTGACCAGGCCCTTCGGCGTGGACGCCGACTTGCTCATCTTGATCGACGGGTCCTGGAGGTCGTAGATCTTCGCGACCTCCTTGACGATGTGCGGCTTCGGGACCGTGAACGTGCTGCCGAAGCGGGAGTTGAACCGCTCGGCGAGGTCACGTGTCAGCTCGACGTGCTGGCGCTGGTCCTCGCCGACCGGGACCGAGTCCGCCTGGTAGAGCAGGATGTCGGCGACCTGGAGGATCGGATACGTGAACAGTCCGACGGTCGCGCGGTCGGCGCCCTGTCTGGCCGACTTGTCCTTGAACTGGGTCATGCGGGAGGCCTCGCCGAAGCCCGTCAGACAGTTCATCACCCAGCCGAGCTGGGCGTGTTCGGGCACATGGCTCTGGATGAACAGGGTGCAGCGCTGCGGGTCGAGACCGGCGGCGAGCAGCTGCGCCGCCGCGAGCCTGGTGTTGGCGCGCAGGTCGGCGGGCTCCTGCGGAATGGTGATCGCGTGCAGGTCCACGACCATGTAGAACGCGTCGTGGGTTTCTTGCAGCGCCACATACTGCCGGATCGCACCGAGGTAGTTCCCGAGATGGAACGAGCCTGCGGTGGGCTGGATACCGGAGAGCGCGCGAGGACGAGTGGCCATGGGAACCATTCTCTCAGGTGGCGCCGACAGGTCGGGACAGGCCGGGAACCGATCTGCGGCGAACGGTGTATCAAGGGCGTGAGGACACGGGAGGGGACCCTGGAGGGGGGCCGCATCCTGACGGTTGCGGATGAGTCGGGTGTGATCGCGCGTGTGCGTTCCGGGGAGCGGGAGGCGTACGCGGAGCTGGTGCGCGCGTATACGGGGATCGCTCTTCGGGTGGCGGTGGCCTGCGGCGCGGGCGCGGACGCGGAGGACGTGGTGCAGTCCGCGTTCATCAAGGCGTATCTGTCCCTGGGGGACTTCAGGGACGGTGCGCCGTTCCGGCCCTGGCTGATACGGATCGTCGCCAATGAGACGAGGAACACCGTGCGGTCGGCGGTCCGGCTGCGGGCCGTGGCCGGGCGGGAGGCGGCGCTGCTGCGGGGTGAGCCGCTGATACCGGACTCGGCGGACCCGGCGGTGGTCGCGGTGGAGGAGGAACGGAACGCCGAGCTGTGGGCGGCGCTCGACGAGCTGAGCGACGACCACCGCGATGTGGTGGCGTGCCGCTATCTGCTGGAGATGAACGAGGCGGAGACGGCGGAGGCGCTGGGCTGGCCTCGGGGCACGGTGAAGTCGCGGCTCAGCCGCGCGTTGAAGCTGATGGGCGGGTTGCTGGCGGCGGAGCCCCGGTCGAGGCCGGGGTCGGGGTCGGAGAGGGGAGGGGGTGGTGGGGATGAGTGACGGCGAGCACGCGGACCAGGAGCGCCGCGGTGAGGACGGGCGCGGGGAGGACGGGCGTCGTGAGGACGGGCGCGGGGAGGATCTTGCCGAGGAGCTGCGGGTGCTGGGGCGCGGTATGCGCGTCCCGGATGTCGACGGCGAGACGATGGCCGAGCGGGTCCTGGCCCAGCTCCTCGCGGATGCGGCGCCCGTCCCGGTGCCTGCCTCTGCCCCGGATCCGGTGGTGGTGCCGGTGCCGACTCGTGCGGCGCGGGTTCGTCGTCTGCTGCGCCGCAGGTGGCGGGTGATAACGGCCGGGCTCTCGGGGCTGCTGGTCGTGCTGGTGCTGACGCCCCCGGTGCGGGCCGCCGTGGCCGACTGGTTCGACTTCGGCGGCGTCCAGGTGCGGTACGACCCGAAGGCCACGCCCAGTCCGGCCGCGCGGGTGCCCGACTGCGCCGATCCGATGCCGATCGAGGAGGCGGCACGGCGGGCCGGCTTCCGGCCACGGGTGCCGGCCGAGCTGGGAGCGCCCGACCGGGTGTCGCTGGCCTGGGCTTCGGCGGGCCGTCCGGTGGTGAGTCTGTGCTGGACGGACCCGGGCGGGCCGACCGTGCGGCTGGACGAGTTCCCGGCCGGTCTGGACCCCGCGTTCTCGAAGCGGATCCGGCACATGCCGGAGTGGGTGCCTCTGCGTGCCGGGGAGTCGAACGAGTCGACGGGGCTGTGGTTCGCCGAACCTCATCTGCTGCGATTCCGGATGCTCGACGGCCAGGGGGCGGGCTGGACCCATTCGGCGCGGACGGCTGGGCCGACGTTCCTGTGGGACGACAGCGGTCCGGACGGGGGCACCGGTGAGCGGCTGACGCTACGGCTGGAGGGGGTGGATTCTGTCGAGCGGGCGAAGGCGGTCGCGCAGTCGATCCGCTGAGCCGGTGCGAAGAGAGAAGTGGGGAGGAGAACGGGGAGCAGAACGGGGAGGAAAGTTGGGAACCGGTTCGGGTCGGGCGGTGTACAGGAAGTGACGCGCAGGCGGTCCGGAGGGTCCGGGCCCGGCGTCGGCAGGGGGGAAATCATGCGACTGCTGTGCACGAGCACGGTCCGACGGCTCGGGGCCCTGATCGCGGTGATGGCGCTGACCTGGCTCTTCGCCCCGAGCGCGGTGGCCGGCGGGCCCACGAGCGTGCTGGTCACCTCGCCGGAGAGCGCGGAGACGGCCTCGCTCTACTTCAGCGACGAGGAGTACGAGGCGCTGGCGAAGCAGCTCGACGGTCAGGAGATGGGGAAGCTGCCGGAGGGCCGGAAGGAGCGCCCGGCGTCCCTGGACTCGGCGGTGGGCTCCCGGCAGATCAATGTGACGTGGCTGGTCCACGACGTGCAGCCCTGGCGGCTGGACCGGGTGTATCCGAGCGCGGATCCCCGGACGGTCTGGATCCACACGTCGACGGACCTGCGGACGGAGGCCGGTGTCTGGCACAAGGCGAAGCAACCGGCGGCGCTGCGGGCGCTGTTGACGAAGATCGGCGTCATGGGCGAGAAGGCCGGCCAGGGTGTGGCGGTGCCGCCCTTCGAGGAGAGGGACAACGCGGCGGCCGAGGACACTCCCGTAAAGGACCGGACGCGGCCCGTGGCGTCGGGAGCCTCCGCGGGAGGCACGGACGGCTGGTGGTGGGCGATACCGGCGCTGGGGGCCGGGGTGGTGCTGGGGCTGGTGCTGCGTCCGCTGATGGGCCGGCTGCCCCGGCCACCGTTCGGCAGGGGCGGGAACAGGCCGGAGGCGGGACCCCGGGGGCAGCTGCTGGACATGTGATCAAGGTGGGCCCGCCTGCGGGGTTGTCTCCCGGGGCACGCCGGGGGCAAGGTTTCTTCGTCCACACTGGCGAGTGACGATAGAAACAGGGGCACCACCCCGCCCCGACCGGATGGCTTGTCTCGACCGAACGGAGAACCCGTGGCGACAACGGACCGTGCCATCGCCTCTGCGGAGGCGCACAGCGCGCACAACTACCACCCGCTGCCCGTCGTCATCGCCTCGGCGGACGGTGCATGGATGACCGATGTCGAGGGGCGCCGTTTCCTCGACATGCTCGCCGGCTACTCGGCGCTCAACTTCGGCCATGGCAATCGGCGTCTCATCGACGCCGCCAAGGCGCAGTTGGAGCGGGTGACGCTGACCTCGCGGGCGTTCCACCACGACCGGTTCGCCGACTTCTGCACCCAGCTCGCCGAGTTGTGCGGCATGGAGATGGTGCTGCCGATGAACACGGGCGCGGAGGCGGTGGAGACCGCCGTGAAGACGGCCCGTAAGTGGGGCTATCGGACGAAGGGGGTGCCGGACGGCACCGCCAAGATCATCGTCGCGTCGGACAACTTCCACGGCCGTACGACCACGATCATCAGCTTCTCCACCGACGAGGAGGCGCGGGCGGACTACGGGCCGTACACGCCGGGGTTCGAGATCGTTCCGTACGGGGATCTCGCGGCCCTCGACGCCGCCATGACGGACAACACCGTCGCCGTCCTGCTGGAGCCGATCCAGGGGGAGGCGGGGGTGCTGGTGCCGCCGCCGGGCTATCTGGCGGGGGTGCGGGAGCTGACCCGGGCGCGGAATGTGCTGTTCATCGCCGACGAGATCCAGTCCGGCCTGGGCCGGACCGGAAAGACCTTCGCGCTTGAGCACGAGGGCGTGGTGCCCGACATGTATGTGCTGGGCAAGGCGCTCGGCGGCGGGGTGGTGCCGGTGTCGGCCGTGGTGTCGTCGGCGGTGATCCTCGGGGTGTTCCGGCCCGGGGAGCACGGCTCGACGTTCGGCGGGAATCCGCTGGCGTGCGCGGTGGGTCTTGAGGTGATCGCCATGCTGCGCACCGGTGAGTTCCAGCAGCGGGCGGCGGAGCTGGGTGATCATCTCCACCATGAGCTGGGTCTGATGACGACCGGCGGCGCGGTGGAGACGGTGCGCGGCCGGGGGCTGTGGGCGGGAGTGGACATCTCCCCGTCGTACGGCACGGGCCGGGAGATCTCCGAGAAGCTGATGGATCGGGGTGTGCTGGTGAAGGACACCCATGGGTCGACCATCCGGATCGCCCCGCCGCTGGTGATCAGCAAGGAGGATCTGGACTGGGGCCTGGAGCAGTTGCGGGCGGTCCTCGCGCGGTAGTGGGGCCGGGGCCGGTCGCCGTCGCGGGCCACCGGTCCCTGGCTCCCCCCGCCGGGGCCTACAGGATGACGTGCGGGAGGAAGCGGGCGTACTCGTCCGTGATCAGGCCCGACGATTCGCGGATGCCGAGGCCGGCCGCCTCGTTCTCGACGACCCAGGCGCCGAGTACGACCCGGTTGCCGTCGAAGTCGGGCAGCGGCGCCAACGCCTGGTAGCAGCAGGCCTCCTGGCGTACGACCGGGGCGTTGCCGGGTTCGTGGACGGCGACTCCGGCGCCCTCGCGGCCGAGCAGGGGCTTGGAGACATAGCCACTGGTGAGGGCGAGTTCACGGGGGCCGTCGAGATAGGCGGGCAGCAGATTGGGATGGTCCGGGTTCAGCTCCCAGAGGATCGCCAGCAGCGCCTTGTTGGAGAGCAGCATCTTCCAGGCGGGCTCTATCCAGCAGGTGCTGCCGGTGCCGCCGCCGTTGTCGAGCGTGTCCAGCACCTGGGGGCCGAAGCGGTCCGTGGTCAGCCACTCCCACGGGTAGAGCTTGAAGCAGCTGCGGATGAACCGCAGCCGTTCGTCCACGAAGCGGCCGGTCAGCTTGTCCCAGCCGATCTGTTCGACCGACAGGGCCTCGGTGTCGATGCCCGCCTGCTGGGCCGTCTCCCGCAGATAGGCGACGGTCATCAGGTCCTCGCCCAGCTCGTCACCGTCGGAGTGGGCGAAGTGCAGGGGTCCCTGCGGAAGGAGGTGGGCCTGGCGGCGCCAGGCTTCGACAAGCCGTTCATGGAGGGAGTTCCACTGGTCGGCGCCGGGGAAGCGCTCCTCCATCCAGAACCACTGCGGGCTGGCGGCCTCGACCAGGGACGTGGGGGTGTCGGCGTTGTACTCCAGCATCTTGGCCGGGCCGGTGCCGTCGTAGCGGAGGTCGAACCGGCCGTAGATGGACGGCAGTTCGGCGCGGCGCTGCCAGGACTCGGCGACCAGCGCGGCCAGCCGGCCGTCGGTGATGCCGAGATCGGCGAAGCGGTCGTTCTTCACGATGTGGTCGGCGGCGTCGAGGCACATCGCGTGCAGTTCCTCGACGACGACTTCCAGTGCCTCGACCTCGGGCAGGGAGAAGACGTAGTAGGCGCTCTCGTCCCAGTACGGCCGCAGTGAGTCGTCCGGATAGCGGGTGAGCGGATAGACGAGGCCCTGTTCCTCGACCGTCTGCTGCCAGCCGGGGCGTGGCTCGATGGTCCGACGCTCCATCATCGCGCGCCGAGCCCGCTCAGCCGCCGCCGGTGCCCGAGCAGCCGAAGCCGCCCCGGTCGACCGCCGACTTGTCGAAACTGCCGTCGTGAACGCGGCCGTTGGAGCTCTTGCCACCGTAGTAGTACGAGCCGGAGCCGGAGCTGTCGCAGTCGGAGCTGGACAGTTCCTCATAGGTGTCCCGGTCGGCGCAGCGCCGGTCGGGTTCCGAACTACAGGAGGTGACCGTCAGTGCGAGTATCCCCATGCCGCCGAGCACCACCGTGCTCGACCGAAACCTGCGTTGTTTTACGGCGGCCATCGCCCCGTCCTCCCCCGTCTGCGGGCCGATCCGTCGGCCCGTCAATCCCGTGCTCGCCGCACACATTAGATGCCCGGCCGTCACGCCGGACAAGGCGGTCCGTCAACTCTCCTCAACTAGATGCCTTATGCGCCGTTTGGAGGGATCTACACGCCCGGTTCGCGGGAGAAGTCCGCGGGAGTTATTCGCTGTCGTCGCGCTCGCGCCGTCAGGCAGGATCGGAGACTCGCCATATCCGAGGAGAACGATTAACCATGTCTGCCGTACCCGCCCTGCCCGCGGACCCGACCGTGATCCACCCGATGCCCGGTCAGCCGCGGGTGGTGCTGCTGAAGCCGCTGATCACGTCCGAGTTGATCGAGGTCGGGGATTTCTCGTACTACGACGACCCGGACGAGCCGACGGCGTTCGAGACCCGGAACGTGCTGTATCACTACGGGCCGGAGAAGCTGGTCATCGGAAAGTACTGCGCGCTGGGTGAGGGGGTGCGGTTCATCATGAACGGCGCCAATCACCGGATGGACGGCCCGTCGACGTTCCCCTTCCCGATCATGGGCGGCTCCTGGAGCGAGCACTTCGATCTCATCAGCGGGCTGCCCGGCCGGGGTGACACGGTGGTGGGCAACGACGTCTGGTTCGGCTACCGCAGCATGGTCATGCCCGGCGTCCGGATCGGCCATGGAGCGGTGATCGCCTCGGGCGCGGTCGTCGTGGACGACGTACCGGACTACGGCATCGTCGGCGGCAACCCGGCCAAGCTGATCCGCCGCCGCTACGACGACGCGGACGTCGACCGCCTGCTGGCCGTCGCCTGGTGGGACTGGCCCGTCGAGCACATCACCACCCATCTGCGCACGATCATGTCGGGCACCGTCGACGCACTGGAGGCCGCCGCCCCGCCGGCCACCACGCTCTAGGGCCTGTCCGGTCCGTCCGCCTCCGCCTTTCGCTCTTTCGCCTTCGGTCCGTCGCCTTTCGCCCTCCGTCCGTCGCCTCAGCAGGTCTCGCGGTACGGAACGTCGGGGATGTGCTCCCGCCACTCCTTCTCCGTCAGACCGCCGTCCGACAGGGCGCACAGTTCGCCGACGAGCCGGGACGGGGCGACCGCGTACGGACGGAACGCGCCCTGGTCGTCCTGGGTGACGAGAGCGGAGCCGTCGGCGGTGAAGGACCTCGGCACGAGACTTCCCGTGGCGCCGGAGAGGGTACCGATCCGGCGACGGGTACGCAGGTCCCAGAGCGTGATCTCGGTGACCCCGGCCGCCTCGGCGTCGTCCCCGCCCGTCGGCCCCTCCTGCGCGACGGCGATCAGGCGGCCGTCCGGGGAGTGGAGCGTGGGGGCCTCGTACAGGGGCGGGGCGCCGATGTCGAGAGGTTCCCCCCGCGGGCGCAGCGTCTTCGGGTCGATGAAGGTCAGGCTGCTGTGCACGCTGTCCGGGTCGGTGTAGGCCGATGTCCCGTCGGGGCTGTAGCCGTCGAGACGCAGCCCCGCCCCGCCGGGGACGAGCACCTTGCCGGAGGGGACGGCCACCGTGCCCAGGAGCGGGCTGACCGTCACGGCTTCCCCGTCCGGCCGGAACGTCACCGTGGTGGAGAAGTCGATCAGCGCGGTCCGCAGGGTGAAGGTGCTCTTCCGGATCAGCTTCATGGTTCTGAGGTCGTAGAACCTCAGTGAGTGGACGTAGCCCTTCGACCCCGCGTTCCCGGCGCCGTCATAGGTGGCGTACGTCGTGCCGTCCGGCGAGAGCGCGACCGTCGTGGTCAGGCCCCCCAGTGCGCCGGGCAGGGTGCCGCGCCTGGTGCGTTTGACGGTGTCCCAGATCTCTACGGTGTCCGGTCCGTCGGCGACCGCCAGCAGCCTGCCGTCCGGGCTGAGCAGCATCCGGCCCGCTTGGGCGACCCTGAGCTCCGTCCGCCTGGCCAACGGCGCGGTGGACCAGATCTCGACCGTGCCGGCGTCCGATCCGCCGACGGCAAGGGTCGACCCGTCCTCACTCGCCACCACCTCCGAACCCGCCGCCGAGGGCTGCCCGCCGCGCGAGGTGACACGCGAGACGTCGACGGACCGGAACGTCCCGTCGCTGCCCACGCACCGCAGTTCGGAGTCGTCTGCGGAGAACTGGAACGTGCCGGGGTCGCAGTGGCTGAGGTCGGTGGGGTAGCTGAAGACGGGGTCGACGCCCTCGGTGAAGGTCGCATCCCAGAGCGAGAAGCCGGCGGCGACGAACCGGCCGTCGTGGCTGAAGGAGACGTCCTCCCCGTACAGGCCCGGATCCGAGTTGTCCCTCGGAATCTTCCTGAAGTCGTACGAGCCGGTCTCGCCGTCGTCGAACACCTCGGACACGCGCAGAGCCTTCTCGGTCAGCACGGCCGTGCGGCGGCCGTCGGGGCTGAACGCCATCGCGCCGGGGAAGTCCTCGGGCTCGATCCCGAAGTCCGGTACGGGGAGGTTCTTGCCGGTCCGGAGGTCGACCCAGATGACGGTGGCTCCGGTCTTCGACGCGCTCGTCAGCGCCAGCCGCCCCTCGTCCGCGGTGAAGGAGGTGTCGAACGGCATGCTGCCGGTACGCCGGAGAAGGGCCTTGGCGGTTCGGGTGTTCCAGACCGTGGCGACGTAACCGTCCTTCTTCCCCCGGACACTGGCGGCCAGGAAGGTGCCCTCGGGGCTGAGGGAGAAGACCGCGGGTCCGGTCGGGTAGGGGCGACCGCGTGGCCGGAGCCCGCGAGCCTCCATCACGACGGTCGTCTCGTCGTCGGTGCTGACGGCGACCGTCGTGCCGTCACCGGACACCCGCACGTTGCGGACCCTCTCGGCGGTCCGGTACGAGCCGAGCCTCTCGCCGGTGTCCACGTCCCAGGTGCCGACCTGGGTCCCGCCGGCGGCGACGAGGACCCGTCCGGCCTCGTCCAGGGCGGAGGTGGTCACATCGAACGCCGGCAGCTTGACGGCTCGCTTCTCCACCTGGTTGCGGACGGCGAGGAGCGCCGACCACGCCTCCGGGGTGTCACCGAGACGGGCGCCGGCGACGGCCAGCCGCCGGGCGAGCTGCGGGTCGGTGCGGCCCATCGACTGGGCGAGGCCCGCGACTTGCGCGGAGGTGGCCCGGTCGCGCTGACGGGCGACGGTCTGCCGCTGGTCGATCGCCACACCGGCGGCGATGCTGACGGCCAGCAGCAGCACGCCGAACAGGGCCGTCACCGTGCGCCGCCGCCGGGTGAGATACCGGCGGTGGGCCCGCCCCAGGCGGACGTACTCCCGCTGCGCGTCGCCCAGTTCACCGCTGCGCTCGGGGAGCCACCGCTCCGCGGCCTCCTGCGCGGTGGCGGTCGGCAGCAGGTCCCTGGTCCGTCCGGCCCGTTCCCAGCGGTCCATGTCCAGTTGGAGGTTCTCGCGCCAGTCGAGGAAGACGCGGTCGTCCCGGACACGTGAACCGAGCCTGTCCCAGGAGGAGATGAGCGCTTCATGAGCCAGCTCGACGGTCTCCGAGAGAGCCGGCCCCTCGCTCTCGGGGCCTTCGGGAGGTGAACCGGTGTGCACACGGCCACGGTTGACGACCAGGAGCCGGGCGCCGGCCAGCCGCTGGGCGAGCCGCCACTCCCGGTCGGTCAGCTCCGCGCGTACGACGATGCGCCGTACGGGAGCGTCCGTCCCGACGGGAGTGCGTACGAGCCGGGTCAGCAGTCGTTCGGCGTACGCGTCGTCCCGGTCCCGCTCACCACCCGCGCCGTCCCCGTCCCCGTCCCCGTCCTGTTCGCCACCCTCGCCGTCGCCGTCCCGCTCGTCGCCGACGTACCGCTGCCAGACCGTGTCGGCGTAACTCCCCAGGGCGCCGCCGACCCCGCCGAGCGCGTCGTAGGCGTCGTGGGTGAGGCGTCCGCCGCGCTGGTTGTCCCAGAGCTGGGCGAGGGTGAAGCTGAGCAGGGGAAGGATCCCCGGCGCGTTGCCGGCGTCGGCCAGGATGCGGTTGACGAGCGCGTCCTCGTAGGTGACGGCCGGTATGGCGTCCAGGGGCCTGGCGACCACGTCACGCAACTGCTCCTCGCGCATCGGCTCCAGGGCCTCGACATGCTTCCTGGCGAGCAGACCGAGGCGGGGATGGGCGAGGACGGGACCGAGGAAGTCCGCGCGCAGTACGGCCAGTACGGAGAGCGTCGACGGCGGCCCCGGGCTTCGGGGACGGCTCGCCGATTCCCCCGGGCCGGCCGGCGGGACACCCCCGAGTGCGTCGGCGAGCGCGTCGATGTCACGGGAGGCGAACAGCTCCTCGTCGAGCAGTTCCTCGAACTGATCGACGACGATCAGCAGCCGCGCGACGCGCTGTACGCGCAGGACACTCGCGACGATCCCGCGGAGCCCGTGACCGGCGATCTCGTCCGCCACCGCCGAGACACGGGCGAACTTGTCCGCCTCGGCTCCGTCCGGCTCCAGCAGGTCGAGCAGTACGGCGGCCAGGCCCCGCAGCGCGCCGGAGTGGTGCGCGGGGCGCAGGATCGCCACGACGTCCCTCTCGGCGCGGCGCCGTGGCGCCACCCCCGCCATCGCGAGCGAGGACTTGCCACAGCCGGACGGACCCACCAGCGTGGTCCACCGCTGTTCGCCCACGACCCGCGCGAGCCGCTCGCTGTCGGCCCGCCGGCCGAAGAACGCGGTGGCGTGGGCCTCTTCGAAGGGCTCCAGACTGCGGAACGGCGACACCGGGCGCGCGAGTGCCGCCAACGGCGCCCAGGTGGCGATCAGTTGACTGACCGGGATCATGAACCCGGAGGCGGGGTCGCCGAGTTCGGCCTTGACCGTCATGCCGACGACGGCGCCGAGAGCCGGGGACCATACGGGGCTGCCGCTGAAGCCCCGGGAGACGCGATAGCCGGCCCCGACCTGGTCGACCTGGATCTGACCGTCGGCCTGCGCGCCGCGCAGGACGCCCTCGTGCCAGACGCCCTGCCCACGGCCCTCGGGAAAGCCGATGATCTGCGTGGCGTGCCCGCGCAGCCTCTCCGGCTCGACGTCCACGAACCGGGCCGGCCCCGACCCGGGTACGGGGCTGTCCAGCCGTAACACCGCGATGTCGAGCCCGCCGCCGTCCGGCGCGGGACCCCACCGGACGACGTCGGCGGTGACGGTCGCCGCCCGGCCCCCGGACCCGGCCGACAGCGGAAGGTCCACGTACAGGCGCGCGCCTTCCGCGGTCTCGTCCCTGTCCAGCCCGAGCGCGGCGGCGACGACGTGCGCGCAGGTGACCGCGTGCAACTCGTCCACCAGGAACCCCACGCCGAGCGGACCGCTCACCAAGCCTGGTACCGGCTCGGCCTCCGGCGGGGACCCGAAGATCCTCAGAACGGACGTGCCCGGGAAGGATGTCGCGCCGCCCTGGTCCACCGCCCTCATGCTTCGGGTTTCCGCCAGGCGAGGGTGACTTTGAAGTTGGCCGCAGCCGCGGTGCTGGACACCACGACGTCGGCCTGCGCGGTCAGCGAGAGCCCGAACTCCAGCCCGATCT
The DNA here is from genome assembly GCF_042870175.1 of Streptomyces sp. NPDC006643. Taxonomy (NCBI): domain Bacteria; kingdom Bacillati; phylum Actinomycetota; class Actinomycetes; order Kitasatosporales; family Streptomycetaceae; genus Streptomyces; species Streptomyces sp. NPDC006643. The sequence continues at coordinate 34,378 of NZ_JBIAHA010000024.1, read as the reverse complement.
CGTCGGGCGCCTGCTCCATGCCGGCGAACCCGGCGACGAAGTTCTCGGCCACCGGCCTGATGTCGGCCAGCATGTCCCCGAGCGACCGCGCGGCCCGCGTCGCCAGCCTCCCGGACCGTGACACATCGGCCAGCCCCTCCCCGACCTGCTCGACCTGCACCTGCACGACCCCTTGCCGCCCGCCCTCGACATCGACCGGCAGCTCCACCACGTGCTTCATCGATCCCCCTGGTCCACCCGCACGACGGCCCGCGGGCACGGACCGTCCGAACCAGAATTCTCCAACGCACCGGCCGGGAAGACCGACGACTGCACAACGCTTTCACAAGAGCGGGCAAAGTGGCTCGATCCCATCGGCCGCGGTCTCGATCAGGCCGACGGGGGGCTCCGGTCAGGCGCCGGAGAGGGGGCCACGGGCGGGGATCGAGGCGGCGAAGTCGGCGATCGCCTTTCTCAGCGGCTCGGCCGCGGTCGTCGGATCCGTACGGGTGTTGAGGCCGAGCACCAGGATGCGCCCCACCAGCCCGCGCGGCCCCGGGAATTCCAGCTGGTGGTGGGACGGGCCGTTCGGGTCGGGGTGGACCACCAGGGCGAGGGGATTGCCGGGGTCGGTGTAGCCGGCGATGTAGGTGAGGAGCTGGTGGCGGTCCTCACGGGAGACGTTCTTCCTCGCGTAGTTCTTGTACTTCGCGTCCACGGCCAGACAGGGCGCGGAACCGGGGGGTGCGGTGGGCGGGGCGAAGGACAGCAGTACGTCGGGGTTGAAGGAGGGCGGGGTGCGGAGCCCGTGCCCGCCGCTCCCGCTGCCACCGCTCGCACCTCGCCCGCCCCGTCCGTACCGTCCGTGCGTCCGGATCTTGTGCGCCGCGTCCCGCGCCCACCAGCCACCGACGGCAGCCGCCGCATCGGCCGCCATCCGCTGGACGACGCTCTCCCAGAGGCCGTCCAGCTTGAGCAGCAGCCCGTGGGCGCCGAAGCCGTACGGGTTCAGCAGGTCGTTGGGCCCGCCGCCGCCGAGCACCATGCGTGCCCACGCGTGAGAGGCCCGGTAGTGGTCGTTGAGTACGGAGTACCGCCCCCGGGCGAGCAGCCGCAACGCGTCCGGGCCCCCGACGGTGGCCGGGAAGTCCGCTGCCGCGAGAGCCAGTTGGTGCTTGAGGAGCGGATCGCTCACCTGGCCGGCCGCAGCGGCGAGGGCGGCTCCGCACACCAGGTTCTCCCAGCCCCCGTCCTCGTACTCGAAGGTGCTGACGTGCAGTTGGTCGACCGCGCCGTAACACCTGGTCGCCTGCGCCGCCACGTTCAGCCGGCCCCGCAGGGTGGTGTCCACCCGCTGCCGTCGTACATAGTCCCTGCGCAGACCCCGGCGCAGCAGCAGACGACACTCGTACAGCAGGGCGGCGGGCACCAGCCCCGCGTAACCGTCCTCGCCGAGGGGCCAGTCGCGCAGCCCCTCGTCGGTGGTGCTGTTCTGTCCGCCGGCGTAGGAGAGCCAGTCCACGAGCCGGTTGCCCGCGATCGGGAACTTGGGGCGCAGCACCAGGCGGACACGGCTCAGCTCCAGCACCCCCGTGACCGTCCGTGCCGTGAGCACACAGTGATCCCCTCTCTCGACCACCCCCACGGCCTTGAGTGCACGGAGCCTGTCGAGATCGGCGGAGCTCAGATCGGACTTCGGGACTTCCCGTGACTCGTACTCGTCCAGCGTGACCAGCCGCCTGGCACCTCCCCGCGGCACCGCGCCACCACCCCTCGTCACTCCTCGTCCCATTCGGACCCGGCCGGCGCCCCGTCCTCGTCGTCGGTCCCGTCGGCCCCGTCCGCCTCGTCGGTGCCGGCGGTGACGAAGACCTTCGCGAGCATGCCGGGAAGGTCCCTCGGATTCGTCTGTACGACGCGTCCCGTCCTGTCATCCACCAGCTCGCCCAGCACGGCCCGCAGCATTTCGGGGCGGCCCAGGCAGTGGTCCGTCACGAGCGGCACGATCTCGTGGTGGAAGGCGTACGAGAGCTGCTCCGCGGTGACGAGTGGCCGGTCGTCGGAGAGGAGATAGGCCTGGCCGAGCAGATGGTCCGGGCCGAATTGCGCGTCGAGCCGCTCGTTGAGGCCCTCCAGCAACGAGGCCAGCCCCAGCCCCTCGACCTCGCCGTCCAGGGAGTCCAGGTCCGGCGGTACGTCGATGAACGCGAACCTGCGCCGGATCGCGGAGTCGATATGGCCCACGCTGCGGTCGGCGGAGTTCATGGTGCCGATGATGCGGACGTTCGGCGGCACGGTGCACTGCCGCCCGCTGGTGGGCAGGGTGATGGAGACCGAACCCCGTTTGTCGAGCTCCAGCAGGGTGATCAACTCGCCGAGAACACGCGGCAGATCACCACGGTTGATCTCGTCCACGACGATCAGGAAGGTCTCGTCCGGGGCCTTCTCGGCCGCCGCGCAGACCCGCAGGAAGACCCCGTCCTTCATCTTCAGATGGAGCCCGGCCCCGTCCGCCGCCGTGTCCGGCCGGAAGCCCTCGACGAAGTCCTCGTATCCGTAGGACGGATGGAAGGTCACCATCGTCAGCCGGGCCGCCCGCGCGCCCCGGGACTCCTCCGTCCCCTCGGACTCGTCCGTCTCCCGGCCGGGCACCGCGGACAGTTCCGCGAGAGCCGCGCTCCGCTCGGCGGGCGCCGCCTCGATCAGGTCCGCGCGCCCCGCCAGGGCGAGGGCGACGTTGAGCGCCAGCCGGGTCTTGCCGGTGCCGGGCGGGCCCTGGAGCACCACCTGCCCCTTGTGCTCCAGCAGGTCCCGTACCTTCCGTACGTCGTCGGGAAGTTCGTCGCCGGTCTGCCCGGCCGGCCCGACGGGTGGGGCCTTCTGCACGGCCCCGGTCTTCTCCCCGGCAGCGGCCTCACCCGTTCCGGCCGCAGCGTCCCGCGCGAGGTCATCGACCAGGCGGGCGAATTCGGCGTCGAGCCGTCCCCGACGGATCTCCCGCATCAGCGTGGCGGGCACCACCGCGAGCGTCTGCTGCCAGGCGTGCCGGGGCGCGTCGAAGCTCTGGGCGTACGAGGTGTCCCAGTCCACGCCCACGGTGTGGCGGTGCGTCTGGGCGCCGGGATCGTACGCGTACCCTCCCGCGACCGTGCCCACGGCCAGCACCTGCGACTTTCCCCGGTTCGCGACGACGAGATCGCCGCGCTCCAGGTCACGGAAGGCCAGCAACTGCCGTGCGAGCCGCAGGTTTCCGCCGGTACTGCGCGGCCACTGCTGGTCCAGTGCGGCCTTCAGCTCCTGGTCGCTCTCGTACTGCCCCAGACTGCCGACCTCGTCCCAGGCAACGCGGATACGACCGGTCCGCAGGCAGTCGTCCCACAGGCTCGCGCGTTCCCCGGGCGCGATCTTCCAGACCACGCGGTCACGCGGACGCGGATCATGGAAGGCGTACAGGAACTCCGTCACCTCGTGCGGACTCCACCCCGCGAACTCCTCGCACTCACGGAGGAGTCCGAGCAGTTCGCGGTTGGCCCGCCAGGTCCGGACACCGGAGGAGTACGCGCGCGGACTGCCGCCCAGCAGCGCGGTGAAGTGGCGGATGTGCGCGGCGGAGAAGACGGGCAGGAACGCGCCGGGGAAGTAGACCGCCAGGGCCTTGGTGGTCAGCGCCTGTCCGTACGACAGCGACTCCAGGTCGTCCAGACGTTCGTACGCCTCCTTGCCCGCCGCGTCGAAGGCCGTCACAAACTCGGAGCGCACCTGCGCCCACGCCGTCTCCACATCGAGTCCGCGCAAGGCGCCGGGGACGACGCGCCACTCACCCGACCGGTGCTGGTAGATGATGTGCTTCGCGGCGCTGCCGCCGCGGATGCTGCCGAAGTTGTCGGTTCCGTACTCCATCAGCCGGCAGAAGGAGAGCCCGCTCCTGCGGCTGTCGGGCCCCAACGCGTACCGCGCCAGGTCCAGCCTTTCCCAGTCCTCCGGCGGAAAGTACGACACCACCTGCTGCCGTTCCTCCTCCGCCAGGCCGGCGGCCCGCCGTGCCCCCTCCCGGTCGAAGCGCGCGATGCGCGCGGCGAGCCCTTCCCGGAACTGCCCACCCTCAGTCATGTACGCATTCTTCGGCATCGGCCCGGCGCGGGGGACCGAGATCGGGAAACGGACACCGCGGACGAGGTGATGCGCCGGGGGCGTGCCGGGCGGGACGCTCCGGAGGCGGCCCGCGGACACGCCCTAGCGCCGGTCCCGGCCCCGGCCCGAGGCGGGCCCGAGGGTGCGCTCGATCGCGGCCTTCGGGAACGGGGTCCGTCTGCTCTCCCCGAGGAGACGGCGGTGGAAGTCCTCCAGTACGACCGCCGAGCGCACATGCCGGTCGAGGAGCCCGGCGATGTCGGCCCGTATGCCGTCGGGGCGGCGGCCGGCCGCCCAGTCGCGCAGGAACCGGGCGTGCTCCGCGTTGTCGCGCTCCCCGTCGAGCAGATGGTGGCGGATGAGATGAGTGGTGAGGTAGCCGCGGTCGTAGGAGCGGTGGTCGTGGAGGAAGTCCCGCTCGGGCGGGGCGAGTTCGAAGCGTGAGCCGAGGGCGAGTCCGAAGTCGGCGAAGTAGATCAGCCGCCCGTCGGTCAGGACGTTCCTGAAGTGCGCGTCGAAGTGCACGAGCCCGCGCGCGCCCATGAAGTCGGCGCCCCGGATCAGGGTCTCCTCGATCCAGGGGTACGGCGGCGCCTCCGCGTCCCCGGCCGCCGCGGCGGCCCGCCGGTCCGCCAGCCAGCCGGCGAGCGTGTGCGGTACGTACTCCAGGAACAGCACCAGAGAGGCCGTCGACCCGGCGATCGCCTCCAGCCGACGGCGTACGGCGGGCGAGCCGTCCCAGTGCGCGACGGCCTTGTCGAGACCGCCGAACTCGTCCATGAAGCCGTCGGGACCGGAGTCGGGCAGGACGCGCCAGTGGTACATCAGCGGAAAGCCCGGGTAGGCGTCGGCGTCGCCGACGACCCAGTTGGTGGTCATGGTGTGCGCGGCGAGTTCACGCCAGGCGCCGAATCCGGCGGAGCCGATGCCGTACTGGTAGAAGAGCGGCAGCTCGAAGATGTTGGCAGTCGACCGCAGATGCTCCGGCCGCAGTTCGAGGTCGGTCAGCGGGACGCGTTTGACGAAGACGCGCGTCCCTTCGACGTCCAGCACCGCCGAGCGCCCGCCCACGCCGGACCCCAGCGGGACGGCGCCGGCCACGACCTCGGCGAGCCGGCGGTCACCGAGCAGGGAGAGCGCGGTGCCGACAGCGCCATGGACGGCCAGCCGGGCGCCACGTGAGGTCCCTGCCGGTGGTGCCTGTCCGTCGGGGTCGTGCATCCTCGGCTCCTCGGCTCCTCGGCTCCTCGGCTCCTCGACTCGGATCGTCGTCAGGGCAACACCCGGCAGAGCGCGTCCAGCGCACCCGCCCACGCGCTGTCCGTCGGGGCACCGTAACCGACGACCAGCGCGTCGCGCCCCGGTGCGACCGAGGGGTGCCGGAAGCCGGAGAGTCCCTGGATCCCCAGGCCCTGCCAGGCCGCCGCCTCGATCACGGTGCGTTCGTCGGCGCCCGCCGGGAGTTCGACCACCGCGTGCAGCCCGGCGGAGATCCCGGTCACCCGGCACTCCGGCGCGTGTTCGGCCAGCGCCGCGACCAGTTGGTCGCGCCGGCGCCGGTAGCGCAGCCGCATGGAGCGCACATGACGGTCGTACGCGCCGCAGGAGATGAACTCCGCGAGCGTGAGCTGGTCCATGGCACTCGGCACGGCCGCGACCTCGCCCTTCGCCTCGACCACCGCCCCCACCAGCGCCTTGGGCAGCACCATCCAGGCGAGCCGCAGCCCCGGGGCGAGCGACTTGCTCGCCGTACCGAGATACACCACCCGCTCCGGGTCCAGTCCTTGAAGGGCACCGACGGGCTGCCGGTCGTAGCGGAACTCCCCGTCGTAGTCGTCCTCCAGGATCAGTCCGCCCGCGCCGCGCGCCCAGTCCACCACGGCCGCGCGCCGGTCGGGATGGAGCGCGGCGCCGGTCGGGAACTGGTGCGCCGGAGTCATCAGCACCGCGTCGGCTCCGCGCAGTTCGCCCTGCCCGGAGGTCAACTCCTCGGTGCGGGTGCCGAGTTCGTCGATCGGGAGGGCGGGGGTACGCAGTCCGGCGGCCGTCAGGATGGTCCGGTGGAAGTCGAGCCCGTACGACTCGACGCCCACCGCCGCGCGAGTCCGCCCCGCGCTGCTCCCCGCGCCCCTCCCCCGCCGTGCGGCGAGCACCTGGGCCATCAGCGCCAGGCCGTGCACGAACCCGGAGCAGAGGACGACCCGCCCCGGATCCGCGTACACCCCGCGGGTGCGGGCCAGATAGTCGGCGAGGACGGTACGCAGTTCGACGCGCCCCAGCCGGTCGCCGTAGTCGAAGGCCTCGTTCGGGGCGGCGGTCAGCGCCCGGCGCGAGGCGGCGAGCCATTCGGCGCGTGGGAAGGAGCCGAGGTCGGGGGTACCGGCCCGCAGATTGTGCGTGGGCCTGCGGTGGACCGGCCGGGCCGGTGGGCCGCTCGGCGCCGGCGTGCGCGGCGCGGCCCGCCGGGCGACGCGCGTCCCCGAGCCCTGCCGGGCCGTGAGCCAGCCTTCGGCGACGAGTTCGGCGTAGGCGTCGGCCACGGTGTTGCGCGCCATGCCGAGGTCGGCGGCGAGCGTACGGGACGAGGGCAGCCGGGTGCCGGGCGTCAGCCTCCCCGTACGGACGGCTTCGCGCAGGGCGTCCATCAGCCCCGTACGGAGCCCGGGACCGCGCAGCTCTAGGTGGAGATCGGCGCCGACCGTGACGGCGGTCACCCGCTGCTTGCCGCTCGCCGCATTGGCCCACGATTCGGTCATGGGAATGGACCATACCGTTGTGCCATCGAGCGCGTAGCGTCGTACGCATGACGACGAACGACAACCACCACCACGACCACGCCGCCGACCGCCTCCCCGCCCATGAGCCCCGTCTGACCTGGGCGAAGCTCGCCCCCGACGTGTCCAGGGCGATGTCGGGTCTGGAGACGGCGGTGCGCCGGGGCGTCGACCCGGTGCTGTACGAACTGGTGAAGATCCGCGCGTCGCAGATCAACCACTGCGCCTACTGCCTCGACATGCACACGAAGGACGCGCTGGCCGCCGGGGAGTCGATGGAGCGGATCGTCCAGCTCAGCGCCTGGCAGGAGTCGCGCCACTTCTACTCGGCGAAGGAGATCGCCGCGATCGAGCTGACCGAGGCCGTCACCGTACTGACGGACGGCTTCGTGCCGGACGAGGTGTACGAGCGGGCCGCCGCGCACTTCGAGGAGACCGAACTCGCGTATCTGATCGGCGCGATCACGGTCATCAACGCGTGGAACCGCTTCGCCGTGACGACACGCATGGTCCCCGGCCACTACACCCCGGGGTCGTACAAGTGACGGCACCCCGCCACGTGACGGCATCCGGCCAAGAGCCGGCGCCCGACCGGGAGCCGGCGCCCGACCGGGAGCCGGCGCCGGACCCCGCCGCAGAGCCGGACCCCGCAGCGGCGCCCGGCTCCGTGGCGGCCTTCCGCGCCCTGCACCACGGCCGGTCCCCCGAGGACCCGCTCGTCCTGCCGGGGCCGTGGGACGCGGGCAGCGCGCGCGTCTTCGCGGAGGCCGGTTTCCCGGCGCTCGCCACGCCGAGCGCGGGGGTCGCCGCGTCGCTCGGGTACGAGGACGGGGCCACCCCGCCGGACGAGATGTTCGCGGCGGTGGCCCGTATCGTCCGGGCCGTCTCCCACGGCGACCGGCCCGTGCCCGTCAGCGCGGACATCGAGGACGGCTACGGGCTGGCGCCGGCCGAGCTGGTCGCGCGCCTGCTCGACACGGGCGCGGTGGGCTGCAATCTGGAGGACTCCGCCGACGGCGCCCTCAAGGACCCGCACCGGCACGCGGAGTGGCTGGCGGAGGTCCGGGCGGCGGCCGGGGACCGGCTGTTCGTCAACGCCCGCGTCGACACGTTCATCCGTGGCGTGGGCGATCCGGCCGAGGCCGTCGTGCGCGCCCGTCTGTACGTCGCCGCCGGGGCGGACTGCGTGTACCCGATCGCCGCCCCGCCGGAGGCGGTCCCGACCCTGCGGGCCGGGATCGAGGGCCCGATCAACATCGGGGCGGCGCCGGGCGGTGCGGCGGCGCCGGCGGAGCTGGGCAGGCTCGGTGCCACCCGCGTCACGTTCGGTCCGGGGCTCCAGCGACAGGCGATGGCCGCGGTACGGGAGGGCGCGGCCCGGCTGCGTTCCTGAGCCACCGACGGGGGGCCGAGGGCCCGGCGGACGATTCGTCCGCCGGGCCTTCTGCATGTCCGCCGACTGCCATACCGCGCATCACGGACGGTGATATTGAGAGAGCGCTCTCCCACTCTCATAGGCACCAACTCGCCTGAGTACAGGCCTACTTGACAGTGCTTGCCGCAGCTATTGACACCCCTGTGACCCGCTCTTACGTTCAGCCCTAGAGAGCGCTCTCTGATGTGATCGAAGATCAAGGAACAAGGAACAAGGTTCAAGGAACCCCCCATTCCTCAGATTGGAGTGCCGTGCTCCACAGACCCTCCCGCACCACCCGTTCCCTGCGAACGGGACTGGCGTCCTGGCGCCGACGCGTCGTCGCCCTGGCCCTCGTCGCGCTCACCGCGTCGCTGCTCCAGGCCAACATGAGCAGTGCGAGCACCGAGTCCGTCTCCGCCGACAAGGCCGGGCAGGCGGGTACCAAGGGCGCCGCGGTCGTCCGTGTCTCGGAGTTCCTCGCCGAATGTCCGTACAGCCACCGACTCCCGGACGACCCGATCGTGTTCCCCGGGCTGCCCGGTGCCTCGCACATGCACAGCTTCTTCGGCAACGACACCACCAACGGCCGTTCCGACGTCAACAGTCTGGCGAAGGGGCGCACCACCTGCTCGCCGAAGGAGGACCTCTCCTCGTACTGGGTCCCGACCCTGTACGACGGCACGAAGGAGGTGGAGCCGACCGGCACCACCTTCTACTACCTGGGTGAGGGCGTACGGGACGACATCATCGCCCAGACCCAGCCGCTGCCGTACGGACTGCGGATCGTGGCGGGCAACGCCAAGGCGACCGGTCCGAACGACAACACCCGGGCGCGCTGGTCGTGTCTGCACCACGGCGAGGTCAACCCGTCGACGGACTTCGTCAACTGTCCGCCGGGGGCGATGCTGGAGTCGTATCTGGACTTCCCGCAGTGCTGGAACGGCCGCGACCTCGACTCGGCCGACCACAAGAGCCATATGTCGTATCCGGTCGCGGGCGCCTGCCCGTCGACCCACCCGGTGCCGGTGCCGAAGCTGCGGCAGGTGCTCAGGTATCCGGTGAACGGCGATCCGGCCCGGTTGTCACTGGCGTCGGGCCGCGGCTACACGATGCACGGCGACTTCTTCAACGTCTGGCCCGCGGCGGAGATGGAGCGGCGCGTACGTGACTGCATCCGTCCCATCATCAAGTGCGGTGCGAACGGAGTGCCTTCCTGACGGACCGGTCCGATCCTGTCCGGGGCCGCACAGTCCCGGACAGGCGTCCGGTCCGCCCACCACACACCCAAGGACTCCCCATGAAGGTGGTACAGGCCACGGCGGCGGCGCTCGTCGCCCTCCTGGTGATGACGGGCTGCTCGGCCGCCTCGGAGCAGAAGACGGACCCGCGCGCGAAGCCGACTCCCGTGAGCACGCCCCCCAGCACGCCCAGCACGCCCGCCGCCACCCCCACCGGCACTCCTGTCAGCACCCCCTCCGGCGCGACCGACGCCGCGTGGATCCAGCTCATGACACCCATGAACGAGGGCGCGGTCGAGTTGCTGACGATGGCGGCCGACCGTTCCACCGACCCCGGGCTGCGCGGCTGGGCGACCGACCTGGCCGCCGCGCACCGCGCCGAACTCGACCGGATGCGCCCGCTGTTGAAGCGGCTGGGCCTCCCCGCCACCAACGTCCACGAGGGCCATGAGATGCCCGGCATGGTGACGCCCGGCGATCTCGCGCAGGCGCGCGCCGCCAAGGGCGCGGCCTTCGAGAAGGTGCTCGTCGTCCAGATCCGCGAACATCTGGAGCACTCCGCGCGCGTGTCCCGTTCCGAGGTCGACGCGGGCAGCGAGGCGGCGGCCAAGAAGCTCGCCGCCGCGCTCGTCGAGTCAAGGGCGGACGAACTCGACGCCCTGAAACGCGTCGCGCCCTAGGACGCGTCCGCAGGGGGTGTCGTCGGCCCGGGGACCCGGTCTGGGCGCCAAGTACCAACCGGTATAAAGGCTGCATGACTGCCGACGCCTCCCCGCCCGTGCGCCCGACCCTGGAGGACGTGGCCGCCGTCGCAGGCGTCTCACGTGCCACGGTGTCCCGGGTGATCAACGGTGCGACAACGGTGGACCCGGCGCTGCGCCGAATCGTCGAGGAGGCCATCGCGACCACGCACTACGTGCCGAACCGCGCCGCGCGGGCCCTGGTGACCCGCCGCACCGACTCGGTCGCGCTGGTCGTCTCCGAGCAGGAACGGCGGCCGGTGGCCGAGCCGTTCGTGGGCCGGATGTTCTCGGACCCGTACTTCGGCCGGGTCGTGGGCGGGCTGCTCGACGTGCTGCGGCCGGCCGGTGTCCAGATGATGCTGATGCTGGCGGACGACGCCGCGTCGCGCGAGCAGTTGCTCTCGTATCTGCGCCAGGGCCATGTCGACGGCATCGTCCTGATCTCGTCGCACGCCAATGATCCGCTGCCCAGGCTGGTCCACGAGACGCGCCTGCCCGCCGTGCTGGCGGGCCGGCCGGGGCAGCCGTCGCCGCTCACATACGTGGAGGCGGACCAGGCGGCGGGCGCGCGGCTGGCGGCCGGGCAGCTGGCGGAGCTGGGGCGGCGCCGGATCGGTACGGTCGCGGGGCCGCAGGACATGCCGGCCGGGCAGGAACGGCTCGAAGGGTTCCGGGCCGCGATGGCCTCGTACGGGATCGAGGACGTGACGGTCGCGGAGGGCGACTTCACACACACCGGCGGCGCGGCGGCGATGCGGCGTCTGCTGGCCGAACGCCCCGACCTGGACGGGGTGTTCATCGCCTCCGACCTGATGGCGCTGGGCGCGCTGCCGGTACTGCTCCGGGCCGGCAGACGGGTGCCGGACGAGGTCGCGGTCGTGGGCTTCGACGACAGCAACGCCGCGCTGACCTGCGATCCGGCGCTGACGACGGTACGCCAGCCGGTCGAGGAGATGTCCTCGGAGATGGCCAGGCTGCTGCTGAAGCAGATCGCCGCGCCCGGCAGCGGTCCGCTTCCCTCGATGATCTTCACGCCGACGCTGGTGGTGCGGGAGTCGGCGTAACGCCCCTCGACACGCCGCGCCCCGGCGCCCGTGCTCCGTAAGGCCGTTCAAGAACTCACGCGTTCGGGCATTCAGGCGCTGCGGCGGTGCCGTTCCTCGTCCTCCAGCGCGGCGGCCTCCTGCGACAGCCGTGTGGCCTGGAGAAGGCTCAGTCCCGGCTCGGCTTCCCGGAGCGCCTTCACCGCCGATACGGAGTCGGCGCGCCCCTTCACCCCCGCCTCCGCGAGCTTCCGGCGCGTCCAGTTCCCGCGCAGCTCGGCGTCGGTGGTCTCCCGGACCGCGGCGAGCAGTGCGGCGGCCCGCTCCAGCCCCGGCCGCTCCTCGGGACCGGCGGTCTTCAACGCCTGGGATACCGCCTCGGCGATCTCGTCGGCCTCGCGCACGACGAGAACGGTGAACTCTTCTTTGTCCTGCCCGAATAGCTTCATCGTTGGATCCTGTCCGTCGCGTATCCGCGATCTCAAGAGAGTTGAGCCAGTTCTGAGGTACGCACCCGCGCGGACGGCCCGGAGCCGGTGAGCCCTCCGGGCCGTCCGCGCGGGTGCGACGGGTTACTTCTTCGGGAGCCAGGCCTCCCAGGTGGACTTGTTCGCCTTGACCCACTGCTCGGCCGCGTCGGGGCCGCTCTTCTTGTCCTTGGCGATGGCCTTGGCGACCTCGTTCTGCGCCTCGGTGGTCCACTTGAAGTTCTTGATGAACTCGGCGGCGTCCCCGCCGTCCTTCGCGAAGTCCGCGTTGAGGTACTTCTGGAGCGGGGTGTTGGCGTACGCGCAGTCCGTCGCCGTCTCCGGGACGTTGCAGCCCTCCTCGTACGCGGGCAGCTTCACCTCGACCAGATCGATGTCCGCGTTGAGCCACTGCGGGTCCCACCAGTAGGTGATGAAGGGCTGCTTGTCGCGGTACTTCTGCTGGATCTCCTTGATCTGGGCGGCCTCGTTGCCCGTCTCCTTGATCTTGAGGTCCAGCTTGAGGTTCTTGACGAGGTGCTCGTCGTACGTCGTGTACGAGGGGGCCGCGCCCAGGAACTCGCCCTGGTCGCCGCTGTTCGCCGACTTGAAGTCCTTGACGAACTTGTTGAGGTTCTTCGCGTCCGTGACCTCGGGGTTGGCGTCCGCGTAGTACTTGGGGACGAACCATCCGATGTGGCCGACGACACCGAGGTCGCCGCCCTTGACGATGGTCTTCTTGTCCTCGATGTAGAGCTTCTCCTTCTTCGGCGAGCCGCCCCAGTCCTCCAGGATCGCGTCGGCCTTGCCGTTGTTGAGCGCGTCGAAGGCGACCGGCTCGTCGAGCTGCTGGAGCTCGACCTTCACGTCCAGCTCCTGCTCCATGATCACCTTGGCGACCTCGGCGTTGGCGCGCGCGCCGACCCAGGAGGGGACGGTCAGGGTGACCTCGTCGGAGGCCGACTTCGACTCGGTCTCGGCGGCGCACGCGCTGAGCGCGAGCATGCCGAGCGCGCCGGCTCCGGCGACCAGGGTGGTGCGTATCCGCTTGCTGTGGGTCACGTCGTAGTTCTTTCTGTTCGCGATTTCAGTTGTGGATTCAGTTGTTGAGTCGGTGGTCGAGTCGGTTGTCGACTCAGTGGTCGAGTCGGTGGTCGACTCAGTGGTTGAGCCGGTGCGGGAGCCGGGGAGCCGGCCGCCGGTCACCTCAGGGCGCGTTCCTTGGCCGCCGCGCTCGGCTGCGAGATGCGGTCCAGCAGCAGCCCGAGGCAGACGATCGCGATACCGGCCGTCATACCGAGGCCGAGGTCGCCCTTGGCCAGGCCCCGCACCACGTCGACCCCGAGCGCGCCGCCGCCGATCATGCCGCCGATGACGACGATGGCCAGGACCAGCACCACGCCCTGGTTGACGGCCAGTTGCAGCGCGGGCCGGGCCAACGGCAGCTGAACCTGGCGCAGTTGCTGCCCGGTACCGGCACCGAGCGAGCGCGCGGCCTCCAGTGCGGAGGGGTCGATCTGCCGGATTCCCTGGGTGGTGATGCGTACGACGGCGGGCAGCGCGTAGACGACGGCGGCGGCGACGGCCGCCGTACGGCCACCGCTGAACAGCGCGATCACCGGGATGAGATAGATGAACTGCGGCATCGTCTGCATGATGTCGAGCACCGGCCGGATGATCCGCTCGACCCGTTCGACGCGCGCCGCGAGGATGCCGACGGCGAAGCCGAGCAGCAGGGTCACCACGAGCGCGGCGAGGACCTGCGAGAGCGTGTCGAGCGAGCGGTCCCAGAGTCCCATCGCGCCGATCGCGGCCAGTGAGAACACCACCGTGACGACGGCCTTCCAGCCGGTCCGCAGCGCCAGCACACCGGCGACCAGGAGCAGCGCCCACCAGGGGGTGGCGAGCAGCGCGTCGCGCACGGGGTTGATGACGTAGTTGGCGAAGCCCTCGGACCAGGTGAGGGTGCCGCCCAACACCGGTACGCCGGAGCCCAGTTCGCGCTCGATCCAGTCCACGACGGTGTTGACCGGCTCGCTGATGGCGACGGTCCAGGCCTCCGGCCACTCCTTGCGGCCGAGTACGGCTCCGAGCACGGCGCCGCCGGCGACGGCCGCGACGATCCCGGGCCAGAGCACCCACCACTTCGGGCGGCGCCCCGCGTCGGGGTCTTCGAGCTGTTCGCCGGCCGCCGCCGTCGTACGGTCCAGCCAGATCGCCAGCAGGACGACGGCGATTCCGGCGGGCAGCGCGAGGCCGACATCGACGGTGGACAGGGCCGTGAAGATCTCGTCGCCGAGCCCGCCCGCGCCGATCATCGAGGCGAGGACGACCATCGACAGACACATCATGATCGTCTGATTGAGGCCGAGGAGCATCTGCTTGCGGGCGAGCGGCAGCCGCGCCGTCACCAGCCGCTGCCAGGCGTCGGCGCCCAGCGAGGCGGACGCCTCCAGTGCGGCGGCGTCCGCGCCGCGCAGCCCGAGCGCGGTGAGCCGGGCCATCGGCGGGGCCGCGTAGATGACGGTCGCGACGAAGACCGACGGGATGCCGATGTCGAAGAGCAGCACGAACGGCAGCAGGTAGGAGAAGGCGGGCAGCACCTGCATGGTGTCGAAGACCGGCCGCAGTACGCGCTGGCAGCGGTCGGAGAGCCCGGCCGCGAGCCCGAGGAGCGCGCCGACGAGGGCCGAGACGGCGACGGCGACGATCATCAGGGCCAGCGTCTCCATCGCCGGTTCCCACATGCCGAGCAGCCCGATCACCGCGAAGGTGGCGAGCGCGGTGGCGGCGGTGCGCAGGGCGCGGCGGCGCAGGCCGGCGCCGCCGGCGTACCAGGCGATCAGTACGGCTGCCAGCGTCACGCCGATGAAGCCGAGGCTCTCCAGCAGGCTGAACACGCCGTCGACGGAGCTTTCGGCGGTGTTGCTGATGTGCAGGAGGAAGTAGAGGAAGAGGGGGTGGGTGGTGCGGTTGTCGACGAGCCAGCGGTTGAGATCGTCGAGCGGCGAGCGTACGTCGACGGTCAGGTCGGCCGGCCATGCTCCGCTGCCGGTGACGGCGGCGCCGACGATCGCGACGAGGACGGCGGCGACGAGCAGCATCGCGCGGGGGTTGCCGGCGAGGCGGGCCCAGGGGCCGGGGGCCGCGTCGCCGGACGCGTCGGTCTTGGCCGTACGTACGTCGTTCCCGGCGCCGGCGTCCGGCCGTGGGCGGTCGGTCTTCTCGAACACCGGATTGGGCGGCGCGGCACTCATACCGCCGCCACCTCCTTGGACTCCGGTTCCGCCTCGTCGTCCAGACCGGCGACGACGGCGAGCAGTTCCTCGTAACCGACGACGCCGAGCGTGCGGCCGTTCTCCACGACCCGGCAGTACGCGCCGCTGCGCGCGACGGCCTCGATCGCGTCGGAGACGAGCGTCTCGGGCCCCAGCGCGACGCCGGACTCGCCCTCGCCGTCGCGCGCCGGGCGCATGGCGCGGCGTACGGAGATGACCTGCTCGCGCGGGACGTCGCGGACGAAGTCGCGTACGTAGTCGTCGGCCGGGTTGGCGACGATCTCCTCCGGGGTGCCGAGCTGCACGATCCCGCCGTCGCGCATCAGCGCGATGCGGTCACCGAGGCGCAGCGCCTCGTTCAGGTCGTGGGTGATGAAGACCATGGTGCGGCCCTCCTCGCGGTGCAGCCGGATGACCTCCTCCTGCATGTCGCGGCGGATCAGCGGGTCGAGTGCGCTGAACGGCTCGTCGAAGAGCAGGACTTGGGGGTCCACGGCGAGTGCGCGGGCGAGGCCGACGCGCTGCTGCTGGCCGCCGGAGAGCTGGCCGGGGCGGCGGTCCTCCAGTCCGGCGAGGCCGACCAGGGCGGCGACCTGGGCGGCCTTGGCGCGCCGTTCGGTGCGGCCCATGCCCTGGATCTCCAGGCCGTAGGCGACGTTGTCGAGCACGGAGCGGTGCGGCAGCAGACCGAAGTGCTGGAAGACCATGGCGGCGCGGTGCCTGCGCAGTTCGCGCAGCCGGTTCTTGTCCATGGCGATGACGTCCTCGCCGTCCATGGTCAGCTGCCCGCTGGTCGGCTCGATGAGCCGGGTCAGACAGCGTACGAGGGTCGACTTGCCCGAGCCGGAGAGGCCCATGACGACGAAGACCTCGCCCGCGCGGACGTCGAAGGAGACGTCGCGGACGGCGGCGGTGCAGCCGGTCTGTTTCCGCAACTCCTCGGCGGACAGCGCCGCGTACTCCTTGTTGCCGGGTATTCGGTCGGCCTTCGGTCCGAAGACCTTCCACAGATCGCGTACGGAGAAGACCGGTTCGGTGGCGGTCATCACGCATCACCTCCCGGTGCGGTTGTGTTGGCTGCGTCGGCTGTAGCGGTGAGCAGTTCGGCGCACTTCTCGCCGACCATCAGGACCCCGATCATCGGGTTCACGGCCGGCATGGTGGGAAAGACGGACGCGTCGGCGATCCGGATGCCTGTCAGACCGCGGATCGTCAGATCCGGTCCCACCACGGCGAGTTCGTCGTCGTCCGCGCCCATCCGGCAGGTGCCCGCCGGGTGGTAGACGGTGTGGGCGCACTTACGGGCGTACTCGCTCAGTTCCTCGTCGGAGGTGATGCCGGGGCCCGGACAGACCTCGCGGGTCAGCCAGTTGGCGAGCGGTTCGGCGGCGGCGACTTGGCGGGCGAGTCTGATGCCGTCCACCAGGGTCCGGCCGTCGTGGTCGTCCTCGTCGGTGAAGTACCGGAAGTCCAGGGCCGGTTTGACCTCGGGATCCGCGCTGGTCAGATAGAGCCTGCCGCGGCTGCGGGGCTTGGGGATGTTCGGTGTCATCGAGACGCCGTGCGCGGGGCGTTCGTACCCGAGCCGCTCGGGATTGTCCGTGAACGGTATCTGGTAGAAGTGGAACATCAGGTCCGGGCCGTGGGACTCCGGGTCGCGCCGGACGAACAGGCCCGCGTCGGAGTCCATCGCCGAGTTCTCGGGGATCGGTCCGTCGGTCTCCCAGACGATGACCGACTCGGGGTGGTCGAGCAGGTTCTCGCCGACACCCGGCAGATCGTGTGCGACGGGGATGCCGAGGGCGGCCAGGTCGGCGCGCGGGCCGATGCCGGAGTGCAGGAGCAGCCGGGGGGTGTCGACGGCCCCGGCGCAGACGAGGACTTCGCGCCGGGCGCGTACGTACGACTCGGTGCCGTCCGCGGCCCGTACGCGTACGCCGGACGCGCGGGTGCCGTCCAGCTCCAGCCGGTACGCCCAGGTCTCCAGCAGCAGATGGAGGTTGGGCCGGTCCAGGAACGGGTGGAGATACGCCACCGAGGCGGACGACCGCTTGTTGTTCTCGGGGTGGTAGGCGAGGTCGAAGAAGCCGGCGCCTTCGTGGAAGGGCTTCTTGTTGAAGCCCTCGACGCGCGGGACACCGAGCGCCGCCTGCGCCGCGTCCACGAAGTCGCGGGCGATGGGGTTACGGTCCCGCTCGTCCACCGGCACGATGTTGTTGCGCAGCCGGCCGAAGTACGGCTCCATGGACGCCGCGTCCCAGCCCTCGGCGCCGGCCGCCGCCCACTCGTCCCAGTCGGACGGCAGCGGCTTGAAGGCGATCAGGGTGTTGTGCGAGGAGCAGCCGCCGAGCACCCGGGCGCGGCTGTGCCGGATGTGGGAGTTGCCGCGCGGCTGTTCGGTCGTCGGGTAGTCGTAGTCCAGCTCGCCGCCGAGCAGTCCCATCCAGCGCCGGAGCGTCAGTACGTCGGGCCGGTCGATGTCGGACGGCCCTCCCTCGATGACGGCGACGGTGATGTCGGGGTTCTCGGTGAGCCGGGAGGCGATCACCGATCCCGCGGTGCCGCCTCCGACGACGACGTAGTCGTATGCGGCGTCGTGTTCGGCCATGGGTGTCGTCTACTCCACTTCACTGGGGTGATTCAAGGTTCTCGCGCGTAATGAGGCGTAATGAGGCTGAGCTGTAAGGCAGTTGACGGGCATCGGCCGTCCGTCGACCGCCGGCGCGTCAGCCCGCGAACCAGCGCACGGGCCGCGGCGCGAGGTTCTGGTAGATGTGCTTGGCCTCGCGGTACTCGGCGAGACCGGCCGGTCCCAGCTCGCGCCCGACGCCGGACTTGCCGAAGCCGCCCCACTCGGCCTGCGGCAGATAGGGGTGGAAGTCGTTGATCCATACGGTGCCGTGCCGCAGCCGACCGGCGACGCGCCGGGCCCGTCCGGGGTCGGCCGTCCAGACGCCGCCGGCCAGGCCGTACTCGGTGTCGTTGGCGAGCGCGACTGCCTCGTCCTCCGTACGGAAGGTCTCCACGGTCAGTACGGGGCCGAAGACCTCCTCGCGGACGACGCGCATCTCGCGGTGACACTGGTCGAGGACGGTCGGCTCGTAGAAGTACCCGGCGGCGGGCCGGAGTTCACCGGCCTCGGGCCGCTTGCCGCCGGAGCGCAGCACGGCGCCCTCGGCGAGAGCGGACGCGACGTACTCCTCGGTCTTCGCCAACTGCCCCGCCGACACGAGCGGTCCGCACTCGACGCCGTCGCCGGTGCCCCGGCCGAGGCGGATCTTGGCGGCACGGCGGGCGAGTTCGGCGACGAAGCGCTCGCGCAGCGGCTCCTCGACGATGAGGCGTGAACCGGCGGAGCAGACCTGGCCGCTGTGAATGAACGCGGCGTTCAGCGCCTGGTCGACGGCGGTGTCGAAGCCCTCGTCGGTGGCGCAGGCGTCGGCGAAGACGACGTTCGGATTCTTGCCGCCCAGCTCCAGCGCGACCTTCTTCACACCGGGCGCGGCGGCGGCCATCACCTTCGTACCGCTGGCCAGTCCGCCGGTGAACGACACGAGGTCCACGTCGGGGTGCTCGGCCATGCGGGCGCCGACGGGGTCACCGGCGCCGGTCACCAGGTTGGCGACGCCCGGCGGCAGTCCGGCCTCGGTGAGGAGGTCGATCAGGGCGACGGTGCTCAGCGGGGTGATCTCGCTCGGCTTGACGACGAAGGTGTTGCCCGCGGCGAGCGCCGGGGCGATCTTCCAACTCGCCTGGAGCAGCGGGTAGTTCCAGGGGGTGATCAGCGCGCAGACCCCGACGGGCTCGTGCACGACGACGCTGTGCACGTCCGGGGACCCGGCGTCCACGACCCGGCCGCCGCCCTCGTTGGCCACGAGATCGGCGAAGTAGGCGAAGGCGTCGGCGACACAGTCGACATCGACGCGGCCCTCCTCGACGGTCTTGCCCGCGTCCCGGCTCTCAAGCGCCCCCAGCGTTTCCCGGTCCCGCCGCAACAGCCCGGCGACCCGACGCAGCAGCGCCGAGCGCTCGGCGACGGGCGTCCGGGGCCACTCTCCGGCACCCCCGTCGAAGGCCCTTCGCGCGGCGTCGACGGCGGCGTCGACATCCTCGGCCCCACCCTCGGAGACCACCGCGAACGGCAGGGCATCGGCGGGGTCGATGATCTCGCGGGTGGCGCCGGAGACAGCTTTGCGCCACTCTCCGCCCACAAAGATGGTCTGTTGTGCCGACACGTCGCGTTTGGCCTTCCGTTCCCGATATCCACCACCACCAGCAACAACTGGCGATCCGGGCCCCTGCCCAGGGAAGGGGGAAGCATGCGTCATTGCTGGCCGAAAGTGTTCAGGGTCACTCGGCGCGCGGAAGGCGAAGCGGCTCGCGGACGCGCGAGAGCCCCTCGCTGGGGGAGGCGAAGGGCTCTCGGTCAGGGGGTACGGCGGGTCACACCGCCGTGCCGTCACCAGGTCAGGCGGCGGTCTTGTAGCCGTCGACCAGCGCGGAGCGGCCGAAGATGCTGACGGCCTGGTAGTACGTCCACGCCGTGCCGTTGCACGAGGTCTTCGTGGCGCCGGAGTAGCCGTTGCACACCCGCTTCAGGTCCTCGTAGAACGCGCTGTCCAGCCGCGACTTGTTGGCGTCGAACGAACCGGCCGCCTTGTAGTTGCGGTAGCCGAAGTCGTGGCGCGCACAGGACGTCTGGAACGGGAAGCCGAAGGGGTTGTCCGGCGAGGACGAGCAGTAGTCCGTGGACCAGTCGAAGCCGTACGCGGACCAGGAGCCCTGGTTGTTACGCGCGGAGACCCACGCGTTGTAGCTGGCGGCGCTGGTCTGCGTCCAGCTGCTCAGAACCTGCGGCTTGTCGGCCGGCGCGGCGGCGGCCGAGCTCGCCGACATCAGGGTGGCGGGGAGAGCGAGGGCGAGGGCGGCGAGCGGCACGGCCAGTCGACGGCGCATGGAAATCCTCCGGTGGGGAGACAGGTTGACGCTCCGTGTCCGGTGACACGGGGCTTCCTCAGAGAGCGGTGCGGTCGCCACCCGGGTCTACGCGCGATGACCGACGCCGGAATGGTCCCCCAGATGGAGCGCGGTGTAACCATGCTCATGACGAAACAAGTGGGAAACAGGGGGCCAACTCGGCGACATAAGCCACCATTTGGCACTCGCCGGACACACCCCTAGGGCGGGCCCCTATCGCACGGGCGCCGAACTCGCGCCCGTTCGCGCCTGGTTGGCACGGCTTCGCGGCGTCCGCGCGGTTGTGTGCGGACGCGTGCGCCGAAGCCCCGCTTGGAACCCTTCGAGTTCTTCGAGCCGTTCGAGGCTTACGAACCCGTGGAGCCCTTCTTCCCGGTGGAGCCCTTCTTCACCGTGGAGCCCTTCTTCGCCTCCCTCTCCCGCCTGCGCGCGGCCCGTCTCTCCTCCTCCTTGTCCATCAGCCGCTTCATCTCCTTCATCTCGTCGCTGAACTCGACGGGCGCGCCGCCCTCGTCGTCCAGCAGTCCCTCCTCGCGCAGTTGCCTCGCGTGCGCCTCGATCGGCGGTTCCGGGTCGAAGTCCGAAGGCCGGGGTCCCTCCGGGCCGTCGGGCCCGATCCGTACCAACTGCTCCACCCGCGCCACGCGGAACCGCCGCCCGCCCACCGCGATCCCGGCCCCGCGTTTCTCGTCCAGCCGGTCCGCCGCGCTCGCGTACTCCGCGCGCTCGGCCTCGTTCAGATCCCGCTGCACAGGCGCCATGACACGGAAGTCCATCGCCAGCCGGTCCCGCGCGGCCTGCGGACTCGCCACCGAGCCCGAATGCGGCTTCCACTGCCCGTCCTTGCCGCACTCGGCGATCGCGAACTCGGCGGGCAGCAGCACCCCGCCCGGATGTGTCTCGACCGCCCGCAGCGAATCCCCGCGCACGTCGGGCGGCGCGCTGCCCGCCTTCAGCACGAACTGCATCAGGTCGAACTTGAGCAGCCCCTCCGCCACGCCCGTACCGGTGTACGGATCGATGACGAACCCCTTGAGCCGGCCGGGCAGCCGGATCGCCTCCCCGACCTCACCGGGGTCCGGGTCCGACGGCCGCGGCGGCTCGGGCCCGTCGGGACCCAGCCGGATGAACTGCTCCACCCGCACCACGCGATACCGCGTACCGAGCACCGTCAGCTCGTCCACCGCGACCCAGTCGAGCTTCTCGTAGGCCGCGCGGCACTTCTTCAGGTCCCGGGTCCGCCCGGCGTCGCCCGCCTCCTTGGCCAGCCGCCGGAAGTGCGAGCCGAGGGAGTCGCGGATCCCCTGCGGCGCGTCGACGGCGGACCCGAGGATCTCCCAGCCGCCCCGCTCCGACTCCCTGGCCGCGACGAAGACCGGCAGCCCCATGCCCACGATGGTGGGATAACGCTCCCGGGCCCGCCACGCCTCCTCGTCGGCGAACGCCGCGATCGGACCGTCCTGCACCGTCATGCGGATGGTCCGGTACGCCGGCAGCCCCTCTCCGTATCCGTTCATGTACTCAGTGTGCGCGAATTGCCGCGCTGTGTACGGCGGTTGGCACGACAAAGCTCCCGGCGCCCAGGTGCGGGCGGCGCGGGAGCCGTGTCGTGCGGGAAGCTGTCAGAGCAGGCCGAGCTCGCGGACGGCGTCGCGCTCCTCGGTCAGCTCCTTCACCGAGGCGTCGATGCGCGCACGGGAGAAGTCGTTGATGTCCAGGCCCTGGACGATCTCGTAGGCACCGTTCTTCGTGGTGACGGGGAAGGACGAGATGATGCCCTCCGGGACGCCGTACGAGCCGTCCGACGGGATGCCCATGGAGGTCCAGTCACCCTCGGGGGTGCCGTTGACCCATGTGTGGACGTGGTCGATGGCCGCGTTGGCCGCCGAGGCCGCCGAGGAGGCGCCGCGGGCCTCGATGATGGCCGCGCCGCGCTTGGCGACGGTCGGAATGAAGGTGTCGGCGAGCCACTGCTCGTCGTTGACCGTCTCGGCGGCGTTCTTGCCCGCGATCTCCGCGTGGAAGATGTCCGGGTACTGGGTGGCGGAGTGGTTGCCCCAGATGGTCAGGCGCTTGATGTCGGTGACGGCGGCGCCGGTCTTCGCGGCGAGCTGCGAGATCGCGCGGTTGTGGTCGAGCCGGGTCATCGCGGTGAAGCGCTCGGCCGGTACGTCGGGGGCGGCGGCCTGCGCGATGAGCGCGTTGGTGTTGGCCGGGTTGCCGACGACGAGGACCTTGATGTCGTCCGCGGCGTTGTCGTTGATGGCCTTGCCCTGCGGCTTGAAGATGCCGCCGTTGGCGGAGAGCAGATCGCCGCGCTCCATGCCCTTGGTACGGGGGCGGGCGCCGACGAGCAGCGCGATGTTGGCGCCGGAGAAGGCGGCGTTCGCGTCGTCGGTGATCTCGATGCCGCGAAGCAGCGGGAAGGCGCAGTCGTCGAGCTCCATGGCGGTGCCCTCGGCGGCCTTCAGCCCCTGCGGGATCTCCAGGAGACGCAGGCTGACCGGCACATCCGCGCCGAGCAGTTGGCCGGAGGCGATGCGGAAGAGCAGCGCGTATCCGATCTGGCCGGCTGCGCCGGTGACGGTGACATTCACGGGAGTGCGGGTCATGGCGGTCTCCGTTAGACAGCGGTGGAACGGCGGGCGGCAGGGGCCCTGCCCCTGGTGCGGGCCATCTCTCCGACGGCGGGTGAATCTTGTCTTGACGTGAAGAGACAACCGCCGGTCAGGCTATCCGACGGGGCGGGGGTACCGCCCTGCGGGGCGCGACGGGGTCGCGGACGGTGGGGTACGGGGTCCCTGGCCCGGTACCGCTCCGCACGATGAAGCCCCCGCCCACGGCCGGTGCCCGCGGGCGGGTGCCGCGCCGGGCCGCTCCCCCAACGGCCGCTCCACGGCGGAACGGCGACCAGCCACCCCGTAAGTCCACTGCCACCGCGAGCCGAACCGCTCACCGCGCCGGCAGGCCCACCTCGGGCCCGCCCACAACCGGGTGCCGCGCGGGACAGCCGCCGCAGCGCGAGCCGGAGCGCGAGCCGGAGCGTTCCGCCCCCGGCAGGGGCGACCTCGGCGCCGAGCCGAACCGCTCCCCCGACAGCCGCCCCACGGCGGAACGGCGACCAGCCACCCCGTAAGTCCACTGGCGCCGCGAGCCGGAGCGCTCCGCCCCCCGGCAGGGGCGGCCTCGGCGTCGAGTCGGGCCGCTCAGCCGCCCGCCGTCGTGCAGCCCTCCACGCCCGTCGTCAGCGTCGCGCACGCCTCCGCGTCCGCCGCCGAGGTCACCGCGACCATCGGGGTGTACGCGTCCTTGTCCGCGTTCACCGTGCCCGTCTGGGGTGGGCCGCCGCCCTTGGCGGACGCTATCTCGACGGTGTCGCCCGGCCCCGCCTCGGTGATACGGGCCCAGGCCACCCCGCACGTCTCGCTGTAGCGGACCTCGACGACCGCCGTGCCGACCTTCGCGGTCGTCGCCGTCTCGGCGAACTCACCGCCGCAGCCCATGAGTTCGGGGTCCTCGCCAATGCAGTCGTCGCCGGCGCACTTCACTCCGGCGGGCAGTTCCGACGCGCTGGCGCTCGGCTTCGCCGACGGCGTCCGGGCGACCTTGTCCGTGTCGTCGCCGCCACCGCCGCCCAGGTCCGTCAGCAGTACGGCCCCGGCGATCACCAGCAGCGCGCCGACGAGGGCCGTCACGAAGATCACCGTCCGGCGCCGGCCGCGCCCGCCGCCGCCCCGGCCAGGAGGGCCTGCGGGGGCCGGAGGCCGTGGCGGGGCCGACTGCGGCGGGCTCTGCGGGGCGCCGGGGGACTCGGGGCCGTGCCAGCCCCCGGAGGCGGCGGGCCGCGCGGCGGTGCCCGGACGGGACGCGCCGGGGCCGTCGCCGCCGAACTCGCCCAGGGCATCGCGCGCCTGGGATATCCGTATCGCTTCCATCGTCATGTCGTGACGCATCTCGGAACGGCTCCAGGCCCGTTCCGACAGCTCCCACATCGTCGTCAGATGCAGCGGATTCGTACCGGTCACCTCGGCGAGTGCCACGATCGCGCCCTTGGGGGCGAGCAGCCGGCCGTTGAGATACCGCTCCCACGACGTCTTGCTGTAGCCGGTGCGGTCCGCCACGGCGGCGATGCTCAGGCCGCTCTTGTCCACCAGCCTGCGCAGCTGCGTGGCGAACTCCCTGACCTGTGGGTCGAGCTCCTCCGGTAGTGCCTTCCAACGAGGCATTACTTCCCCCTTGTCCCCCCGCACGCGCCTGATTGTGCTCCGCCGTGCCCGCGCCCCCACACCGGCCGACGACTACCCCAAGGGATGCGTGGAGCCGGGGTGTCAGTTCCAGAAATGGGAGTGCACCGGAGCATTCGGGACAGTCCCCGCGCCCCCTCGCGCGCCGTCTCCGATTCCGGCCCCCAGTCTCGCATCCGTTGCCCGACGATCACACCATGGCGGAATGGTCACTTCCATGCCACAGGCATCTGCCGCCTCTTGATCCCGTTTGGCGCGTCCATGACGCTGGCCACATGCCGACGGCGCCCGTCCTGACTCGGGGGAGGGGATGGGCGCCGTCTTGCTGCTTCGAGCTGCGGAAACCCGCGGAACAGCGTCGGACCGACCACGGGGACCGTGGAACCGGCCAAGGGGCTACGGGACCGTGGAGTGGACCACATCCTCCAGGAACGGGATCTCCAGCCACGGATCCGGCTGCGTCATCAGCGACAGCAGCACGATCGCCACACCGAGCAGGCCGTACGTCACCATGTCCGTGAAGCGCGACCGTACGGCCAGCATGCCGACCGACGGCATGACCCGCCGCAGGATCGCGCCGGTGATCAACGCCACACCGATCAGGATCGTGCCGTAGCGGAACGACTCCTCGAACGGGTCGAGCCCCACGATCAGCAGCCCGAGCCCCGTCGCGCCCAGCACGGTGAGCAGCGGCCACTGCCTGGCGGGCGCGGGCGCGTCGCCGGCCGCGGCACGGCCGCCGCCCTCGGGGCGCGCGGTGTCCTGGGTGACGGTCGGGAAGCGCCGCGAGGTGCTGGGGGCCGCGTCGCCGTCCCCCTCGGCCTCCGCCGCCCGCACCGGCTCGCTCGCGTCGGCGGCGGCGCCACCGCCGGCGGGCTCCTCCGCCGCGTCGGCACCCGCACTCGTACCAGCACCCATGGGTGCCCCTTTCACGTTCCGCTGCCGCTTCCGGCGCGCTCCGCCGCCTCGACGACGTTGACCAGCAGCTGCGCGCGGGTCATCGGGCCGACTCCACCGGGGTTCGGTGAGATCCAGCCTGCCACTCCCGCGACATCCGGGTGGACGTCGCCCGCGATCTTGCCGTTCTCGTCGCGGCTGACGCCGACGTCGAGCACCGCGGCCCCCGGCTTGACGTCCTCCGCCTTGATGATGTGGCGCACCCCGGCCGCCGACACGATGATGTCGGCCTGCCGCAGATGCGTGGAGAGATCACGGGTGCCGGTGTGGCACTGCGTCACCGTCGCGTTCTCGGACTTACGGGTGAGCAGCAGCGGGATCGAGCGGCCCACGGTGATCCCGCGCCCCACGACCACGACGTGCGCGCCCTTGATCTCGACGCCGTGGGCGCGCAGCAGCTGGATGATGCCGTACGGGGTGCAGGGCAGCGGCCCCGTCTCGTTCAGCACCAGCCGGCCGAGGCTCATCGGGTGGAGCCCGTCGGCGTCCTTCTCGGCGTCGATCAGTTCAAGGACGCGGTTGGTGTCGATGCCCTTGGGAAGCGGGAGTTGGACGATGTAGCCCGTGCAGTCGGGGTTCGCGTTGAGTTCGCGTACGACTGCCTCGATCTCCTCCTGGGAGGCGGTGTCGGGCAGCTCACGCTGGATGGAGGCGATGCCGACCTCGGCACAGTCGCGGTGCTTGCCGTTGACGTACCAGCGGCTGCCCGGGTCGTCCCCGACGAGCAGGGTCCCGAGACCCGGGGTGATGCCCTGCGCCTTGAGGGCCGCCACGCGGGCGGTCAGGTCGGACTTGATCGCGGCTGCGGTGGCCTTGCCATCGAGAATTTGGGCGGTCATGGGCCCATCTTCGCGGATGACCCCACCGCTCTTCCAATCCAAGGTCATGTACGGGGCCCGGTGGCCAAGATCAACCGTTCGCCCCAGGTTGCACTTGCACAACACATACGGATACCGACTGGACAAAAAGATGATCCGAACAGCACGATGAGCCGCGCAGTGCGCGGGCAGTGTTGGGGGGAGAACCGCTCGGTTTCA
Organism: Streptomyces sp. NPDC006643; assembly: GCF_042870175.1. Lineage (NCBI taxonomy): Bacteria > Bacillati > Actinomycetota > Actinomycetes > Kitasatosporales > Streptomycetaceae > Streptomyces > Streptomyces sp. NPDC006643. The sequence continues at coordinate 8,093 of NZ_JBIAHA010000024.1, read as the reverse complement.
TGACGTCACCTCCTTACGGTTCCGCGAAGTCCCCGCATTACCAACGGAGGAAACCCGCCATGAGCTTTGGCGACCCGAACAACCCTTACGGCCAGCAGGGGCAGCAGCCCCAGGGCGGCCAGCCGGGCTACGGCTACCCGCAGCAGGGCCAGCCCCAGCAGCCGTCGTCCAACTACGGCTACCCGCAGGCTCCCCCGGTCCAGCCCTACGGCGGCGGCTACCCCGGCGGCCCCACGGGCGGCGCGCCGCAGCAGATGCCCGGCGGCGTGACGGCGTCCCGGGTGTTCCTCTGGATCCTCGGCGGTCTCAGCCTCATCGGCGGTGTGATCTTCCTGTTCGCCGCGATCGCGCTCAACGCGGCCAAGGACAGCGACGAGTTGGCCGACGACTCGCAGTTCCAGAGCCTGGTCGACCAGTCGACCGGCGTGGTCTGGTTCATGACCTTCATCGCGTTCGCGTGGGCCGTCGCGTCGATCGTCCTGGCGATCAAGTTCAACTCCGGTGGCAGCGGCCTGCGTACCGCGCTGATCGTCTACGGCGCCCTGACCATCGTCCTGGGTCTCTACCCCTTCGGTGGCATCCTGGGCATCGTCCACATCGTTCTCAGCATTCTGCTGATCGTCTTCGTGTCGAAGGCGGACGGCGCGGCATGGTTCAAGCGCCCCCGTTACTGATCGGCACCGCGCTCGCGCGTCGTGTCCCGGAAGGCCGTAACACCCGTCGTACCGGCGGGGTTTACGGCCTTCCGGCGTTCCGCCGCGGAAGTCACCGGCCCGGAAGTCACCCGCTCGGAAGTCACCCGCTCGGGAAAGCCTCAGGAGAGCCTGAGGAGCGCTTCGATCCGTTTGCCCGAGCCCGTCATCGTGACGGCGACGCTCTTGGCCAGCCGGCGGACGAGCGGCCAGCCGTATCCGCCGACGGTGTGTTCACCGGGTTGGCGCGCGACGGTGACCGGCGGCTGATCGCTGGCGTCGGCCACCACGATCCGCAGCCCGTCGTCGGCCAGTTCGGCGACGAAGTCCGTCAGGCCGCCGCCGTGCCGCAGCGCGTTGGTGACCAGTTCGGAGGTGACGAGCAGCACGTCCGCGAGCACGACGTCGTCGAGCGTGGTCTCGTCGATCTCGCAGAACCCGCTGCGCAGCACCGCCATGACCCGCGCCCGCGCCGCCGCCGCGTTCTCGGGCAGGGGCTGGCGCGGCCGGGCCTGCTCGGACTCCGCGTCCGGGGCTCCGCCTTGGGCTTCGTATGGTGCCTGTTCCGTATTCACCGCATGCCGCGCCTGCCCCGAGGGCGGGTCTTCACGCGGTGGCGCCGGGTGTTCCGCCGTTCTGTCACCGCTCTGCCCACAGCTCTACGACGTCACCGCGGCGTCGAGGGTCGGGGCCATGGTGAAGAAGTCCGCGGTCCCCGTGACCTCGAAGAGGCGTCGCACGGTCTGGCTGAACGGTCCGGCGATCACCATCCGGCGCCCTTCGGCGCGGTGTTCGCGCTGGGCGCCGAGCAGCACGTGCAGCACGGCGGAGTCGGCGAACAGCAGCCCCGACAGGTCGACCACCGTCCGCCCGGTGTCCACCCGGCACGCTTCCGCCAGCGCCTCCGCCAGCTCTCGCGCGCTGTCGAAATCGATTCCGCCCGCGACCTTCACGATGAAGGCGTCATTCTCAACGGTTCCTGTGACCGCGTTCTCCGAGTCCTCAAGCACCACGTCAGCTTGCCATGAGAGGTCCCCAACTCCACAACGGCGGCGGCCTTGAGCGCTATCAACGCTTTTGCGTATTGTGCTGTGATCTGCTGGCCTTTGCCGCCAAAGTCGGAGGTGCGGGACGGTTTTCAGCGGGCAACTGATCTGATGTCGAGAGGAAAGGGGTGACGGGGCCGCGCAGCGGACCTCACGAGTGTGGTGACTTTCGCGGAACAACCGACCGATACGGGTGGTGGCATGAAGAGATCCGTTCTCCGTCTGGCGCCGTATCCGGTGCTCGTCGCGGACGCGCACGGGGTCGTGCGCTTCCTCAACGACGCCGCCTCGGTGCTGCTCCCGCGCGCGCGGCCCGGCGTGGGCGTGAGCGGCGCGGTGCCCGCATGGCTGGCCAACGCACACCAGAGCCTGTCCTCCGTCGCGGCCGGAAGCCGGTCGGGCGGGGGAACGGCCGTGACGGCGCCCGCCGTCAGCTCCACCGTCCGCGGTGAGATCGGTGACCGCAGCTTCGAGGCGCACCCCACCTGCGAGGAGGCGGGCGAGGTGGTGTGGTGGCTGGTGGACGACACCGATCATCTGCTGGCCCGCATGGCGCTGCGCATGGAGCGCGAACGGACCGCCTTTCTGGGTGACGCGTCGAACGCACTTCTCTCGTCGCTGAATCTGGCCCGCTGCACGGCGACGACCGCGAAACTCGCCGCCGGGCACCTCGCCGACGCGGCCCTGGTGATCGAACCGACCGCCGGCCGTGGCCTGGCGATGGTCTCGTGCACGCGCGACGGTGAGCCGGTGCGCCGGCAGATCGGCGTCGGACCCGACCGTGTCCCCGGTCTGTCCGAGGCTCTCCGGGGCTTCCCGCCGGTGCCCTCGCGCTGGATCGACCCCGTCGCCGCGCCCGCCTGGATCGTGCCCGACGGCTTCGGCAGGGTCGGCTCGATAGTGGTGACCCCGCTGCCCGGCCATGGCGTGCCCGCCGGCGCCCTGGTGCTGCTCCGGCGGGCGGGCCAGGCACCGTTCACCGAGAACGAGGAGGTCTTCGCCCGGCTGTTCGCGGCCCGCGCGGGGGCCGCGCTCTCCGCCGCCAGGCTGTACGCGGAACAGAGCTCGATCACCGAGACGCTGATGCGTGAACTGCTGCCGCCGGTGCTGCACGACGTCTCCGGCGTGGAGTTCGCCGGCGCCTACCGGCCGGCGGCCGAGAGCGAACGTGTCGGCGGCGACTTCTACGACGTCCACCCCGCGCCCGCCGACGCCAAGGACCAGGAGTCCCTCGTCATCCTCGGTGATGTGTGCGGGAAGGGTCTGGAGGCCGCCGTACTCACCGGCAAGATCCGCAACACGCTCCACGCGCTGCTGCCGATGGCCGACGACCACCAGCGGGTCCTCAGCCTGCTCAACGGCGCCCTGCTCAACTCGCACCACACCCGCTTCGCGACGCTCGTCCTCGCCTCCGCCGTACGGCACGCCGGCAGCGTGCGGTTGCGGCTGACCAGCGCCGGGCATCCGGCCCCGCTGATCGTGCGCGGCGACGGACACGTCGAGGAGGCACGTACACGCGGCACCCTGGTGGGCGCGCTGCCCGAGGCGACGGCCGTCACGGTGGAGGCCAGCCTCGCGCCCGGTGAGACCTGCGTGCTGTTCACGGACGGCATCACCGAGGCCAGGGGCGGCCCGCGCGGCGACGACCAGTACGGCGAGGAACGCCTGCACGACGCTCTGTCCCAGTGCGCCGGGATGCCGGCCGCGGCCGTGGTTGAGCACATCCAGACGCTGGCCTCCCAGTGGGTCCGCGGCGGACGGCACGACGACATGGCCGTGGTCGCGATCACCGCCCCGCGCAACAACCACCTCAGCGCGGTGGGCGGACGTGGACCGGGCAGGTTCACGGCGTGAGTACGTCCCCGGCAACCTCGCACGGGCCGGTCCGGGCCGGCCGTCGATCAACCACGCCCGACAGGCGCCGGACGAGTCCCACCGTTCGCGCCGTACGATCCGGATCAGGAGTGCTCCGATGACGACGATTCCGCCCGCCGGCCTGCTGCTGACCGTCTCGTTGACCGATGAAGACACGCTGAGCGTGAGCATCGACGGCGACCTCGATTACGACAGCTGCCAGCAGCTCCTGGACGAGACCCGCGGACAACTGTCCCGCCACCCCCGCACCCGCCAACTGCACCTGGACTGCTCGCGGTTGGTCACCTGCGACTCCATGGGCCTGGCCACCCTCCTGGCGATCCACCGGGTCACCGACGCGGCCGGGGTGCGGCTGTATCTCGACGGGCGCCCCGCCTCCCTGGACCGCCTCCTGCGGCTGACCGGCACCCTCAGCCATCTGACCGACCCGCCGGCCGGCACCGGCAGCGCGCTCGCCGAGGAACAGCAGGACGTACCCGGCGGCGAACACTCCTGACCCGGCCCTCGACCGGGTCGGAGGGTGCTCCGGCCGAGACGCACAACGGCCGCCCCCGGTACGTGACAGGGGCGGCCGTCACCGCGTAACAGCCCGGCGGCGCGGGGCGGTTCGGCGGCGTGGGACGGTTCGGCCGGCTCAGTGGAAGAAGTGCCGGGTCCCGGTGAAGTACATCGTCGCGCCGGCCTTCTTCGCCGCCTCGATCGTCAGCTCGTCCCGCACCGAACCACCCGGCTGCACCACGGCCTTGACGCCCGCGTCCAGCAGGATCTCCAGCCCGTCGGGGAACGGGAAGAACGCGTCCGAGGCCGCGTACGAGCCACGGGCCCGCTCCTCGCCCGCGCGCTCCACGGCGAGCTTCGCCGAGTCGACGCGGTTGACCTGGCCCATGCCGACGCCGACGCTCGCGCCGTCCTTGGCCAGCAGGATCGCGTTGGACTTGACCGCGCGGGACGCCTTCCAGGCGAAGGCCAGTTCGCGCAGCTCGGCCTCCGACAGGGCGTCACCGGTGGCGAGCGTCCAGGTCGACGGGTCGTCGCCGTCGGCCTGGAGCCGGTCGGCGACCTGGAGCAGCGCGCCGCCGTCGATGGGCTTCAGCTCGACGGCGGCGGAGGGGCCGCCCTCGCAGCGCAGCACCCGGATGTTCTTCTTGCGGGCCAGCACCTCGACGGCGCCGTCCTCGTAGCCGGGCGCGACGATGACCTCGGTGAAGATCTCGGCGACCTGCTCGGCCATCTCGACGGAGACGGGCCGGTTGACGGCGATGACCCCGCCGAACGCGGACAGCGGGTCGCACGCGTGGGCCTTGCGGTGCGCCTCGGCGACATCGTCGGCGATCGCGATGCCGCACGGGTTGGCGTGCTTGATGATCGCGACGCACGGCTCGGTGTGGTCGTACGCGGCACGGCGCGCGGCGTCGGTGTCCGTGTAGTTGTTGTAGCTCATCTCCTTGCCGTGCAGCTGCTCCGCCGCCGCGAGCCCGCCACCCGAGCCGCCGGTGTAGAGCGCGGCGGCCTGGTGCGGGTTCTCGCCGTAGCGCAGGACGTCGGCGCGCTCGTACGTGACGCCCAGGAAGTCCGGGAGCCCGGAGGTGTCGGCGGCGGCGTAGTCGGCCGCGAACCAGGAGGCCACGGCCACGTCGTACGCGGCGGTGTGCTGGAACGCCTCGGCGGCGAGCCGCTTGCGCGTCGTCAGGTCGAACCCGCCGTCCTGTACGGCCGCGAGGACGTCCCCGTACCGCGCGGGGCTGGTGACGATGGCGACCGACGGGTGGTTCTTGGCGGCGGCGCGGACCATCGACGGGCCGCCGATGTCGATCTGCTCGACGCACTCGTCGGGGGTGGCCCCGGACTCGACGGTCTCGCGGAAGGGATAGAGGTTGGAGACGACCAGCTCGAAGGGCTCGATGCCCAGTTCGGCGAGCTGCTCGCGGTGCGAGGCGAGCCGCTGGTCGGCGAGGATGCCGGCGTGCACGCGCGGGTGCAGCGTCTTGACGCGGCCGTCGAGGGTCTCCGGGAAGCCGGTCAGCTCCTCGACCTTGGTGACGGGCACCCCGGCGGCGGCGATGCGCCCGGCGGTTGAGCCCGTGGAGACGAGCGTGACGCCGGCCGCGTGCAGACCGCGGGCCAGGTCCTCCAGACCCGTCTTGTCGTAGACGCTGACCAGCGCGCGGCGGATGGGCCGCTTCGTACCTTCGACGGCTGCTGCCGCGGCGGTCTCCGCCGGGGCCTTTTCGACGCTCACTGGATTGTTACCTTTCGTCCCTCAATGCGGTAGCCGTGCCGGGCGAGACGCCCCACGACATCGACGAGCAGCCGTCGCTCGACGTCCTTGATGCGCTCATGGAGAGCGACGCCACCGTCCTCGTGATCCTCGTCCCGCACCTCGACCACGCCTTGCGCGATGACCGGGCCGGTGTCGACGCCGTCGTCGACGAAGTGGACGGTGCAACCGGTGACCTTCGCCCCGTACGCGAGCGCGTCACGCACTCCGTGGGCACCGGGAAAACTGGGCAGCAGGGCGGGGTGGGTGTTGATGAACCGGCCGCCGAAGCGGGCGAGGAACCGCTTCCCGACGATCTTCATGAAGCCGGCCGATACGACGAGGTCGGGCTCGTACGCGGCGGTGGCCTCGGTGAGCGCGGCATCCCACTCGTCGCGCGTGGCGTGGTCCTTGACGCGCCGGACGAAGGTCGGCAGCCCGGCGCGCTCGGCACGCTCCAGTCCGGCGATGGAGTCGCGGTCGGCGCCGACGGCGACGATCCGCGCCCCGTAGCCCCGCGGGTCGGCGGCGACCGCGTCGAGCAGGGCTTGGAGGTTCGTACCGGAGCCGGAGACGAGGACCACGAGCCGGGCCGGGGAACCGAATTCGACCGGGGAGCCGGGTTCCGGCGGGGTCATCGGGTCGTCGGAGGCGGGCGGGGACGGCGGGGAGGCCACGGCGGAACGCCTTTCTGGACGCGAGCAGAGCCTCGCGGGTCGTGCGGGTCGTACGGCTTTGTGTGGTCGTACGAACGAGTCGTGTCTCCCTTGTCGGGGAACTCTACGAATGCGCCGACCGTCAGCAACGATACCGGCACACCGAACGGCCCCCGGGGGACGGGGGCGCGGCCGGGAGGTAGCGTCTGGGGACACGGACCTGTCTCCAGGACGGGCCATACGACACAAGACCCCTTACGCCAAGGGTCTGAGGGGAAGACGTTCACCAGATGCCGGACCGACGACACCGCACGGCACTCCCTGTCCCGCAGCCCACCGGGCCGGTGCTTCTGCTGCGGGAACGCCAGTCCTCGTCCTCCGGGCCTTCGGGATCCCCGGAGTCCTCCGGGTCCTCCGGGTCCTCGGGCAGCTCCGGGCCGGGGGACTCTTCGGGGTCCTCCGGTTCTTCCGGCGGTTCGGGCAGCTCCGGGTCCGGCGGCGGCCCGGGATCCTCGGGGTCCTCCGGGTCCTCGGGCAGCTCCGGATCCTCGGACGACAATCCGTTCGCGCCGCCGCCGGAGGACAGGCCCGAGCAGCCGTGGCAGCCGCGCCACCCCCAGAACGGCGGCGGGACGCCGGACGACCAGTCGTCGGGCGGTGACCGTTCGTCCTGGGGCAGCCAGTGGAGCAGCCGTCAGCCGGGCCGCTCGTCGGGCGGTTTCGGCGGCAGGCCCGGCGGCCAGAACGGACCGGGCGGCGGGCAGAACGGCCCCGGTGGCCGCCAGGACGGTCCGGACGGCCGGCCCGGCAGGGGCGGTCTGCGCTGGGACCCGACCGACCCGTTCCAGCGCCGTGCCCGGTACTCGATCCTCTCGGGCATGTGGGCGTTCTTCTTCGCCCTCTTCGACCTCCCCGAGGTCGCGCTGCTCCTCGGCGCACTCGCCCTGTACTGGGGCATCAGCTCGCTGCGGGCCAAGGCGCCGCTGCCGCGTCCGACGGCCGAGCGGACGGGCGCCGACCGTTCCGACGTGGGTACGACGACGTCCGGCCCGCGATCCGGTACGGACTCCGACACGGGATCCGGTACGGCGTCGCCCGCGCCGACCCCGCCGGGCGCACCGCCCGTACCGGGCACGCCGCCGGGCGCACCGGTCCAGGGCACGACGACGCACAAGCCGCAGACGACGGCCGCGGTGAGCGGCATCGTGACGGCGTCCCTCGCGCTGCTGATCGTGGCGGGGACGTTCACCGTGCAGCTCGTCTACCGCGACTACTACACGTGCGTGAACGACGCGCTGACGAAGACGGGCCAACTGGCCTGCAACGACAAGCTTCCCGACTCGCTGGTCCCGATCTTCGGCGTCCAGAAGTAGCCGCGGGCCACACCACTCGTACGAGCGGCGGGGGGGCCCCCCCCCCCGGCGGGGGGGGGGGGGGGCGCCGCGCGGGGGGGGGGGGGGGGGGGGGGGGGGGGGGGGGTGTGTGGGGGGGGGGGGGGGGCGACACAAGGCGGCGGGAAAAACACCACGCCCCGCCCGGCCCCCCCCCCCCGCGCCACACAAAGCGC